>JAEUQE010000370.1 GCA_016789785.1 Bryobacterales bacterium
AGTTGCGAAAGCCCTGCAGGCTCGCGCGCATGGATGCTTCGGTCCAGGTAGTCTCTGAAGCAAGCAGGTCCCGCTCGATCTTCTCAAGATTCGTCAACTGCGAATTCGTCAGGCCGGATGCCGTGATCTTCTTCACAGCGTCCAGTGCATCCTTCGCAGTCTTGTCTCGCGACTCGTTGTAGAGAATGTGCTGCGAGAATAACGGTGATGCGATCACCAACAGCAGAAAGGGATTCATGTTTTGCGTTCGAAAACTGGTTTGCTGATTGAATCACAGTGCCTCTCGCTGTGCAAGCAGCTTCGAATTCGCCAGACGTTACAATCAGAGTGTCCACATGGAGAATCGTGAAATCGCGCAGATGCTCGCGGAGACCGCCGACCTGATGGAGATTGCGGGCGAGGACTCGTTCCGCATTCGCAGCTATCGCAATGGCGCATCCGCGATCGAAGGCTATCCCGAGCGCATCGAAGACGTGCTCCGGAATCCCGCAAAAAAGGTGACCGACATTCCGGGCATCGGGAAGGGACTCGCCGCCGTGCTGCAGGAAATCATCACCCGCGGCTCGTTCGAACGGCGTGACGAAATGCTCGAACGCTATCCGCCCACAGCGCTCGAGATGCTGAAGATCCAAGGCCTCGGCCCGAAGAGTATCGCTCTCATCTGGGAACATTTCCGTGTCTCCACGATTGATGGGCTTGAGCGCTTATGCCGCGAGCACAAGCTGCAAACCCTGCCGCGCATGGGCGCAAAGCTGGAAGAAAAAGTGATCCGTTCGATCGCGCAATACCGGCAGAGCGCCGGGCGCTTCCTTCTGCACTTCGCCGAGCAGACTGCGATGGAGTTGACGGCCCACTTGAAGGAGATCCCGGGCGTGGAACAGATCACGCCGGCCGGCAGCCTTCGCCGCGGCAAAGAGACCGTCGGCGATCTCGACTTGTTAATTACGGGCCCTGGTGCTGCCGACGCTCTCGATGCATTCGTCAAATATCCGAGAGTGCACGAAGTGTTGGTGCGGGGCGAGAACAAAGCGAGCGCGAAGGTCGGTCTGGAGGGACTGCAGGTGGATGTGCGCGCGCTGCCACGCGAGAGTTTCGGCGCCGCCCTGCAATACTTCTCCGGCAGCAAGGAGCACAACATCGCGCTCCGCAACCGTGCCATCCGAATGGGCTTTTCGCTCAATGAATATGGCCTGTTCCGCCTCGGTCCGGACGGCAAAGCAACCAGCGAACGTGTCGCGGGCGAGACGGAAGAGCAGATCTATGAAGTGTTGGGCCTCGATTGGATTCCGCCGGAGTTGCGCGAAAACCAGGGCGAAATCGATGCGGCCGAGCAGCACACATTGCCGAAGCTGATCGAACGCGCTGACATTCGTGGCGACCTGCATATGCACACCACGGAAACGGACGGCCGCGCAACGCTGGAGGAGATGGCCGGTCACTGCCGCGATCTCGGCTATCAATATCTCGCCATCACGGATCACTCGAAGGCTCTCGCAATGGCGAACGGTTTGGACGAGAAGCGCGTGGTGGCGTTTGCCTCGCGCGTGCGCCAACTGAATGGGGATCTCGGCATCCGCGTCTTCTCCGGGATCGAGTGCGATATCCGCCGCGACGGCACAATGGATCTCGAAAACGATGCGCTGGCCGAACTCGACTACGTGATCGCAAGCGTCCACAGCCACATGAATCTGGAATCTGCTGAAATGACGGATCGTCTGCTGCATGCGCTGGAATGCCCGCATGTGCGCGCGCTCGGCCACCCGACCGGCCGCGTGCTGCTGCATCGCGACGGCTACCCTTACGACTTCGAGAAAGTGGCTCGCGAAGCCGCTCGCCGCAGCGTATTTCTCGAGATCAACGCTAGCCCGGAGCGCCTCGACATCCATGCTCCGTTGATCCGTCTGGCAAAGTCGCTTGGCTGCAAGTTCGTCATCTCCACCGATGCGCATCATCCGAAACATCTGCTAAACATGCACTTCGGTGTGTCGATGGCGCGGCGCGGCTGGCTTACCTCCGCTGATGTGCTGAACACGCTTCCCGTCGAAGAATTCCAAAAGGCAATCCGGTCCTAATGAAACATTTCGCAGCGTTTCTGTTTTTGAGTCTGCTGCCCCTGATGGCGGACTCCGGCGTCAACGTGCCGTTTGAAAAGTACAAACTGCCGAACGGCCTTCGTGTGATTCTTGCGCCCGACAACACCGTTCCCATCGTGACCGTCTACGTGATCTACGGCGTGGGCGCGCGTTCCGAAGAGAAGGGCCGCACCGGTTTTGCACACCTCTTCGAGCACATGATGTTCCAGGGCTCCGCCAACGCGCCGAAGGGTGTCCACTTCAAGACCGTGGAATCGAACGGCGGCACACTCAATGGCAGTACGCATCCCGACTACACCGACTACTTCGAGATTCTGCCCTCGAACAAACTGGCCGTGGCCTTGTGGCTCGAGTCCGACCGCATGCGCTCCCTCGCCATCACGAAAGAGAATCTCGACAACCAGAAGGAAGCAGTGAAGCAGGAGCGCCGTCTGAATTTCGACAATCAGCCGTATGCCACTGCTGTATCCGACGTCTTCCCGATGCTCGCCTTCCGCAACTGGTCAAACGCGCACTCCATCATCGGAAGTTTTGAAGACTTGAATGCCGCCACCGTGGACGACGTTTCAAAGTTCTTCAAGACCTATTACGCGCCGAACAACGCCGTGCTGACGATCGCCGGCGACATCAAGCCATCGGAAGTGAAGAAGCTCATCGACGGATACTTCGGCGACATTCCTTCTCAGCCTCAGCCCAAGTCGCCTGACCTGACCGAGCCTGAACAGAAGGAGCCGCGCTGGCAGACCTATAAGGATGCGCTCGCACGTGTTCCCGGCGCCCTGGTGGCGTATCCAGGGCCGAAGCGGCGCTCTCCCGACTACTATGCGCTTGTGATGCTGGACGTCGTGCTGACCGGAGGCGAGAGTTCACGCTTGTATCTCAGCATGGTGAAAGGCAGGAAGTCGCTGCTGGGCTTTGAGACGAATCTCGGCTTTCCTTTTGGCAATCCACAGGACTACAAGGATCCCGGCATGTGGGCCGGCTTTCTCTTTCACAATCCTGGCTTCAACGGAAAACAGATCGTGGCTCAATTCGAAGAAGAGATCGAGAAGCTGAAGTCCACGCCGGTGGATGCGAAGGAACTCGAACGTGCGCGGGCGACGTTCCGCGCGGGCCGAATCCGCGCGCTGCAATCCACCACCACGCGCGCCAATCTTCTCGCGCAGTACGAGTTGCTGGATGGCGATCCAGGCCACATCAATAGCGAGCTTGAGAAATTTCTCTCCGTCACGCCACAACAGATGCAGGAGGCCGCGCGCAAGTACTTCCCGAAGGAGAAACAATCTGTTCTTGAGATCGTGCCCGCTCCGTCAGCACCGCCGGCAAAGGAGAAGAAGTAGATGAAGCTCACAACCACGTTGACCCTCATCGGCGTCCTTTGCGCCTGTTCGAGCCAGCCGAAGATCGATCGCACAAAGGCGCCGGACACGCCTCCGCTGGCGCCCGTGAAGCTGCCCGCGCCGCGGGAATCGAAGCTCGATAACGGGCTCGGCATTGTGATGGTGCCCGACTCGCGATTGCCGCTGGTGACGATGAGGCTTGTGTTTCGCGGCGGCTCGCGTCTGGATCCGCAGGCTCAGCCTGGGCTCGCCGAAACCGTCGCTTCCCTCATGAAGGCGGGCACGCCCTCACGCTCGGCCCAGAAGATCGCCGAGGAACTCGCGGTGATCGGCGGCACGCTTGATGCGAACGCCACGCCAGATGCTATGTGGGTTTCAGGCTCGGTTCTTGCCGAGCACACGGGTGCGCTACTTGAGATCACAGCCGACATCGTGCGCAATAGCAACTTTCCTCAGGATGAGATCGATCTTCGCAAGCAGAATCGCATTCAGGAACTCGAGTTGCAGCGCAGCCAGGCGGAGACGTTGGGCGATGAAAAACTACATGCCGTCGTGTTCGGCTCTCATCCCCTTTCGCGCACCTTGCCAACCCCACAGTCGATTCTGTCGATCCGGCAGCAGGATCTGCTGCGGTTCCGCGAGCAGAACATCACGCCATCAAACGCCGTGCTGATCGTGGTGGGGGCACTTCCGGCCAACATCACTGACATGATCGGGTCGCGGCTTGGTGACTGGCCCAAGAAGGATGTGACTCCGGCAGCCAGTGCGGAGTTGCCGAAACCTACGCGTTCGCTGACTTTGATCGACCGTCCAGGTTCGGCCCAAGTCGACATCCTTGCCGGGCACCTCGGTGTGACCCGCACGGACCCCGACTACTTCCCCTTGCTCGTGGCAAGCAACATCCTGGGAGGCGGCGCGAGTTCCCGCATGTTCGTCAACATCCGTGAGAAGCAGGGCTTTGCGTACAACGCGGGCGCGCATCATGCGCCGTATCGCGACACGGGCTTCTTCACGGCGACCACTCAGGTCCGCGAGGAAGTACTTGAGCCCGCGATGAAATCAGTTTTCGCGGAGATGGATCGGATGGCGGGCGAGCCTGTACCCGCCGAAGAGTTGAGCAACGTGAAGAACTACCTGAACGGCACGTTCGTAATGAATTTCGCGAGCCAGGATGGGGTCGCGAGCCAGCTTGCCAGCAATCGCGTAAACGAACTTCCTCCCGATTATCTGGAGAAGTACGTCACGCGCATTCGCTCCGTGGAGCCGGATCAGATTCAAAAGGCCGCCGCGAAGTACTTGAGTTCCGCCGATGCATCCGTGGTGATTGTGGGCGACGCTTCAAGGATCCGGAAAACGGTGGAGAAGTTCGGCAAGGTGACGGTAGAGAAGGCCAAATGAAGAAGCTGCTCTCGCGCAAGGTGATGCTGAAGACGCCGATCTTTCACGTCACCGATAATTGGTTGCTCGATCCGGAAGGGCACAAGATCCGCCGCATCATGGTGGAGCATGGCGGATCCACCGTCGTGATGCCAGTCGATGCCGAGGGGCGAATCTGTCTGGTGCGGCAGTATCGTTACCCTGCACTGGACTACCTCTGGGAGTTGCCCGCGGGCATGATTGACGCGGGTGAAACCGCACTGCAGGCGGCCAAGCGCGAACTCGCCGAAGAGACCGGGTTGCGCGCTTCAAAGTGGAAGCGTCTGATTGAGTTTCTGCCGAGCCCCGGATTCCAGCAGGAGAAGATGACCATCTTCCTTGCACGTGGGTTGAAGTCGGGAGTAGCGAATCCGACCGAAGATGAGCGGCTGCAAGTGAAGTGGTTCCAGCCGGAATGGATTGAACAACAGATTCGCCGCGGAAAGATCCGCGACGCGAAGACGATCATTGCGATGTACGCCTATGAGCATTTCGGAAAATGACAGCCAACTGCTGCGGGTGATTGATGACGCCTGGCGGCAAGCCGTCTCG
>JAEUQE010000371.1 GCA_016789785.1 Bryobacterales bacterium
GTTGGAGGGCCCCAAGACAGAGGACGCTAGTCACTAAATTCCCATGCCAGGTGTCTCAAACCCGTTGACACGCGCCGACAGATTGCCGCCGCGTGACGGAATATCTGCAAGAGGTGGAATCGAGAAAGTAACGCGCCGCGCGGGTTGCCGTCCGTGCGGCGCGAGGTGCAATCGCTTGGGAGCGAAAGTGCCCGCCCCGAGGGAGTGGGGCGTGACTGCAACCCAACTTACGACACGTCATCGCAGTGTCACAGGGACAAACGTACTAAGTAGGTCGCGTTTTGGCCGGTCGTACTAAGAACGGTAGGACGCGAGTACCACCGGCGCATACAGCGGACGAGTCGTAGCTCGGTACAACGCTACTTCGTCAGCTCGGCCTTATGCTCCTTCCACCATGCTTTCCAGAACGGAGTGTGCTCGGATTCAAACGTCGCGTGGATGATGGTATCCCAGGTTCGATACGGTGAGTACCTCGACGCCGGCTGACTCGAATCCATCGGCAGATTGTTCGCAAAACGCGCAATGCCTCCGCAGGCGATGGCTCGCAATTCGTCACTGGGATCGTCCAGCAGAGCCGCAAGCAAAGGCAGCGTGTCCCGCGTGTGCATCCTTGCCAGCGCACTCGCGGCAGCACTTCTCAAGTCGATCCGGCTGCCCTCATCCGAGGCCATGAGGCCGAGGCTCCACAACGCCCGCCGCTCGGTGTTCACAAAGAGGCGCAGAGAGTCGAGCAACCGCTGCCAAAGGCTATCGTCGGAAGCAAGCGTTCGATGCTCGCGCTGGATGGCGAGGAGCGTGCCGACATCGCCGGCGGCGAGCGAGCCGCGAATTCCAAGATTGCGGATGTGCGGATCGCGGTTGGACTGGAACCTGACGAAGGCGGACTCCAGAAAAGGCGACTTGCTCCGGCGGAACTCCTCAATCAAATTGATGTTGACCTGCACGCCAGACTCGTGTGCAAGAACTACTTCGGCCAGAACAGTATCGACGACTGAGGCGTTCGCCGGGAGAGAAGCGAGCACTGCGGCCCGCAGTCCGGGAGGGGACTGCGCAGGGATCTTTAGGAACGCCTCATCCCACATAGGACTCCCCTCGTAGACCCACAGGACGGACCATCTGCCAGCAGGCTTACGCGCAAGGAAGAAAATGCCGTACGACTGTAGCTTCGCAGTAGCCGTGTTGCTGGAACGCCGGACACCGGGCGGCAACTCCCAACTCAGAGAAAGAGTAGTCCCAGCCGCCAGTGGCCCCTTGCGCACTCTCGTGATGTGGACCGTGGCCTCGATCGTGATGACCGGAGAGTGGGAAAACGGGCTATGGGCATCCACCGCTCCGATGACAATCGCATCCGCAGTATTCGAGAGCCAAGCAACAGAGTTCCGGGCTCCGGGGGTAGCTTGGCCGGGCTCCAACGTCCATAACCAGATCGCGCAACAAACGATCGGCACAGACCGGTTCATGTGCCTACGTTAGCGCAGTTCCCTCTTCGTCGACCACAAGCCGCGCGACCGAACTTAATCCGCCGAAGCCGCGTCCGCACCAATCGTCGACCGATGCAGTTCTTCCTCAATGCGAGCGTTGACGCCCGCACTGGCGAATTCCGCGGCCACACGCACCGCATTCTTGATCGCGTTCGCATTCGAGCGCCCATGGCAGATGATGCACACGCCCTTCACGCCAAGCAGCGGCGCGCCACCATACTCGGAGTAATCCACGCGTTTCTTGAAGTCCGTGAACGCCGCCCGCGACAGCACATAGCCGATTTGCCGCGTGATGGTCGACTGCAAGGACTCCTTCAGCATGTGCTTGATCACTTCCACAATGCCTTCGCTCACCTTCAGCGCCACATTGCCAATGAACCCATCGCAGACAATCACATCGGCGTGCCCCGTATAGAGATCGCGTCCCTCCACATTGCCGATGAAGTTGATGGGAAGCCTCTTGAGCAGTGGCGTCGTGTTCTTGGTAAGGTCGTTGCCTTTGTGCTCTTCCTCGCCGATCGACAGCAGCCCGACACGCGGCTCGTCGACCTTGAAGATGACTCGGGAGTAGATCTCGCCCATGATGGCGAACTGCGCGAGCATGACCGGCGAAGAGTCGACGTTGGCGCCGACATCCACCAGTACCGATGGAGTGCCTTTGAGCGTAGGGAATGCGGATGCGAGCGCGGGACGCTCCACACCGCGCACCATGCCTTGCACCATTTTCGCGGTCGCCATCACCGCGCCTGTGTTGCCTGCGGAGACCACGCCCTGTGCGATGCCGTCGCGCACCAAGCGGGTCGCCACGCGGATGGAACTGTCCTTCTTGGTCCGCATCGCTTTCGCTGCGGAGTCATCCATGGTGATGACTTCGCTGGCATGCTGAATGCGGATGGGGAGATCCCGCCAGCCCCGGAAGTGGTCGAGCTCTTTGTGGAGGAGATCCTCCCGTCCGACGAGAACTACCTCGACCGGGAGGCTTTTGACCGCATGTATCGCCCCTTCGACTTCCGCCTTAGGGGCATGATCTCCCCCCATGGCGTCTACCGCGATGGTGACCATATTGTCCGTTTCGGAGCGGCCTATCGGAGCGGCGCCTCAGCTTCGAGAACGCTACCCTGTGACCCTTGAGATCTCGCTTACTGTTCCGCGACTTCGATGACTTCGCGGCCCTTGTAGTGGCCGCAGGCGGGGCAGACCCGGTGAGGCAGCTTCTTCTCTCCGCAATTCGGGCAGATAGCCAAACCGGCGGTCGTCAGAAAGTCATGCGCGCGACGTTGGGCGGTTCTGCGGTTGGAGTGCCGCCGTTTTGGATTAGGCATAGTTCACCATTCCTCTGTCAAAAAGTCGTTTAAATTCCAGTATATGATGCGGCAGGCAATGTTGGAAGTAAAGCGCCCGTCCGCGATACCGCGGAGGACATTCCGGTCAACACACCAGACGCGCGAGTGGTGATACGCAACGCGCACTCACCCCGAATTTCATAGTATATCGCAACGGCACGATCGCGTGGGCATGCCTGACGCCGCCGGGAAGCGGCTCGATCGCAAAGATCCCAACGCCCGGAAAGGAAAGAACGGCCGGTTTTCGTTCATTCCTGTGGCCACTCCCATGACGATGCAGCAAGATCAGCCTTCGGCCGCCAGCAATGCCGGCCTCCACAAAACGGGCGTCATTCTGATTCACGGCATCGGCCGGCAGAACCGCTACGACTACACGAAATCCTTCTCGTCGGCCCTGTATCGCGAGATCAAGACGATCCAGCCGGGCGCCGAACTGCAAATCGATCGCACGGAACTTGCCCGCATGCCGGCACGGACGCGTGAAACCAGCGATCTGTTCTCGTTCTTCGGCCCAGGCGGCACTCTCCGCGAGGACGCGCACAAGCACCTTTTCCGGCCCGTATGCATCTTGGATCGCGACCATGAGATCGCCTTCTATGAGGTCTACTGGGCCGATGAGGATCTGAAATTCTCATGGTTCCAGAAGCTCAAGTTCAACGTCTGGCTGACCACTACGCTGTGGAACCCTCTGTTCAACGCGCTGTCTGGCAAGTACGCCGCGCGATCCGTGAACCCGTTCCAGTTCGTCCGCTACTGGTCCGCTCTCGGAATCCTCGACTTTGTGATTCACATGGCCGAATCCATCCTGGTGCTCTTCGCTTTCGTTGCCCGCAAGACCGAGCCACTGCGGCGATTCGGCGAGATCATCTTCGAATATGCCGGCGACGTGAAGCTCTACTACAGCCAGCAGATCTACTTCCACAACCAGACGAAGCTCGACGTGTTGATGGCCCGTTTCGATGAAGTGCTTCTGAAGGCCAACCTGGATGGTTGCAACTCGATTCACATCGCCGCTCACAGCCTCGGCTCGGTCCTCGCTTACGACGGTCTGCACAGCCACCGCGTGGAGCCCGCGAAGATGTCGCTCGATTTCCTCGACTATCTCAAGGACCAGTTGGCGCCTGCCAAGATGCTGGAAATCGACCCGTACGAGAAGCTCAAGACCCTCGTCACGCTCGGATCGCCGTTGGACAAGACGTACTTCGTGTTTCCTTCCGCGCGTCCCATGGCGATGCGGCGGAGGATCCGGTTATCGCTCACCCATCCGGCAAATGGCGAGACGGCCATCGTGGCGGAGGACGCCGGCCCCACGGAAGCGAGCTTCGAGTGGCACAACATCAACGACATCTCGGATCCACTCGGCGATCGCCTTGCGTGGTACGGCAGTCCCGAGGCGCCGGCTGCGAGCACCGCCGATTCCAAGGAGTCCGCGCCCCGGCCGCCAGCAGTCGCCAAGGACCCATTCCCCACAGTGGAGAATCACCGCCAAGCGCACGCATGGTGGCCGCACACCGCCCACAACAACCTGCATCACAATTCCGATGTCATTGGCTGGTTCGCGAGACGATTCGCGGGAGAGCGTCACTCCACGCTGGCCGAGGCTGGAATCGCCGCCCGCTTCGTTCGAATCGTTTGGATCACCATCCTTGCCTCGGTCAGTTTCGCGGTGCTGTGTTTCGGATTCTTCTGGATGCTCGATCTTGCGCTCGGCACGGCCCACGATCTGTACGCGGACGCGGAGTCGCACACCATCTTCTCCAAACTGCAAGCGATCGACGGGTGGATTGCGTTTGCGCGGTCGCAACTGGATCTGACTCGAGGGTCGGAGTGGCGATGGCTGACACGCCCGATCGTCGTCACCGTGGAGATCTTCCTGGCCTTTCTCCTGATTGCGCTGATCCCGGCTTGGCTCCGCTACGGGTATGTGGAACGGCTGCGGGCATCTCGCCGCCGCACAAAGGCGGAACCGGAAGAGGCAGTCGCATGAATCGCCTCCAAACCTTGATAGCGTGCCTCCTCGGCGTGATTCCGCCCTTCGCCTGTGCGCAAACTCCGCCGGTGTTTCAGTTGAATGGCAGCCCGGTCAGCCGGGAGAAACTGCTGGAACACTACGCGCCAAGCGTTCTGCACTGGCACCAACAATATAAGGACAGAGACAAGTGGAGCTTTCTCGATCTCCTCATGGCAATCGACTTTGATGGAGACCGCGAGACCGAGGGTAACCGCCGCAAGGCGCAGGAACTGTCGCGCGAAGGACGGGCCTACTCGCTAGAGCCGGTCTTCTATGCCGACGTGGTGGCCGCCACGAAGTCGCACCTGTTTCTCCTCTACTACTTCTTTCATGCCGCCGATCGCGGCGACAATCTGATCACGCAGTTGATTGCGTTGTTCCCTCTGGGATGGGGTGCGCACGAGAATGACCTGGAGGGCGGCATGCTGGTGGTCGAGCGCGAAACCGGGAAGGTGGTCGCCGCCTCGTTTCTCGCGCACAACGAATGGGACGACCGCGCGATCCCTAAGAGCCCCGAAGGCGACGGGAGACTTGACTGGGTGGTGTGGGTGGAAGGC
>JAEUQE010000372.1 GCA_016789785.1 Bryobacterales bacterium
CGCTCGATCCGGATCGGGAAGCCCGCCGCCGGCACCACCAGATCCGTCATCGTCACCTTCATCCGTCCCGGCTTGTACTCGCCCGTCACGAACACCATCACCGCGCTCGTCTGCGTCTGCCCAGCCGAGTTCGTCGCCTGCAGCCGGATCCAGTAAGTGCCGTTCACCAGCTTCGACGTATCCAACGTCCCGATCACGCCCGATCCCGTAACATTGCTGTTGATCGTCACCGCGCCGTTCGGGAAGTTACCCGGATAGTAACTCAACGTGCCGCTGGTCAGTGTAAGTCCGGCCACCGTCGTGATATCCACGGTGCCGGTAATCGTTGACAGGTGAACCGGCGTGGCGATCCACCTGCCCAGCGTCGTCGGTTCGGCGTTGACCCCGACCGTGACCTCGGCGTTGCTGCTCAGCACCCCGTCCGACGCCGTCAGCCGCAGCACGTAACTGCCGGGCTGGCTGAAAGTAACATGCGTCTGCGGGCTGCGCGGATTGTCAAACGTGGCTGTGCCCTGGCCGCTCACTTGCGTCCATTGGATGTTGAGCGTGCTGCCCGCGGGCAGGCCGTCGTCGTTGACGGTACCGGCAAGTACCGCCGCCGCGGGCATCGTGATCGTCGACGGCGGGCCGCCGGAGACGAGCGGCGCCTGATTGACGCCGCTGTTCCAGGTTACTCTCGCCACCCCCGAGCGCAGTTCGGAAGCGCCATAAGTGGCGCTGGCGCGCAGGTTGTCCACGAAGCCCGCGACCTGGCCAGTGTACTGGAAGGTCGCGATCCCATTGGCGTCGGTGGCGGCCAGAAGCTGCTGCGGGTTCGCCCCCGTGACGTTGAGCGTCACGGGAACCCCGGCGATGGGGAGATCCGTTCGTTCCCCGCGCGCACCGTCACGGTCACGGACTCGCCCCGGGTCCGCGTGATGGCGTCCATCGGAGTAATCTTCAACGTGGCCACCGGCGGGATGGGCCGCAGGATCGAGGTTTCCTGATAGCGCACGGAAATGCCCTGGCGGGGGCCGCCGCGGAGGTAGTCAATTT
Source organism: Bryobacterales bacterium (assembly GCA_016789785.1). The sequence goes on from JAEUQE010000372.1 coordinate 1,036, forward strand.
CGAACGGATAGATTCCCGCTGTTGGGAAGTTGATGCGGATGATCTGCTGGTTCGGTTGCACGCCCGCGGCGTTCTTGGCGCCCATCACGGGCAGGTTGGCGAAGGCGGTCATGCCGCTCGAGGGCGCGCCTTCCATGGGCCCACTGACACGTGTCGCGCCACCGCCGGCGCCGAGGATCATGCCGCCCTCCATGTCGAAGACCAGCGAGTACTGGCCGGCGGTTTTCACCAGCAGGTTACAGCATTGGCGAAAGGACTGGACGGCATTGCAATCAAAGAGCCTCGCAGGAAGACATGGCTCCGTAGGGATGCGACCCGAGCGCCTCGTGAGGTCTGGACTGATTTGGCGGAGAAATACTCCCGACGACACGTGCAAGCCCTATTCGCGGCGAGACAATCGGAATTGGCGCAATGCGAGACCTGATCGCATGACAGTCGGAGGAAATGCCGCAGCCCCTCGTCTGCTATCGTTCGGCCTCTCAGCGTCAGCCGCCACCAGTCGCATCCGGGAGCAGTTTCCCGTGAACGCCGCAAACAAAGAATGGCCCGTGAGATCCAACTCTTGCTTCCGTCACGTCCCAGTAAGCAAGGGCGTCTTCGAATGTAGCCAACAAGCCATGCTCGTTCATGCGGTTACCCCACACTGGTAACAACGCATCGACCTCTTCTTCACCGTATCCACAGTTGCAGAGACCGCTAAAAATGGAGGCGTTTGTGATGTCGTAACCGAGTAAGTCGTATCCGGCAGGAACCGTCTGCGGACAACAATCGGCGTACAGCCGATTCGAGGGAACTTCCAAGACGGTCGCTTCCGGGGGGACGAACAACTCCAGCGCCACGCACATCGCCGGGCGTCCTGCCGCCTTCAGACAGCGCGTCATAGCCGGGAGATTCGTCCAGAGGTCGTCTGTGCACGTCAGGTCAGCCTCAATCCGTGGGTCAAGCGCTGGGTGAGCACAAGATGGCGGGTGGTCGTATTCGAACACTGACGGCCACATAGCCGAATCGGCAGACAACGGCCTCTTGAGGTCGGTTCGTAGGAAGAAGCGGTCGCCCTTGGTAACACTCTTGAACCAGCGCATGAAGCGATCATGTTCTTCGCCAGCTACCCTGGCGTCGTAGCCCCAGATCTGGCTTCTCAACCGGCATAATCCGACCGGCATCAGCAACAGCCTCCTCCTTCCACCGGCCCCGTCATAGGATACGGCAGTAGATCGTCGGGCACGGGCAGCAGATCTCCCTCATCTGTGTCGTTCCAGAAGGCTCTGCAGCCTTCTCAGGAGGATTCTGGTGGACCTCATGGATATGATAGTGCGGCAGTGCACGCACTACTCGACCAGCCAAACTAATATCTCCAAACGCCGCTTCCGGCTTGATGCTGTCAAGGAGATGCAGTCGGGATGTCGCCGTTCGATTCCGCAAGTGCACGCAACTCCCAGCGATCGCCGGGCAGCCCGAAGATCGACCACAGGTTCGTGTTCTGACTCCATAACACGTCGGCATCCGCCAATCTCGCCAGAAGCAGCGACTGATCGGGCGAGAGTTTCTCAGGCGGTGGAGCTGCTGTTCCTTCGACTTCGAAGAACCATCCGTGTTTTGTACCCGAGGCACTGGACTCGCCGCGTAATCGCAGGTGACGATCGAAGCACACAGAGAGAAAGTGAAACGCTTGGTGAAGCTCAACGAAGGCCATGGAACCGGGCCCGGGAACAAGCAGGAGTGAGTATAGACGCCGCAGAGTCGTGCGCGACAGGCGCCGCGCGACATCCTGCACGGTATACCAGCCCATTGTCCCACGGCACGACAGGAACACATCATCGGCCTCTGTCGAAATCGCGGGTCCGCTCTCTTCGATAAGAAAGACCGCAGCGAGACCAGATACGACGCGACGGGTGCGACCTGCCTCGATCAACCTCCTGAGCATGTGTCGCCACGCTTCCGAATCCTGGCCGATCGTTCGCGCCGCCATGAAGACATCGACCAGCATTTGCGGCTCTTGGGCAGATACGATCAGGTCTTCATACAATGGCAGCAGATCAGGCTCGCCGTGAGCTGCTTCACCAAGTAACGAAGCTGCGGCGCGAAGCTTATCGAGCTGCGCAGGTTCAGGATTCTCGATCACTGCCTGATACAGTTCTTTCCCTTTGTTCAGCGAATCGCGGACAGCGCGCCGCAAGTCCTCATAGGACGCGAACGGCTCAATGGGGGAACAGCGGCTGATCATTTCATCATCGCCGAACCGGATATGTCGGTCGAAAAACGAGAGAATCATGTACAGTCGATCCTCAACTTCGGGTTCGACTGTGGGCAGAAGTTCCAGCAGGACTTCGATCGCGTTGGGGCCGACCGAGCAGACGACACCCGGAATAATCAGTCTGTCTTCTAACTCACTGAGCGCCTCGTCGGCCTGATCGCTGTTTGAGGAGATCTCCGCCAGAAGCCCTTCAATGTCCGCAGGATCTCCAGAAGCGTCTCGATATGACAGCCAGTTTACCGTCTTTAGTTTAGACGTCATAAGTTCACTCCTCTATCCTCCTCTATGGACTTCACGGAGCCGGAATCGTCGGCACTGGGGCCTCCACGATGCAGTGGCCAGTTCCACGTATGATCACATCGCCTGTGTACGCAAAGAGTCGGGCACAGCCGGGACAGAGCCTATATAGCGTCACCAATCCGCCCACCATGTGGCCCTGCCCCTTCACCATATTGAACGCGCGCACTTCGGCATGCATATCGCGAGTCACGTCGACTAACACTCTGCCGGGAATGGCGAGGGTGTTCAACGCAACCCTGATGGAGGCCTCGGTTGCAGGGCTAACGCTCCGTGCGATGTAGACAACGATCGCTCGCGGCAGCGGACCATTGACTGTTGCGGAGCCTATTGCTTCCGCAGCGTCTGCAACTGCGATGTTAAAGAATTGTGCGTCGTATCCCGAAATGAAAGGCGTTTCGTGACGGACGATAGCTGCGACCGCACCCAATAGCGCAGCTTTCGCCGCAACGCACGCTAGGGGTCGTACCGCCCATTTCGAAGTAACTTCCGCACCGAATCGCGCAACCCGCAATTCGAGGCTCCGAAGCGCCCGCGCCAGTGCGCTGTCCAAGCCACTTGGGTCTTCGTGGTTCACAGGGTCGGCTTCACAATATGAGTAGTGTGTCCGTGAACGCTGGTCCCCAACTGCCCGTTCGATCGGATCGCTGGTGAAGAACCTACCGTTCCCAGGCGCGTACCACCGCGCCCGCAGATAGTACATCTGCACACTGGAATCGTACTGCTCGCCGCGATACAGATACACGTTAGGCGTCGACCCGCTCGCCGCCGTCAGATTGCCGTATGCGTCGTAGGTGTAAGTGTCGCTGACCGCACCAGTGCTATCGGTCAACCGCGTGACATGGAGTCCGCCGTCGTAACCGTAATAGTGAGTCGTCCAGGCACCAGAGATCAACTGCGTCTGACTGTGCCGGAAAGCTCCATGCGCATACCGCCGCGCCACCGATCCACCCACCAACTCCTCCGCCACCTGCGAGTAGCCAGTCGGCGTCAGTTCATCCACGAGATACTTCGTCGTAACCCCGCCGACCGTCTTCGACACCCGGTTCCCATAGCCGTCATGCACCATCGTCAAAGCGGCGCCGTCGTAACTCGTCAGCCGGTCGAGGAAGTCATACCCATACGTATGTCCGCCCGAGGTCAACGTGTTCCCGTTGGCATCAAACGTATCCCCCGAAATCCGGTCATTCACATCGTAAGTGTTCGCCGTCGCCGGTATCGCCGCAATCGTCGATGTCCGCGACAGCCGGTTGCCCACCGCGTCCAATCCGTATCCGATCACACCATTCAGCGCCGGCATTGGATCACCGGTCACCGTTTCCGTCGTCAACCGGTAGCTGGCGTCATAAGCCCACGACACACTTCGACCGTTGTTGTTGATCTCCGTGAGTTTATTCCCGGCAAACCCGAACGTGTAGTTCTGGCTGGACAGCGTGGTCCCGCTCTTCGTCACCGCGACGCTGCTGATTCGCTCCATCACGTCGGTCCCAAACGTATGTACCACGCCATTCGGATAAGTCATCGTCAGCGGATTCCCCACGTCATCCCACGTGTAAGTAGTCGTCCCGTTCGGCGCCAGCCGGTTGTCCGTCACCGACTGCAACCGGTTCAACGTGTCATAAGCATAGCCGATGTTCACCCCGTTTGCATTCGAGGAAACCACTGAGGCCACCAGGCCATTCGCATGATAGGTGTACGTCAGCGTGCCCTGCGGCGTCGCCTTCGTCTTCACCCGGTCCCGCGAATCGTACGTCCACGATGTCGACCCCGACGCGTCGTTCATCGTGGCCCGCTTCCCGG
>JAEUQE010000373.1 GCA_016789785.1 Bryobacterales bacterium
GTGAACGCCGGCAAGGAATGGCCGCGCAAGCTGGGACTGCCGGAGATCGTGCCCAACGACCAGTTTCCGCAACTCGATTTCGGGTTCGGGACCATTGGCGGCCAGGCTTACGGCACGCGGGGTTCATTGAACTGGGATATCCAGAACTTACTCACGAAGATCCAGGGCAACCATACTCTGAAGATCGGTTATAACCATCGCATCCTATATGGAGGAAACCGGCAGGGCGCGGCGCTCTCGGGCGACTACGCGTTTGGCGGACTTACAAGCAATCCGCAGTCTCCCGCAGGGACGGGCAATAATCTCGCGCAGTTTCTTCTGGGTGAGGTGTCCGGCTCCTTTATCGACCGCATTCTCGGCAACTCGTTCCACGGTCTGGCGCTGAGCGCGTTCCTGCAGGATGACTGGAAGGTGACGCGGCGTCTTACTCTGAATCTCGGGCTTCGGTGGGACTGGCAGCAGAAGCCGTACGAGCGCCACAACGGGCACATCAACTTTGATCCCACGGGCACGATTCCTGGAACACCGTTTCGCGGAACCACGGTCTTTGCAGGAATCAACGGGCAGCCTCGCTCGTTTCTGCAGGAGGATTGGAACGACTTCGGACCGCGCTTCGGCTTCGCCTATGATGTGTTTGGAAGCGGAAAAACCGTGGTGCGCGGAGGCTACGGCATCTTCTATCCGTCCATCTTCTTCCGCACCTTCCTGGGTGACACGAACCTGTTCTCCTCCACCAGAACGAATTACGTCGCGCAAGGCCCCGGGCAGCGTGCGTTTCTGTTCAAGGACGGATTTCCGTTCCGCCCGCTCGAATCCCCGGGTGTGTCCGCGGGTCCGCAAGCGCTCCTTGGACAGGGCGTGAACTTCACGGAGCCCGACAAGACAACGCCTTTGTCGCAACAATGGAACCTGTCGTTGCAGCAACAGGTGAAGGCCTGGCTCTTCGACGTGACTTACTCGGCTAACAAGGGCAACCACTTCGCGGCGGCGGGCTATAACTTGAATCAGATCGATCCCCGCGTGCGCGCCGAACTGCAGCTTGCTCTGAATACGCCGGTGGCGAACCCGTATGCTGGACAGATCCCCGGGGGACTGGGCGCGGCCACGGTCACGCGCGAGCGGCTGCTGATGCCGTTTCCCTGGTATAACAGTGTGAATGTGCGGTCTCCGCGCATGGGCAACTACACGTCGCATCAGATGCAGATCACGGTGGCCCGGCGCATGCGGCGTGGTCTGCTGGTGAACTTCGCATACACGGCGGGTAAGAAGATCAGTGATTCCGCGACGGTTCCGGTGGACTTCGGACCGATTGAGCAGACTAACGAGAACGGCTACCAGGACGGCTTGTTTAACCGGCAGATTAGTAAGTCGGTGGACCCGGCCGATGTTTCTCAGAGGTTGGTGACGAGTTTGCTGTACGAGTTGCCGTTCGGGGCAGGGAAGGCCTGGAATCCGGCAAGCGGAGTGATGCGGCAGATTGTGGGTGGCTGGCAGGTGAATCTGATTAACGTGAATCAGACTGGGATTCCACTGACAGTAACTGGCGCGAATAACTTCCAGGCCAACCGTCCGAACTCCACCGGCGTCAGCCCGGCACTGCCCCGCGGTGAGCGGACGCTACTCCGCTGGTTCGACACCGCGCAATTCGTCAATCCGCCGAACTTCACGTTCGGCAACATCGGGCGGACGATTCCCGATGCGCGCCACCCCGGCGCGGTGAACTTCGACGTGTCGCTGATCAAGGATACGCGCATCACGGAGCGGATCCGGCTGCAGTTCCGTGCCGAGAGTTTCAATTTCGCCAATCATGTGAATCTCGGGCTGGTGAACGACAGCTTCGCGCCGGGACCGGATGGCCGCAACGCGAGCGCGGTATTCGGCACCATTAACACGGCGCGCGACGCACGGATTAATCAACTGGGTTTGAAGGTCATTTTCTAATCCATCCACCGGCGCCATGGTGAGACATCAGGGACCGTCCGTTCTTCCAGGGGAATCGGTGAATTGGGATCGTACGGATAGCACTGATGACGGCCAGCAGGGCCAGCGGGCACACGAAGAGCTTTTGTGCTCGGCTGCCACTCGCAGTTCGGCAATGTCTGTGAGCCTGTGAACTTCGGGACTCGCGAAAAACGACCCGCCTTTGCTCGCCAAGAGTGACCCACCGGGCCTACCCCGATGTCGGTTCGGGCCATGGTTTTCGGCACGCGTGCCTCGTGGCAGGGCCTGTTTTCGGTGTGGGCACGCGTGTGGCGCCGCGTGTTTGGTTGGAGGCTCTGTTGGAGGCTCTGTAGAAGCCGCATTCTCCGTAACGTAACGTTTCCGCATTTCGTGCGATGAATTCTGCCAGAGAAGATTCACGAAACAGTTACTCATCCTCTTCACCATTAATGATCTTCATGATCTCCTGATAAGTGGGACCGGAGTAAATCGAGTTATAGTTCAAGCGCTCCGGGTAAGTGAAGGTTCCGGAGTGCTCATCGAAGAATGCTTCCGGATTCAGCGGCTGCAGGCAGAACTCCTCCGGGATTCCGAAGATGGTGAGCAGACGCTGGCTCCCTTTCCGCTCTTTCCGCCTTCCTGCCCGGCGAAGCGCCGCGAACCGGATTTTGGCTCTGAGTTTGTGAGTGGCGGCTTGCAGGAATGCCAGTACGGCCGCGATGAGGGTTTGGAGCCAGATATAGAGGAACGCGAGGGATTGGAACCGCAGTGATGGGCTTTCCGGAGTGGGAGTGGCAGTGGCAGTTACTGGATCGAGTGGTGGCAGTGGGTCGATCGTAATCGGGTCAGGAGAGAGACTCATCGCAGAGGAGCGCGTGCGGGGTTCCGGGAAGACCTCGACGCCGCGCAGCTTGCGGAGTTTGATGAGACGGTCAATGGCGCGGTCGTAAGAGCGTTCGTACATGCCCTCGTAGCGCTGAATGGTTTCGAGATTGGCTTTGTTGGCGAGGTTGAGGCCGCCGATGGCGTCGGAGGCGCGCATGGCGGGAGTTACTGTGGTGTAGACCGAATCGATTTCGGCACGCTTTCCGAAGATTCCGGAATCAAGGAGGCTGGTTTCGAGAGCCCAGGCGCGGCAGAGACGCCAATAGGAGTTCGTGATCTGGTCGACATAGCCGGCTTCCGTGGGAGTGGTGGGCTGCCATTCGTCGTAGAAGCTGCGGCGGAGATAGGCGTATTTATTCGGGCACTCGTTGGCGAGGACGACGGCTTTGGACGCGAGTCCGTGGACGATGGAGGCAGTGGCGGCGCGCTGCTTGCCTTCGGGGGTGACGGCGCCATTGGACTTACGGCCGTTTTCGCGGGCGATTTCGGCTTTCGTGCGTTTCGGTCGGGTTTCCGTTGTTTCGTGCATTTCGTGCATGGAGTGCCTCCTGGAATTCGAAGCAGTGTGCTTCCGCTTTCAGAGTGGCATGGCGCCGGCCGAATTCGAGCGCAGCGGGCTCGCCGCCCAGGCGTTGCTTGTGCGGCAACAGGTTGATTCTCTGAGGGTTGGCTGGCAGGAAATAAAGGAAGGAGTGTGGTGAACGGCTCAGGATGCTTCCGTGTCCAGACCGCCAGGTGTGGGCCCCTGGTTCGAGACCTGATCGAGAATGTACCTGGCCAAGGAAACAACGACCGGGCGATCTGATGCGTCCTCGCCACGCTCAAGATGGTGGATGACACCGCGGAGAACTCCGTCGGCGCCGACGCCGGAGACGTGGTCTTCGGCGCTGTGATGGTCGCTCACCAATTCGGCGATCAGGCGCAAGCTGAGCTTGGTGCAGAATTCCCGCCACACTTCGAAGTCCTCTTCCCGGGAGGCCAGGAGAATCGCGTGCGAAGCGTGCCGGGCAATCAACTCATTCTTGCCGTCGACGATGCCGCCCAAGTCGACCAAGGTCAGAGGCAGATGGCAATTCTGAACCCACAGTGCGGCGGTTTCGGCGAATTCCCAGGTGAACTTGGACTTGTGAGCCGCCTTCAACTCGGCAGCGAGTTCCGGAGTCTTGTGCACGGTTTCCTGATACCAAGAGCCCTCGCCGTCCGGGCATGCAGTGACCACATAGCAGTAGGGCGCGCCTGGGATTGCGCCGATGGCTTGGCGGATGGCCTTCAACAGCACCGACTTTCCGCTTCGCGGAGGGCCACCAACGACAATCTTCATAGAATCGGACTCCTCACGGAATCAGATCGCCTGGCTTTCGTGCGGGATCATGTGAAACGCACACGACGTAGCGGTCGAGTTTGGGGTCGAAAAACGACACGAAGCCGAACAAGTGGGCGACCGCATGCCCGATCGCGATTGCGGCTGGCACCGAACAGGGACCGTTGAGTTTGATCCCCGTTCCACCTTTCAGGCCCAGGGCCGCGATCGCCTGAATCGCGTCGGGAACGATCCGATCGTTTTGCGCAGGTTCCCCGAAGGAAAGGCGCACAGTAACTACGCCTTGCGAAGTGTTCACTATCTCAGCAGTGTAAGCAGCCACGGACAGCAGTATACATCCATCGTGTGACCGGCGCCATCATTTTGTTTCAGTTGGAGGTTGGTGGTTGCGCGACTGTACGAATTGAGCCGCAAGGTTAAGCTGCCGACATACGCACGGTCAGGCTTGGGATCCAGGGTGTTTGCTGCGCGAGATGACGCACCCGAGACAGTATCGATAAGGGCGATGCCGCCCAGGCCTACGGGGAGGCATCGCTGCCGGCGGACGTGAGCCAAAAAAGCAGCACAGTGCAGGTTGACGGCCGAAGTGGATGGACAGTTTTAACAATATTCTTTACTTCGTGTAAGGTCTGGTGTATCTTCGAGGCTTACACAAGCAGGTACGCCAATGCAGATACTCGTTTCGATTGGGCTCAATCCTTTGCCCGTTCTGATCGCGGTGCGGCGTCTCGCGCAACTGCATCCAGGTGCAACATTCAGATTTCTCCTATCCAGAGATGAAGAACTGGACGGAATTCTCGATTTGCTGAAGAATGTGAAAGTTGGGATTTCACACAAGCTGATCCCGCTGGGAGATCCGAAATCTCCCCGCGAGATCATGGAGAAGATCCAAAAGAGCTTTGCGGGAGAGACGGGGCCGATCCATTTTCACTTCACCGGCGGGACCAAGCCGATGGTTTTGTATGCGGCGCGGGCGCTCGCGAAGAGCGGCGAGAGGTTCACGACAAGCTACATCAGCGCAGAAGCGCATACGCTGATCGGGAGCAATCTGATGTCCGGTGAGGACGTGTTACTGGGGATACCCGACGAGCGAACCGACTTATTGTTGGACTTTGAGCAGATTGCCCGTTTGCACTGCCATACGATGCGCTATCGAGTGCGGACCCGGTTTGGCCAGTACGAGGTGGGCGACGGCCCAAGAAAGAACAACTTCCTGCCGAGCCGCCG
>JAEUQE010000374.1 GCA_016789785.1 Bryobacterales bacterium
GTCACCTGCGCCCCGACGATAACGGCTTGGGAAGAATCGGTAACCAGCCCCTGGACGCGGCCACGCACGTCCTGGGCAAAACCTGGCACTGCGAGCAGGCACAGGGATACGGAGAGAATCCGAATCAGGCTCATCAGCTTAACCCCTCTTAGGTTCGAACGTGGCTGTAAGTATATAACAACCCGTTCGGCTGGCGGCGAAGATGAAGCAGCTTTAATCGCCGGCCCGGCGCTGACCGCGCGGCAAGCGCCTCCCGGCGAAGAGGCCGCACGTCAGTGGCTCAGGAAACGTTCACTACTGTTCCCTTCCGAGCGCTAACCGCGCGGCAGGCGCCTCCGGCGAAGAGGTCGCACGTCAGTGGCTCAGGAACGTTCACTACTGTTCCCTTCCGAGCGCTAACCGCGCGGCAAGCGCCTCGGGCGCAGAGGCCGCACGTCAGTGGCTCAGAAACATTCACCACTGTTCTCCGGAGAGGGCGAACATTGCGCTCCAGCGGAACGTGTTGCTATGGTCGGATTCGAGATGACGCAGGAAAACCATGGCCACCCGCGAAGGCCGGTGAAGGTCCGCCGGGTGGATGAGTGCCAGACTCTGGAAGACATTTTTCTTGACTGCCTGCCGGCCTTTGGCGGGGCGTACTTGCGCCGGGTGTATCAGCTTCTGGACGCGGCGATCGGGGCCGGCTGCCCGTTTACGATCTCCGTGTCGGGGCCTGTGACGGTTTCCGGCCAGCACCAGACGTGGCTGATCCCGCTGCTGGAAACAGGCTGGGTCGCATATCTGAGCACGACCGACGCGGTCTGCTATCACGACGGTCACCGTTCGCTGCGCCACCACACCCAAGACCCGATCTTTGAGGTTCCGATTTTCGGCGATGACGGCGCTCTGCGCGAAGAAGGCACCATCCGCGTGACCGACATGGCGTTCGAGGAGCAGGTGCTGCTTGATCAGGATGCTTACCTCTCGCAGATCCTCCTGCGGCCGGAATTCCAGCGCAAGATGACAGGGACCGAGATGCGCTATCTGCTGGGCCGGTTCTACGCGGAACAGGAGCAGCGGATGCAGGTGACTCCGGGTCTGCTGGCAACCTGCTACCGGCAGGCGATCCCGGTGCTGGTGGGCGCGCCCGCCGACGGGAGCGTGTTTCTGAATTCGATGAAGCTGTGGGCCATGCGCAACGCGGGACTCATCGACAGCTATGCATTCGAACTCGACCTGCATGGAGAGGTGTTCGAAGCATGCGCCTATCATCGCTGGGGATTGTTCGAACACCCGGTAGGGCGGCTGGCAACGTTGATTCTCGGCGGAGGTGTGCCCAAGAACTACAACCTGCAGCCCGAGCCCGCGTTGGGTCAAGTGCTGGGCCTGCCCGACATCCGCGGATACCATTTTGACGTCCAGATCGTGACCGCGCCGGTGACGGACGGATCGCTGTCCTCATGCCCGCCGGCCGAGGCGGTGACCTGGGGCAAGGTCGACAAGGACACCTATCAGAAGACGACGGAGAGCATGCAGGCGGACTACTCCACCGTGATGCCATTCCTGATCAAGGCGCTTCTCGACAAGCGGAAAAAGTTCGAGCGTCTGCGTTCAGAACTCGGCGAGGAGACGCTATTCGAGCGTCATCCCGAGGCACGCGGGTATCTGCGGGACCGCGCCGGCTACCGGCTCTTCGAAAAGCGCGAAGATCTCTGCCGGACGCTGACCAGCGCCGTGGCGGAGAACAAAGACTGGCTGCATCGCTCCATCCGTGAGCGATGATCATTCGGCCTCAGGCTTCGCTGAGTGCGGCGACCAGTGCGCCCTTGGCGGTTGAGTACAGCGGCTGCTCAGCCATGCGAATCTCCGACAACGCGATGGGGAAATTCGATGCGCGAAGCACCTGCTCGAAGCGATCGCGGAAGCCGCGGGGCATGGCGCTGCCGCCGCTGAGCACAAGCGGAATCGGCCTACCCAGGCGAGGCAGCTTCTTGGAGTTGGCGAAAGCCTCTTTCATGGAAGTGACCAGCGCCAGAATCATGTCTTCGTAGTAGACATTGAGAACTTGTTTCACCTTGTCGCTATAGTGCCCGTTGAAATGAAACTCGCTTTCCTTGGCAATGCGGACGCGAGTGGCCAGTTCTCCCATGGCTGTGGCCGCGCTCGTGTCGATGAAGTCGCCGGCCTTGGCGATGCTGAAGCTGAGAACGGGCACCGACAGATAGGCCAGACAGACGTTGCAGAGGCCGCCGCCGCAACTCACGCCGATCCCCGTGAAATTCGAAGCCTCCAGTTCGCCGTAGACAACGGCAAGCCCTTCATTGATCGCCTCCACGGCGTAACCCATCTTCGCCAGGAGGTTCTTGATGGTGGCCTCGTGATAAGTGAGATTCTCCTCCGACCCGGCGGGCGAAGCAGGAACGCTGAAGTAGATCTTGCGTCCTTTGCCATCCTCGTCACCGAGGAGTGCGCGGAAGATCAGACCGAGTTGGTTCTCACCATCCGGCTCACCGGGATTCAGGACGCCTCCGCGCATCGGACGCCGCGCCTCCTGGCCGAGCAGGTCGGCGAACCGTTCGGACTCATTGCCATGAATCACCAGTTCGCCGTTGGTCACCGTGTAGGGGACGCGCTCCTTCTTGAGCACGCTCTCGGTGATCTTCGAATAAGGGATTTGCACGAACGCGTTGAGTTGGGTCTGGAAGGAGAAGTCCTCTCCCGACTTTGCCGCAAGTACGACGCGGCTCGTGCCGACGTCCAGTCCAAGGAATTTGGGGTCTTTCATGGTCAGTTACCGTCCTCTGTTCTCTTCTTCTGCATCAATTCCATCAATTCCGTGTAGCGGTGGTTGAGAAGCGCGCGGTAGACCGGCGCCCGCAAGCCGCGAGCGGTTGCCGCCAGGCGGACTTCTTCACTGCCGAGAAGCAGCCCTTTCCACAAGCCTGCCTCCGACATCGCCACATAGGTGTTGTCGTACTGAAATCCAAACAGGGAAATGCTGGGCAGCGGGGTGGCATAGTTATCCGGCAGGCCGAGCGCGGCGAACGGGAACCGTGTGGCCCAGTCCGTGTGCGCCCCCACCAGAAAATTGTCCGGATTTACAGAAACCTGCGCGTGAGTCACGCAGTTTGCGGCCGCGATCTTGTACTTGCTCCGAAGCATCTCGGTGATCATCTGCCCCGCCCGAACCTGTGCCGGATTGATCGTTTCCGAACCGTCCTGCGGCCGGGTCTGCGCCTCGAAAGAGACGCCAAGGAAACTGTAGTTCAGAGCCAGGTAGAGATTGCGCGAGTCGGCCCAAACCGACCAACCCGCATGGTTGGCAACGCTGGCCTCGTCCACCACACGATGCACACGGCCAAACCGGTCGATCAGATAGTGGTACGCTCTGGCCTGGCGGACGTAGGCAAGCACCCCCCGCCCTGCGCGCTGGAGGCTCTGTATCTCCGCCGAACGGAAGGGGGCGATATGGCTCTCCGTGGTGTGGTAGACGATTCCAGCCGGACTCGTCGCGATGCGCAAGTCGGCGAGCCGCGGGCGAGACCAATTTCCCGCGTCCTGCCTGGGAGCGATGGCATACTTTCGAGCCTGCTCAAACACGGCGCCCTGTGTCTCGACACGGAGCCCATTGGAATAGATCTCGTAGTCCGGCTTGCGCTCCACCTGCCAGACATCGGCAACGCGGTCGGCGGCGGGCGCTGCACCGGGTCGCAACAGCACCGCAACAGGAGAACCCTGAAGGCTCCGAAAGCTGCGGATGATAGGTGGAAGCGCAAATCCTCCCATCAACAACACCGAACTCAGGATCACCAGGATCCGGTACAGGCGCTTCCCCGGCAAAGTGGCGTACGGCGCGGTTTTCCGGAGAAAACGAAGCCTCTCCACGGGATCGGAGATTCGCTCTGCCCTCCACTCCACAAGCCGTGCAGCAAACAGGCTTGGCACGGCCGCCGCGTTCGAGCGTACGAGTTCGCGGCCATCGGTAACAAACCCGGGTCCCGTGTCGCGATCGTGTCGAGCATCTGCTGCTTCGGCGGTCGGCAAGCGAGGGTCTCCTGTGGACAGGCACTAGTGGCAAGCGCGAGCCTGCCCGGAGGAGTGATCGTCAGCGAAGCCCTAAAACCTTAGGTCGACTAAGGTGTTCTAGGGAGAAATCGCCACTACCGTTTTGCGGCAGTTCTTGCCGGTCTGAAAGCAGAGCAGCAGTCAGGCTCGTTCGTGTTAACCTGGGATTTGCTGCAAACCATTGTTCGCTAGCCGGCGCAAAAGACGGCCGGACCCAAAGACGTCTTCCACACCCCTCAGCCCGACGTGTCTTTGTGGAGCGAAACAATGAACTCTTCCGATTTTCCTGTGCGCGCACGCGTGTGCGAGGCGGCCCAGGAACACTATTGCCTGCGATTTGAAGATCACTCGGAATGCGAAGCGGTCCCAGCCGGTGCCCTGCGTTGGAGCGCGGAACTGCCTGCGGTCGGTGACTGGGTCTGCGCCCGCCGCGCCGATGCCACCCTGGCCTTGATTGAGAGCGTGGAGCCTCGCTCGACCTGCATCTCACGCCAGCGCCCTGGAGGCGGCGGCGAGCAGGTTCTGGCGGCGAACGTCGACCTGATCGTCATCGTGATGGGACTCGATGGTGACTACAACCTTCGGCGTCTGGAGCGATATCTCGTACTGGCTGCCGCAAGTGGCGCGCAAGCGATGGCGGTGCTGAACAAGAAGGACGCCTGCCCGGAATGGCAGACCCGGCTCGCCGATGTCCGGTCGATCACGAGCAAAGCCGTAGCACTGTCAGCACACGAATCGGTCGCGCCAATCGCAGAGGTTGTGCGTGGCTGGACCACGGTCCTGCTCGGCTCATCAGGCGCGGGCAAGTCGACAATCACGAACGCCCTGCTTGGGAATTCTCGCCAGACCACTCAACCCGTGCGCGAGTCCGACTCGCGGGGCCGGCACACCACAACGCATCGCATGCTGATCGGGCTGCCGGGAGGAGGCTCCCTGATCGACACGCCGGGCCTTCGTGAACTGGCCCTTTGGGCGGGGCAGGACTCGGTAGACGAGGTGTTTGACGGCATCGCAACGCTGGCCCAACAGTGCCGGTTTCGCGACTGTACCCACAACGGAGAGCCCGGCTGCGCGGTGTCCGCGGCTTGCGAGACCGGCGAACTCGACCCGGCTCGCTGGAACAGCTATCAGAAGCTGCTCGCCGAGGCCCGTTACCATGAGCGTTCCGTCGATCCGCGCGCCGCTGCGGAAACCAAGCGTAAGTGGAAGGTGATCCACAAGGCTTTGCGTCATCATCCGAAGTATAGGGATCAGTGAGACCGGCATATCCAAACGCGGCAGAACACCGTGCCAGAGACCGCCCGGGAGTCCGAGACCACCGGG
>JAEUQE010000375.1 GCA_016789785.1 Bryobacterales bacterium
AGTCCGAATGTTGCTGTACTCAAGGTCCTTTGTACCCTCTACGCGTGAAGTGTTTGTGCCGATCGCAGACGTGCTTTGAGACGCTGCTCGACGGACGGCGGCACGAGTCCGTTGATGTCGCCTCCGAGTCTGATCACCTCCTTCACCAGACGCGAGCTGATGAAGGAGTAGGCCTCGGAGGCCATCATAAACACGGTTTCAATTTCGGGGCGCAGGCGGCGGTTCATCAACGCCATCTGCAATTCGTATTCGTAGTCGGAGATGGCGCGAATCCCGCGCACAATGAGCGAGGCGTTCTGGTTGGCGGCGAACTCTACCAGCAGACCATCGAAGGACGCCACGCGCACGTTTGCATAGCCGGCCACCGTATCCTGCACCATCTCCATGCGCTCCTGCACGCTGAACAGCGGATGCTTGCTCTCATTGCGGAGCACGCCGACGATCAGAGTTTCCACAAACTTCGACGCCCGCACGATGAGGTCGACATGGCCCGCGGTGAGCGGATCGAACGTCCCCGGATAGATTGCGATGAGCGGAGAAGGTGATGGGGTCACTGGCTAATCTCTGATTGTAACGAATTCGGCACTGGCTGACGCTGGCCCGTGTTTGTTTCATGTCGCGGCTTGCGCCGTCCGCGATTCACGTGTTGCTTGGTGACAACCTGCCTGGTCTCGCGCTACCCGGTGATTTGATGTGGCGGTCAAGGCTCGCGTGATCCCGGCAGTTGCTCGCATGGCAGAGGTGGCCGCCGCGGGATCGGGCCTTGATGCAGCGAGGTTCGAAATGGGGATCGCGGCGGGGCATATGCCGGCAGGATTGCTGTGTCGGCACGCTGGTGCACGAGCTTGCGTGATCTCAGTGGTTGCTCGGACGGCAGAAGCTTCGAAAGCGGGCGGCACGGCGGTTCGATAAGATAACGTGCCATGCGATTCCTGCTGACACTGCTCGCGACGGGCGCGCTCTTCACCGTTCTCCCATGCTTCTCGCAGGCGAAGTACGACCTGTTGCTCAAGGGCGGCCACGTCATCGACCCGAAGAACAAGATCCATGCGCCGCGCGATGTCGCCATCAAGGACCGTCTGATCGCGGCGGTGGCGGCGAACATCCCTGCCTCCGATGCGCGCAAGGTAGTGAACGTGGCCGGGCTCTACGTCACGCCAGGCATCATCGACCTGCACGCGCATGTTTACGCGGGCACGCATGGCAAGGGGCTCGCGGGCGGGAATAGCAGCATCTTCCCGGACAACTTCGCGATGAAGGCGGGCGTCACCACGGTTGTCGACGCGGGGTCCTCGGGCCGTCATAACTTCGCGGACTTCAAAGCGACGGTGGTCGATCGCGCACGGACGCGTGTCCTGGTGCTGCTGAACATCGGAGGCCAGGGAATGCCGGGTGATGCGCAGGAACAGAATCTGGATGACATGGATGCGAAGGCGGCCGCGGCGCTCGCGAAAGCGCATCCCGATACGATCGTGGGCATCAAAGTCGCGCACTATCGCGGGCCTGATTGGACGCCGGTGGAGCGAGGCGTGGAAGCCGGCACCCTGGCGAATATCCCCGTCATGATTGACTTTGGCGAGTTCCGGACGGAGCGCCCCTTTCAGGATCTGGTGTTGAAGAAGTTGCGGCCCGGCGACATCTACACGCATTGCTTCTACGCGCCGGTGCCGATGCTCGACGATCGTGGCAAGCTGTTGCCGTACCTCTTCGAAGCCCGCAAGCGAGGCGTCCTCTTCGACGTCGGCCATGGCGGCGCGGCATTCGAGTTCCGGCAGGCCGTGCCCGCGGTGAAGCAAGGGTTTCCTCCCGATTCGATCTCGACCGATGTGCATTCCGGCAGCATCAACGCGGGGATGAAGGATCAGTTGAACGTGATGTCGAAGTTCCTCAGCATGGGGATGACGATGGAGGATGTGATCCTGCGATCCACATGGAATCCCGCGCGGATCATTCATCGCGAACAGATCGGCCACTTGAGTGTGGGCGCGCTGGCCGACGTCGCGGTGCTGCGGCTCGAGAAGGGCAGCTTCGCGTTCGTGGATTCCTTCGGCGCGCGCATGGACGGAGGGTTGCGTTTGCAGGGCGAGATGACGATTGCGTCAGGCCTGGTGGTGTGGGACCTCAACGGACGCACACGCGACCATTGGGACAAACTCGGCAAGTATCAGGGATTGGGCGAACCGTGGTGGGATGGGACAAGAGGAGGCGGACGGCCCCGCCCGCTCCCCCGTCCCTAACCATTCCCTATGCACGCGAAGTGCGGCGTTTCATCATGCGGTCTCGTTTGTGATGAGCGCCCGTAGGGCACGCGCCTAAGCATGCCGTGCCGGCTCTCAATCCGGAACCCAGGCTGCGAAGGGCCGCGATTCGCATCTTGGCGCCGCGCACCTCACGGAAGCGCAGGGCGCCGATCTCGTCTCGGTGCAGGGCGAGGTGAACGAAAATGCGCGATCGCCGAAGTGCTACAAGCCTAACGTCCTTCGGGCGCCGTGGCCACCAGGGCGATCCGCCGGCCCCCAGCGCGGGCCTCGCACGAATGTCGAGGCGGAAGCCTGAAGGCTGCGTTACCGTAGCCGTAGGAACTTCCGAAACGGCCGGCTTAGAGATCGGTCAGCCGGTGCGAGAGCAGCGAGAGGAACTCATCGCGAGTTTCCTTGTGCTGGCGGAAAGCGCCAAGCATCGCGCTGGTCATGGTGCCCGAATGCTGCTTCTCCACTCCGCGCATCATCATGCAGAAGTGGCGGGCCTGGCAAACCACGGCCACACCGCGCGGATTGAGCACGCGCTCCAGTGTCTCGGCGATCTCCTGCGTCAGGCGCTCCTGCACCTGCAAGCGGCGCGCGAACACGTCGACAATGCGCGGAACCTTGCTCAACCCGATGACCTTCTCGTTGGGCAGATAGGCGACGTGCACCTTGCCATAGAAGGGCAGCATGTGATGCTCGCACAAGCTATAAAACTCGATGTCGCGGACCACCACCATCTCGTCGTACTTGACGCGGAACAGGGCGCCGTTGACGATCTTGTCGATGTTCGTCGTATAGCCGCTTGTGAGGAAGCGCAGGGCCTTGTCGGCCCGCAGCGGTGTGCGTTCGAGACCCTCGCGAGTGGGGTCTTCGCCGAGTTCCTCCAGGATCTGTTTCACCAGAGGAGCGATGGAATCCTCGCGGCGCGTCTTGTCCAGTACTTTCACCACAGCCTTTTTCATCTTCATGTCCACGCCTATTGGAGTTCAACAATGTTGCGGCGGGTTTCAAAAATCCGCACTCCCGCGAACGCGGGCTGTTCGCCGAAGGGCCATGCGCGAAGGAGCCGTTCGCGAATCTCCACGGCCACGTTTTCCGTGGTGGGCGGAGTCTCTCGAAAGGCCGGAATCTGGTCGTTCATGGACTTGTGGTCATAGTCCGCAAGCACTGTCCGCTTTACGAACTCATCCAACTGTCCGATGGGAATCAGCAGGCCCGTGCGTGTGTCCGGTTCACCGCGCAGCAGCACTTCCAACACATAGTCATGGCCGTGCCCATAGGGGTTGTTGCACTTGCCGTAGATCTCGCGATTCTGCTCGTCCGACAATTGCGGTGAGTGCAGACGATGAGACGCGGCAAAGCGATAACGGCGGGCAAGCTGAATCATGAATTACTCTCCGCGATACTCGACGTAGAGATCCTCGGTCTCGAACACGCGTACGGTGTCGAGACGAGTTTTGTCGGAAGCCAGACGAGGCGAGAGACGCCGCCAGATCTCCATGGCAAGGTTTTCCGTGGTTGGCACGACACGGTCAAACGGAGGAACTTCGTGATTCAGAAAGCGGTGATCCATCGGGTCCACTACTTCGTGATTGATCACTTCCTTGAGATGCTTCAGATCCATCACCATGCCTGTGACGGGATCCGGTTCGCCATCCACCGTGATTTCGAGAATGTAGTTATGGCCGTGTCCGTGAGGATTGGCGGCCTCGCCGTAAGCGGTCCGGTTTTCTTCCAGCGTCAGCTCAGGGCTGGAGCAGAAGTGGGAAGCGGAAAACTCGGCACGCCGTGTGATCTTCATGGAGTACTTGTTGGATGCAGGGGCACATGAGAGGGATGCGAAATTCCCCGGTCCTTACTCCATGGTATCCCGAGCATCCATGCACACGCGACGGCCATCAGGAGAAACAGAATGTTCACCTGGCTCCATACTCCGGAGATGCCGGAAGGATGCATGGCGAACTTGAGGCTGGCGACGCCCACCGACGACCACAGCAGCCAGATGAAAGCCGCGCGTGTGTTCTTCGCACGAAGTGTGAACAGCACGGCGAAGACCAGCGATGCGGCGATGGCGATGGCATAAGCAGGCTGCGAGAGCTGGCCGTTGTTGAATTGCGTTGAGTAGTATTTTGCCGAGTCAAAAGCGAACGCGGTCACGGTCATGGTGATCGCGATCTGCCAGGCGGCCCAAGTCCAGCGATGCGCCACGCACATCAGGATGCAGGCGATCAGCAGAAAGGAGAATCGAGTGGGCAGGTTGCCTTCCCACCAGAACGTAAGCGCGGTGAGTCCCGCCGCGACGGCGATTTCCAGAACGAGGGGTACTCTTGCTTCGGGGGATTCTTCCTCAGGCTCTTGGGGGAGATTGCGAGCGGCCAGCGCCATCGCCACGCCGAAGCAGAAGCCGAAGGTGAACTCCATGTACTTCCACCAATCGCCGCGGACGGAAGCGACGAAGATGCGTCCGATGCCTTGAATCGCGCCACCCGCACCGAAGCCAATGCCGCCACCGATGAGGCCGTAGATCGCGAAACGCAGCGACGGCTGCGGCACGCGATTGCGATGGAGCCAGAGCAGCAGAGCAATGCCCGCGAGCAGGAATCCGGCCCAGATCTCGGGACGTGGACGGTCGAGGCGATTCGAGAAGTAGATCAGCTTGGGCTCATTGATCAGCTTCCATCCGGCATAGCAGGCGATCGCCATCACGACGCCGCTGGAGGCAACCAGCCTCATGGCGAGCCGCGGCAGAAAGCTCATGGCAAGAATCGCGCCGCCGAGAAAGCCCCAGACGGCGCCCTTCAGCGTGAGGCCGGCAAGCCCCCAGAAGAATGTATCCGCTTTGACGATGAAGCCCACGGTTTGGCCGTAGGTCATCTCGCCGCCGATCCCGATGCCGACGGCTCCGAATGCCGCCACAAGCGCGGAGTTGCGGCGGTTGTGCATCAGGCAGATGCAGAGCGCCACCATCGCGCCCGGAATCATTGCGCCGAACGGGCCGCCACCGATGAATCCGCGCAGTCCCCAACCAAGCATCATGGCCACGCCGGGAAGAAGCACGGCGCGCCAGTTCGAATCATGTGAGCTGTTCAACTTGGGCCTACCAGTGGAT
>JAEUQE010000376.1 GCA_016789785.1 Bryobacterales bacterium
GGGCCGCATCAGTTTCGTGACACACTCCTTCTGGATACCATCTGTAAGTCCGCTACTCTGCCCGGCGCTACACGGTTCGCTCGCATCTGGGGCTGCGCGGCTTGCGATGCAGTGATAGGTTGAGACGGGTGCAGGTACCGGCCGGCTCAGCCTGACCGGAAAGGAGTTCCGCGAATCGCATGCGCAAGCAGGGAATGACGAGACGCACGCTGCTGGCCGCGGCATTTTCGCCGCCGCGCTTCCGGCGTCATGCGCTGGGGGAGGGATGGGCCGCGACACAGGTTAACTGCGCAATCTTCAGCCATCCCGTGGCGAGCGATGCGCGCCATCAGTATGCCGCATGGTACGACGGCAAGGCCGAACTCATGCTGGCTCAGCGGCGATGGGGCGGTGAGGACTGGAAGATCCAGGCCACTGGTCTGCAGGGCAACACGCGCGACGCACACAACGGGATCGCGCTGGGAGTGGACGGGGCCGGCACTCTGCACATGGCCTGGGATCATCACAACCACCCGCTACGCTACGTTCGCTCCACGGCGGCGGGGTCGATCGATCTCACCGGCAAACTGCCGATGACCGGCGAACGGGAGGATCGCGTCACGTATCCCGAGTTTTTTTCCCTGGCCAATGGCGATCTGCTGTTTCTCTACCGGCTGGGGTCCTCCGGAAATGGCATCACGATCCTGAAACGCTGGCATGTGCGCGAGGGCCGGTGGTCGACTGTTCAAAAGAATCTGATCGACGGGCAAGGGGGACGGAACGCCTATACGAATGGCATCGCTGTTGACGCACGGGGAGTGTGGCATCTCTCCTGGTGCTGGCGCGAGACGCCGGATGTGGAGACGAATCACGACATCTGCTACGCGCGATCGAGCGATGAAGGCCTTAGCTGGCAGACGTCGACGGGGAAAGCTTATGCGTTACCGATCACGCAGGATACCGCCGAAGTAGTGCTGCCTCTTCCCCAGCGGAGTGGGCTGATCAATCAGACGACCATGGCCGTGACGCCCAACGGGCTTCCGCGCATCGGGACCTATTTCCGTCCGTCGCCGGACAAGGCGGCCCATTACCACATGGTGTGGCACGACGGACGGGGCTGGCGATCCGAAGTCCTTGGTCCACGCAAGCTCGATTTCACGCTGGCGGGACGCGGCTCGCGCAACAGCCCGTTGTCGCGCCCGCTGGTTCTTCTTTCGCGCTCGGGCCGAACGTGGGCCGTTTACCGGGACGAAGAGCGCGGAAATCAGGTGACAGTTGCGCACACGAAGAAACTGGGCGCGCAGGCGTGGTCGCTTGAGGATCTTTCGACGGGTGACGTGGGCCGGTGGGAGCCTGTGTTTGACGCTGGCGCGTGGGCGAGGTCGGGGACACTGTGTCTTCTGTTGCAGAAGGTCGGGCAGGGTGATCGCGAGACTCCGGTTGCGCTGGGCCCCACGCCGGTGGAGATGGTGGAGCTTCGGCTGGCGTAGAGAGAGCCACCAGGGATTTTCCGAGGAAATTCGTCATGTTAGAGTGAATGCCTATGGCCGGCCGAGTCGAGTTGCTGTCCGACAGTCCCGTGGCTCACGACAAGGCAGCATTGCACAATCGCGTGGTCAATGCGATGGCGGCGCTGATGCAGGGTGACGGGGAGGCGGGCAAATCGATTGCGTTGACCGGCGGATGGGGAAGCGGCAAATCGTCGGTCATCGAGACGTTGCGCGCGCGATTCCAGAAAGCAAAAGAGGCGCCACTTCTGTTTGTGTTCGACGCTTGGGCGCATCAGGATGATCCGCTGCGAAGGGCGTTTCTCGAAGAGTTTCTTCGATTCGCGGAAGCACATGTTCCCGTCGATTCGCGACTGGAGATTTGGCGCCGCGAAATCTGCACGATTACCGGCCGGCGCGAGACGGTGACCACCACCAGCCAAAAACACTACACGCGAATGGCGAAGGTGACCTACTTCTTGACCGTCGGGTGTGCTCCGGTGGGCGCGATGATCTCGTTGATGGTGAAACCGGAGTATAAGCCGTATGGCGTGATGTTGGCATTGCTGCCGGTTGCCGTGGCCGGCCTTTGGAAACTGGTGCGTGCACCGCGGCGGGAACCTTACATGACATTGATGGCCGAGAGAGGCGCGGGCCCGGGCGAAAAAGAGAAATCCGACAGCCTCTTCAATGTGATCGTGCGCGACGCGGAAGAAACGAAAACCACGGAGACCGAGAAAGCCGGCGAGCCCATGGCCGCACAGTTCTTCCAACTGTTCGCGAAAATGGCATCGGTACTTGTGGGAGCCGGCCAGTCCAAACGCAAGCTCGCGATCGTGATCGACAATCTGGACCGGCTGGAGCCCGCCAAGGCAGTGGCGATGTGGTCCACCATGCGGGTCTTCTTTGAACTCGGGCAGACCGCGGAGGAGAAGGCTTTGGCGAAACAGCTCTGGTTGATCGCGCCCTTTGACCGCACAGCGCTCGAGCGGCTGTGGGCAAAGGAATCGGCGAAGGAAGACCTGAAGAAGCTCGTCGATTCGTTTGTCAGCAAGACGTTTCAGATCGAGTTTCGCGTGGCGAGCCCCGTGCTTTCGAAGTGGCGCGAGTTCTTCGTCGATCAGTTCCGGAGGGCGTTTCAAGGAGAGGAGGAGCAGAAGGCGGCGGACGACGTGTTTCGCATCTATGAACGTCTTCAGGAAAAGCTGCAGGAAAAGAAGACCGCACCGTCGCTGCGCGATATCAAGCTGTTTGTGAACCGGATGGTCGGACTGCATCTGCAATGGCCTGATATCGATCTTCGCTACGTGGCGTTCTACCTGATGAATGCGGAAAAACTGGCGGTGAACCCGTTGCTGATGGCGAAGGAGGAGACATTTGATGCGTCGATTCGCGAGCTGCTTCCGGATGGTTGGAATGCGGAAATCCGGCAGCGGCGGCTGGGCTCGATGCACTTCAATGTGGAGGAAGAGGAAGCGGTCCACGCGCTGATTGGCGAACGGCTGGAGCAGGCTGTCCTCACGCAGGATGAAAAGACGATTCAAGAGCTCAGCGGAGTGAAACAATTCGCGCTTGCGTGCGAGCGCGCCGTGAATAACACCGCGGATGCACTGGCGGCTGACGGTTGGAAGCTGATGCGGACGTTCGAGATTCTCGATCCGTTGATTGGCGCAGGCACGAATGCGCGGAAGCGGCTTTGTGCGGTGGTGAAGCGGAGCAGCCACTGGCCGCGATTTGACGAGTGGAGTGAGAAGTGGGTGCGGCAGGCGCTGGCGATGCTCGACCCGGGGGACGCACAGGAGTTGCAGACACGGGTATTGAAGGACGCGGCACAGTTGCCAACACAACCGGCGGCGGCTGAGTTGAACGCCTTGTCCGCGGTGGTGGGCGTGTTTCAGGCGCAGTCGAGTTTTCGATTCGAGCCGACGAACCCTGATACCTACGTCGCGGTTCATGGGCTCTGCTGTGATGGTGCGGACAAACATGTGCTCTTATGGCTGCGATGCGACGATCCCCCGTCAGTGATGAGCAAGGCGATTGACGCGTTCCAACGTACTGACCACATGGCCAAGGGGACGGCGCTCCTCGAATCGTTGCGCGAGCGGCCGCTGAACTGGGTGAATCAGGCAAAGACGCGGTTCGGGAAGGGGACCAGCACGTTTGACATGGGGCTGCTGGTGCTGACGAAGGGGAATCGGGAACTGCAGGACAAGATCCTGGATAGCCTCTTCGAGCGCGGGCTCGGTGACGTGAACACCCTGCTTGGCAACAGTGCCCATTTCGCCGCGATCGGGCCGCTGGTGGCCGCGCTGGCACGACGAAGACCGGAGACGGATTGGAACTTGCCGGAACTCCCGGCGGCGGCTGAGAATCCGGCGTTCGCAGAAGCATTGGCGGCGTTCTTGAAAGCGGCGGGACTTGGAGACGTCCTGGTGTCCGGCTTACAGTTCAAGGAGCGGCACGTTCTGCTCAATGCCCTTCGCAGGTTTGGACAGCCGGCGGATTGTCTCGACATGGAGCGCTTTGTCAGCGAGATCGAGAAGACAAGCGAGGTATCTCTGGCGGGCTGGCGCGATGTGCTGATGTGGATGAATGGGGAGGGAGCGCTGGAGCGGACGCTGGTGAAGCGAGGCGTGTATTCCGAAGCGCTTTGGCCGCTCTTTCAAGCCGTGCTGTCCGAACCATGCAGTGACGAAATTCTCACTGTGGCCGCGCAAGGCTTGGCGCAGAGGGCGTTGGAGATACCGGAGCATTCGCTCCCACAGTTGCTCCTCAAGCGAAAGGGGGCTGGATGGCTCCCCGCTGCGGCAGTGCCCTTATGGCTGAGCCGGTTCCCGGACAACCGGGATCTCCAGCAACGAGTGGCCGATGATGGACTGCTCGCCGGGTTGACCAGTGATTCGTTTGACTGGGCGGATGACCGGTTGGAGGTTTTGCCCGATACCGAAGCGATACCGCTGCTGGAAGCGTTGGAGCGGCGCGTCGATGGAGAGTTGCTGCTCAATCCTCAGGACGGCGGCGCCCTGGCACGTAAGGGCGATGTGCTGTGGTGGAAGAGCCAGCGCATGCCCGGCGCCCAAGCGGAAAGCGTAATCCATGACGCCGAGAAACTGTACCGGAGAGCGTCAGAGGCAGATAGCGCCCTTGTGACGGCGATGCTGGGGCGTGCGCGAACGTTGCGGTGGCGATGGACCCGCACGGGAGACCGCGACACGGCCCGGAAGTTGATTGAGGAATGCGAGGCGATCACAGCACAATTGGCGGATCCGAGGGCTGCGCTGCTGAGGGCGCAAGTGCTTGGCGACCGGGCGGGGCGTTTTCTGCATGGTTCGGAGGCAATGGATGCACTGGATCGTGCGCTGGAGCAGAGTGAGGCAGCGCGGAAGACGAGGGCGGCGTGGCCAGCGGCTCGCGTGGTGAAGGCGGACCTGCTACGTCAGAAGGCTTCCTGGACGGCGAGGCGAGCGGACCGCGAAGAACTGATGCGTCATGCCGAACGGGAGTTG
This sequence comes from Bryobacterales bacterium, assembly GCA_016789785.1. Next base: position 4,973 of record JAEUQE010000376.1, read on the forward strand.
TCGCTGGCGCTTCAGGAGGCGCCTGGACACTTTGGCGCTCGCGTATCGATGGCGCGGGTGTTGCTGGATTTGGACGAAGCCGCGGAGTTCGCGGAACCGTCGATGGCGCGGGGAGTAAGCGCATGAGCGGACAAGCGCGACGGGAACGGGCGATGGCGTTGCTTGAGGAAGCCGTGCGGGCGCGGCCCAACGATGCCGCCGCGCAGATGATGCTGGGGGTGGTGTCGGCGCGAAGGGCGCATGAGCGGGAGGCGGGGACCCTGCGGGAAGCGCTTGCGGAGTTGGAGAAAGCTTCGGCTCTCGATCCTTCCATGCCATGGGTGAATCTGTGGCGGGCGCGCTGGCTGTGGGAGTT
>JAEUQE010000377.1 GCA_016789785.1 Bryobacterales bacterium
GAACGGCCCACACCGAACGGCCCACACCGAACGGCCCACACCGAACGGCCCACACCGAACGGCCCACACCGAACGGCCCACACCGAACGGCCCACACCGAACGGCGCCCACCGCCCCGGAGGCGTCACCTCGATAGGGGACGCCGTGGCCTGGGGCCTGCGTTATCGTGTGCGTGCCTCTGGAACCCGGTAATATGCCCGCTCTCCAGGGGGCTGGCTACGGGCCAGCCCCTTCCCGTCGATCCTCGATCCCTCTCAACGCAGCTCTTCCGGAATCCGGATCGCCCTCTTCCAAAGAGCCGGAGTGTGACTCCACGTCAGATGCCGGACCTGCTCCTGAGCTTTCCTGAGCTTGTCGAACCACTGAAGCCATTCCTGCCACTGCGTTGCCTTCGGATAGAGATCCAATCGTATGGGGCCGACAATGCGTGCATCCCGCCGCAGGATCTCGATGGCTTTCTCGATCCCGCCCAACTCATCCACCAGTCCGTGCTCCTTCGCCTTCGGCGCGAGCCACACCCGTCCCTGTGCGACCTTGTCAATTGCCTCCGGACTGCGCTTTCTCGCGGCGGCTACCTGCCCGACGAATTGCCGGTAGCTCTGTTCCACGGTGGATCGCAGCTTCGCGCGTGCCTCGCCCGACAGCGGGCGGGACTCGGAGTCGATATCGGCGAACTTGCCTCGCGTCAAGACCTCGTTACGAATCCCCGCCTTGTCGTAGAGCCCTTGCAACGATAGCTTCCCGTAGAACACTCCGATCGATCCGGTCACTGTCTCAGGGTAGGCCACAATCGGGCCACCCGCGAGCGAGATCGTGTAGCCGCCAGACGCCGCGACGTCCGCCATCGAAACCACCAGCGTCTTCTTCGCCGCGAGTTGCTTCAATTCATGCAGGATCTCGTCCGATGCGATCGCGTCTCCACCGGGCGAGTCGACGCGGAGAATGACACCGCGCACGGATGCATCGTCTTTGAGCGCGCGAATCGTGGCCGTGTAGTCCTCCGGCGTCAGCGCTTCGCCGGACAACCACGACCAGTTGGCGCGAACGATGTCGCCCGCCATGCCGAGGACCGCGACCCGTGCTCCGCCCCCTCGCGCCGCCCGGATGTAATCCTGAGCGTCGATGCGTGGTGTCTTGGTCTCGCCCGACGCCCCGCCCAGTGTCTGATTCTCGAATTCCAGCGCGTCGACCATGCCGCGTTCGCGCGCGCCGGGCGCCATCACTGGTCCATCGTCGATCCACGCCCGCACTTCGGCCGCTGTCTTGCCCCGTCCCGACGAGACTGCCTCCACAAACCCGGCCATGCGCGCATCGAGTAACTCGTTCACGGTTTCACGAGTAACTTCAGACATGGAGGACCGGGTAAGTGCATCCGCGCCATCCTTGTACTTGCCCACGGCTTCGAACTCGGGCAGAATGCCCAACTTATCCAGCAGGCCCCTCCCATAAAGCAACTCCACTCGCAGACCCTTCACATCCACCAGGTCCGACGGCGGTAGCGAGATGCGATTGGCCGCGCTCGCCAGATAATAGTCCCGCATGCCAGGCGTGCGCAGCGTGGCGTGTACCGGCTTGCCCGACTTGCGGAAGTTCAGGATCCCACCGCGGATCTCGGCGAGCTTCGCCCAGCCGGCACCGGGGCCATCCGGCTGAATCACAAGCCGTGAGATGCGCGAGTCCGAGGCGGCATGGCGCAAAACCTGCCAGATTTCGACCGTCGTCAAAGTCCCAGCGGATGGCCGCTCGGCGATGGTTCCCTTGAGCGGTAACACAAGGGTCGAGCCTTCAGCGACCGAGGGCGCCCTCTCCAGCCACCATGCCACGTACAGGTACGCCGCCGCGGCGAGGAGCAGCGGTGCAAGCAGCGCGCCGAGAAGAACTCCGGCAGCGAGCCGGCCCATCACGCGCCTTCGAGAATCAAATCGAACCTGCGGCTGACGTCTTTCAGATACGCCGCATCGCCGCCCGCGAGTTCTACCGTCGCCGTGCCCTTGTAGCCGATCTCCACCAGTGCGGCGTGGATCTCCTTCCAGTCGATTTCGCCATCACGGAGATTGACGAAGTCCGCGACACGCTTGCGGATGGACGGGTCGTTCTTGAACTGGAAGTCCTTGAAGTGCAGCTTGACGATCCGTTTACCGAGCGTCCGGATCCAGTCCTGCGGATAGCCGTAGAGAACCACGTTGCCGACGTCGAAATACGCCTTCACCCATGGCGATTTGAAGTCGTCCACATAGCGCGCGAACTCCATCGGGCTCAACAGGAACTTGTTCCAAACCTCCTCAATCGCAATGACCACCTTCAGTTTCTCGGCCATCGGGATGAGTTTCTTGATTTGCGTGACGCTTCGCGTCCAGGCGTCCTGGTAGCGTGTCTTCGCATCCACCACGGCGGGGACGAGCAGCACAGTCTCCGCGCCCCATTCGGCGGCGTTGCGCAGACTGGTTTCCATTCCCTTCATACTCTTCGTAACCACTTCCGGGTCCGCGGAGGAGACCGGAAATCGCCAGTGATCGGAGTTCATCACCGAGTGCACGCGCACACCGGTTTGCTCCGCCGCCTTGCGAATCTCCGCTGAAACGGCGGCGTCCGGTTCAGTGCCTACTTCCATTTGTTCGAAGCCGCAGTCCTTCGCGAGTTGAAACTTGTCGCGCATGCTCAGATTCTTCGGTAGCATGCCGAGGAGCACTGCCTTCTGGATGGGAAGGCGCTTTTGCATCGCGGGCGCCGGCGTACCCGCGGCGAGCGCCGATGCGGCGAGAAAAGCACGACGGTTGAAGTTTGCCATCGAGCGCTATTGTATCGCTCGCGGCACTTCGGATTCACGGCCAAGTTCGCCGAGCGGCCATCACTTCACCGCAACCGTCGCTGTCAGGGGACTTGGCCTGCCCGCAATGGTCACCAGTACGGGCAGTTCCTTGCCCGTCGCGACCGACGAGGGTACGTTCACATTCAGTTGCACAAGTCCTCCGAGCGCTCCCGGCACCGCCGTGGCCGAGATCACGGACGCTGCTTCGCCGCCGATCGTGACGGAAGGCGTGTTTACCAGCGTGGGCACAGGACTTGATGGAATCAGTTGCCCCTCGGGGCTTGGCAACGGGTTGATGGCTCCTCCCCCCGTGAGATACAGGATCAAAACTCCTCCTTTGGCCACAGGATTCGATGCCGAGTTGAGTGAATAGGTGGGAGGCGACGCGGCGTAGTTCAGCGCGGCGGACTGTCCGCGTCCCGAACTATCCACGGTGAAGATGCCTGGTTCCGCCGCTACACCATCAAAGGTAAATGGATTCGACGCGATGCTGTTGTAGATGACGCGTAGCTTCAGTCCAGGCCCCGGTGTCATCGCAAACGGCACCTGACAGTTGATCTGATTTGCCTGTGCGAAAACAATCGGTGCCGGTGTCCAGACGCCTGTCGTGAGTTCGAACTCAACGCTGGCCGCCGGTGTGCCCAGAGACGTTGGAAACGCATTGCTCACCGGCGTGGCAAGCAGGGCCGACGCTGGCCCCAGTCCCGCGCCGAAGATCGAGATGATCTCTCCTGGAGCAAGTACTGGCACTGACCCGGAGGGTAATGCGAAACTGGCTGCGTTGGTGATCGTCTGGATTGTCGGCCCAGGTGGCGTCACCGTGAAATTCATGGCGTTCGAAGCCGGTCTTGGCGAGTTCAGCACCGTGATCGGTAGGGTGCCTTGTGTGGTCAGTAGCGCCTTCGGAACCACCGCAAGCAGCACTTCCGTGCTGATCCACGTGGTTGCAAGGTCCGTGGTGTTCGCCTTAACCACCGACGCTTTGAAGAGATGTGTTCCGCGGATGGTGATGGTGGCGTCATTCGAGCCGATTGGGGCGGCGTTTGGCCAAACGGAGCCGATTACCGCGGTGCCGGGACTCACCGTGAGGGTCACGGTAAGTGTCACGGTCTTGTTTGCGGCGGTGGTCGAGGTAAAGGTGATCTTCCCCGTGTAGGTGGCCGGTAGCAGTCCCGCCGTGTCGACCGTCGCTGTCACCGTAAGCGGGCTGCCCGCCACAATGACGCCTACCGCTGGAGTGATTGACAGCCAGGGCGCTCCGGCAACCGCTGCGGAGAACGACAATGGCTCTCCGGAGGTTGTTACTGCCATCGTCTGTGCGGCCGGCGCGGAAACAGCGTCTGTCTGCCAGGCGAATGCCAGCGAGCCTGGCGCGACGCTCATATTGGGAGGCGGATTGCGGATGATGAAGACGACACTCGCAGTCACCGGCCCGCTCGAACCCACAGCATCGATCTGAATCGTCGTCGCATACGTTCCCGCGACCAGAGACGTGGGATTCACCCGTACACTGATCGAAGTGCCCGTCTTACCACTGGCTGGAGTCACGATCAGCCAGGGCGCGGGCGGGTTTACCGTGGCCGTGAAATCAAGCGCCGCGCCAGATCCGCTTCGCTTCACCTGCAGCGTCTGTGCCGCCGGGAGCTGTGTGGAGCCAATCTGATACGAAAAGCTCGCCGCCGACGGAGTGACGCTGAGACTCGGAAGGGTCTGTCCCCACAAACATGCGGAACCGCCGATCGCCAAGGTGAGCCACGAAACTGCGCGAAGTGTCATCCCATTGAGTCATCGGCGGATACTCGTAGGGAATATATTGAGCTAAGGCAGATCTGGGGGATACTCCTGTAGTTACTATCCCACTTACAATGCAAACGTTATCCGGATGCTTTACCTTCCTCTTCCGGAAACACGTAGTAGCCCGCCGGCGGCGGATAAACTCCCTCCATCCACGTCAGCCGCTTGCGAAGATACCGGCTCGGAAGCTGCCGCGGCCCCGGCTCCACGTCAATGTCGCAACAGATCCCATGAAGATATAACGTCAATGTGTCGATGAAAGAGAGGCGGGCGTATTCGCGGAACCCCTTGGAATCCCGGCGGACATTCGTCCCCCGGCGCCGCAGACCCTGCTTATGATGCCAACTCTCTTCATCCACCTCGCCGTGTACGTTCGCACCGAGTTCCTCGCGGAGCAGGCCATTGTACTCGGCCCGCTGCGAATCGCCCAGTAGCGTCTCCGCCAGCACTGCCACCTCGCGGTAGAAGTAGTAGTGGTAATCCGCCATGTCCACGTCCTTCACCGCAAAGAACAGGTGAATCGCGTCGCCGGCCCGAAACGCCAGATTCTGCATCAGTTTGTTTTCGGCCGGTTTTTCGATCACGATGAATTCCCGCGTTCCCGGGCCGCCTGTGTGCCGCTTCTCCTTTCCGTTCACCGTTCGCTGAAGAAACGGCACAAGAAGAATCGTGGCCTTGGGCAACAATCCAGCGAGCCCTGGGGGAAGTGCGGAAATCG
>JAEUQE010000378.1 GCA_016789785.1 Bryobacterales bacterium
GCATCGCACAGATACACCTTCTCCACCTCGGCGCTCCTCGCGAGACCGTCGGCATAACCGCCCAGGTGGGGACCATCGGCATGCGTGATCAGCGCAACTGAGATTCTGCTGCCCTGCGCGGCCATTGCCGGCGCAAGCGCGAGCCCTTCCACGATGGTGCGGCGTTGCATCAGCTTCGATCCTTCGGTGTCGACCAGTGGCGCCGGTACTCGCGGCTTACCAGCCGGTTGGCCTCTTCATCATGGATGACCACCTCGCGCGAGGGATCGAAGCGGATGGTTCGCCCCGAGCGAGAAACAATGTTGCCGAGATGCGCCATCGCCGCCGCAAGATGTCCTTCTTCGATGTCGACGCGCGGCCGCTTTCGCGACTTCACGCAATCCAGAAAATCGCGCGCATGCGGAACATCAATGGAGGAGGCGTCGTGTTCTTCCTGATGCGCAAGCTTGGCGCGCTCATCGAAGACCCGGAAGCCCCAGTTCTTCCCACGGAAATGGCCGAACTGCGCCACTGCTCGATCGCCATACACCGCCACGCCGTTATCGCACTCCTCCAAACCGTATGGATTCCAGAGCCGTTGTTCATAGTGAATCAACCGGTCTCCGTAATCATAGGTGATGTTCATCGTGTCGGGCGTCTGCTGATCATCATCGAAATACATCTTGCGGCCCATCCCACTGACTGTGGACGGCAGTCCAACCCCCAGCGCGCGCCGGGCGATGTCGAGTTCATGCACGCCATCATTGCCGATGTCGCCGGAGCCAAAGTGCCAGTGCCAGTTCACCGTGCCGTGAAATCGGTTACGGTTGAACGGCAGCATCGGCAGCGGACCGGTCCACGTCTCGTAGTCGATGCCGGCGGGCACCGGTTCATCCTGCTTGCGTCCAATGTTGCGCCGCAGTTGCACGTTCCAAACCTTCGCCGCGAGAACACGGCCCAGCTTGCCCGACTGTACATAGTCGTGAAAGCGCTGCGTCACCGGCAGGCTTGGCAATTGGCTTCCCACCTGCACAATGCGTTGATGGCGCCGCGCAGCCTCCACCATCAGGCGGCCTTCCCGGACGTTGTGCGAAGCGGGCTTCTCCACGTAGACATCCTTGCCCGCCGCGCAAGCAAGAATGGCGCCCGGAGCGTGCCAGTGCAGCGGCGTACCCATGACGATCGCATCCACTCTCTTGTCGTCAAGGCACCGCCGGATGTCGGAGACCAGCGGTGGACGCTTGCGGCCGGACTTCTCGATGATTTGGAACGCGGGCTCGACGACGTTTGAATCAACGTCGCAGACATAAGCGACATCGACATCGGGCTGGCTCACGAAAGCCTCCGTCAGGCTGCGGCCTCGCCCGCGAACGCCCATCAGCGCGACGGTGATCCGGTCATTTGCCGCCGCGCGGCGTGCGGCAAGGCTTGCTGCGACGGGAACGAAATTGCGTCTGGTCATGTGCCCTCACACGGCGAATACCGTGACACGAAGAAATGCCCGCATGGTATCGCAAATCGGGGCGGCGTACAATCGCCGATCGCTCCCGGATTCACCGTGGTTTCACAGAACGCGGTGTATACTGTGAGGCACGTTTTTTTTCGGAAGCTGATTCTCATCACGGAAGGAGATTTCCATGGACACAACCGCGCTGCTGTCGAGCCTGAATACCACGGTGATCAACGTGGGCTGGAAGCTCATCGGAGCCCTCGCGCTCTGGATCATCGGACGCCTGCTGATCAAGTTCGCCATGCGCATGCTGGGCGGCGGCATGCGCGCCAAAGGTGTGGAAGCGACCATCATCCGCTACGTGGAAAACACGGTGAACGTGCTGCTCACCATCATCCTCGTAGTTGCGATTTTGGAAGTGTTCGGCGTGCAGACCACCACGTTTGCCGCGCTGCTCGCGGGCGCCGGACTCGCAGTGGGCGCGGCCTGGAGCGGTCTGCTGGCGAACTTCGCGGCGGGTGCGTTTCTCGTCATCCTGCGGCCCTTCAAAGTGGGCGATTTCATTAGCGCCGGTGGGATTACGGGCACGGTGGAAGAGATCGGATTGTTCGTCACCACCATCAATACTCCCGACAATGTTCGCACTTACGTTGGCAACAACAAGATCTTCTCGGACAACCTGCAGAACTTCACCGCGAACCCTTACCGCCGCGTCGACATCACCACGCAGATCGCGCATTCCATGGATGTGCGCGTGGCAATGGACAAGATCGCAACCGCCGTGAATGCGATTCCCAACGTCAACAAGTCGCCGACGCCGGATCTGAAGATTCTCTCGCACACCCCGGCCGGATGCGTGGTCGTGGTGCGGCCCTACTGCCACAACGACCATTACTGGCAAGTCTACTTCGACACTCAGCAAGCGATCCGCGACGTGCTCGGCGCCGCTGGCTATCCTGCGCCCGAGTTCGTTGTGGAGTTGAACGCAGCCGGTTAGCCCGCCGGTTTTTTCATGAACCGAATGGATGTGCGCATTCGTCTTTGATAAGGAATGCGCGCCATCCTCATCGGCTTCACCGCACTCGCCTGCTTCGCTGCCGATCCTGACCCCGTCGAGATCGTCCGGCGCTCGGTCAACCGCGACCAGACCAATTGGCGGCTCGCGCGGAACTACACGTTCATCCAACGTGCCGAACAGCGGAAGCTCGACAAGAGCGGCAAAGTTCAGTCCGTCGAGAGCGAGACGGAGGAGGTGCTCTTTCTCTACGGGCAGCCCTATCAACGTCTGATTGCCGTCAACGACAAGCCCTTGTCCCCCGAAAAGGAGCGGAAAGAGCAGGAGAAACTCGCCAAGGAAACAGAGAAGCGAAAGCGCGAGTTCGAGAACGAGAGCAAGCGGCTGAAACGCGAAGCCGAGATCGAGAAGGAGCGCGAAGAAGCACGAAAGTTCCTTCTGGAACTTCCGCAAGCCTACGACTTCAAGCTGGTTGGCAGCGAGTCGCGCAGCGGACGCGATTGCTGGGTCTTGGATGGGACACCCAGGAAAGGCTACAAGCCACGGGACGCTCGCGGCGCCAAGCTGTTGAGCAAGTTCCAGGGCCGGCTGTGGATCGACAAAGCCGAGTATCAATGGGTACGCGCCGAAGCGGAATCGATCGACACCGTGTCCTTCGGCTTGTTTCTCGCCCGGCTCGGCAAAGGCGCCAAACTCGTCTTTGAGCAGCAGAAGATCAACGACGAAGTGTGGCTTCCGCTCGCGGTCCGTTTTCGTTTTGATGCGCGGCTCGGGCTGGTGTCGCGCTTCAATCGCGATGTCGATGTCACCTTTCGCGACTACCGGAAGTTTCAGAGTGAATCGCGCGTCCTCTCCACCGAAGGTGACCCGCCCCAGCCCTGACGACACCCGAGTCCCGTCTGAAATTTTGTATTTCACCCCCTTGACCCCGCCGCGCCAGTACGATACATTGGCCACGATCAACTGGGTCCAATCATGGCGTACATCCGACTCGCCCGCTCTCTATGTGTCCTACTCGCGTCCGTGCCGCTCTTGCCCTGCATGCACGCACAAACTCCAACGTCTGACGGCGTTCTCGCGTTCCCCTCCGGCGAAGAGATCGGCGCAATGTCCGCGGTCGCCATCGACCCGCGCGACCGTGTTTACGTCCTCCACCGTGGCCCCAAGCCCTTGATGGCCTACGACGCTTCGGGCAAATTCCTCCGCAGTTGGGGCGAAGGCCTGTTCAAAGTGGCCCACGGTCTGCGTCTCGACAGGCAGGGCAACATCTGGACGACCGACAATGGCCTCCATCTCATTCGCAAGTTCTCGCGCGAGGGCAAACTGCTCGCGACACTTGGCGAAGGCGAACTGAAGTTCAAGTCTCCCGACGATCTGGTGTTTGCGTCGAATGGCGACATCGTGGTGGCCGATACCGGCAATGCGCGCCTGGTGCGACTGAACGCTCAAGGCAAGCTGGTCCACTCCTGGGGCCGCAAAGGCAAGGCCGACGGCGAATTCGCTACGGCCCACGGGCTCGCCATCGACAGCAAGGACCGTATCTACGTCGCCGACCGCGGCAACAACCGCGTGCAGGTCTTTTCGCTCGACGGGAAGCACCTCGCCACCTGGACCGGCTTCGGGAATCCGTTCGGACTCCACGTGCTCGGCAATCAGTTGCTCGTCTCCGATGGCGACGCGAACAGGATCACTCACATCGATCTCGCGACAGGCGCCGTCAACCGGCAGTGGGGTGATGCCCAGACTCTGCAACTTCCGCATCTGATGGCATCCGACTCGAAGGGCCGCCTGTTTGTCGCCGAGGTGAATGGCAAGCGTGTGCAGATCTTCCGCATGAAGTCCGCGCAGGGCGCATCGTTGAGCAGTGCGAACGCCGAAGGCGCGCACGCCCAGGACATCGTCGATGAAGCGCACCGGGGCATGTTTCAGAAGGCGCCCGACCTGAAGAAGTCGGCATCCCAGGTCACAGCGCAGCTTGCGGCGAAGTCTTCCCGAATCGCGTCGGCCGGTGCCGCAATCCGCCGAGTCAACTTCATTGACGAGCATGTTTTCGGACGCATGCAGCGCGATGGCGTTCCGCACGCGCCGCTCGCCTCGGATGAGGAGTTCGCGCGGCGTGCGTGGCTCGACGCCACGGGCCGTATCCCGTCTTACGAAGAACTGAATGCCTTTCTCGCCGACAGCTCAGCGGACAAACGAGCAGCATTGGTGGACAAGCTGATCAATTCGCCGGGATTCATCGATAAGTGGACTTACTATTTCGAGGATCTCTTCCGCGCTGGCGGACGCATGGGGTTCGGGTTGAACCTCTTCCATTACTGGATCCGGGAGTGGCTTCGTTTGGACCGCCCGTACAACGAAGTGGTGAGCGACCTCCTCTCGCAGGGCGGCAAAACCAGCTTTTCGTTCCCTGGAGGACTCTACTTCGCTCGCGACTTTGTCAAGGCGAAGGACGATCCCGAGGCGCCAGATGGCATGGATCTGGTCAACGTCCCGGACACCGTGGATGAGTTCACCATCACTTACTCGAAAGTGTTCCTCGGGCTGAATCTGGCGTGTATCTCCTGCCATGACGGCAAAGCGCACCTGGAGAAAGTGAATCTCTATCTCACGGGTAAGAAGCGTGAGGATTTCTTCCGCCAGGCGGGCTTCTACGGAAAAACCCGCCAAATCATGAACTGGGAGAACGGGAACCAGGCGAATCAGGAATACACAGTGGATGATGAAGCCCCCGGTTACGATACGAAATCGGAATCGATTCTCCGCGTGCCCCGGTCCGGCGGCAGCAGTAAGCCCCGCTTCATTCTCTCCGGAGAAGAGCCCCGCCCGGGCCATCA
>JAEUQE010000379.1 GCA_016789785.1 Bryobacterales bacterium
AGATTGAACAGACCCACAGCCAGTGATCCATCTTCCAGTGGTTTTGCGAGGACGAGTTCCTCGGCGGTCTTGCGTACGATACGCGCCTGCTTGCCGAGCACATCCTGATTGACATCGATCACTTCGTGGTTCGTCAGCACGTTCACTGTGAAGTCATCCAGCCGGGCCATGTCCCCGCTATAGAACAGTGGGGACGCCATCAGCGACCATAACGACATGTAGCTGTACTGCTCGCTCGCGGTAAGCTTCACCCGCTCGGGATCCTTGCCGCTTTGCCACTGATGCGCGTCACCGACCACGCCGATGAGAATGTAGTCCGGATCGTTCCACCTCCCCGGTCCCGCATACTCCCACTTCGGCGCGTTCTTGAAGGCGATCGAATAGAAGCCTGGCAGTTCCGTATCTTTTTCGAGGCCCAGATCACCCGTGGTTCGCCAGCTTTGTCCGCCAACTTCGCCGCCCCACTTCCAAACTTCCATCAGTCCGTACTGGCAGAGATTCAGCACGATGTCACGAGGCATGCGCTGGAGAATCGCGCCCATCTTCGCATAGGGTGCTTTGTGTTCTTCCAGTGTGTTCGCGCCCGGAGTGCGCCGGTAGGAACACAGATCGTACTTCAAGAGATCGAAGCCCCATTCGGCGAATGTGCGCGCATCCTGCTCCTCGTGCTGCCACGAGCCTGTGTAGCGGCCACAGGTCAGCGGGCCGGGCGAAGTGTAGATTCCGGTCTTCAGCCCCTTGCTGTGAATGTAAGCCGTGAGTCCGGCCATGTCGGGGAAGTCAGCGTTGGTGAGGATGTTGCCCGCGGCGTCACGAGGCTCGCCGCGATGAAGGGGATTGGATGAGTCGGCGCGCCGGGCCCAACAATCATCAATGGAGACGAACTCGTAGCCGGCATCCGCGAGGCCGGAACTGATCATGATGTCGGCGGCTTCGCGCATCACTTTGTCCGTGACGCGCGCATAATGCGTGTACCAACTGTTCCACCCCATCTGCGGCGTAAGAGACAACGTATCGCCGATGATAAGCTTCCATTCGCGGCGTGCGCGCCCATGCGCGTTGCGGGCTTCCACGCTGACAACATGCGTGCCCTTCGATTCCGGGGTTGTGCCGCGGAGGATGCCCGATTGCGGATCGAGCGTGATCCCTTTCGGGAGTCCCTTTGCAGAAAACGTGATTGGACGTTGCCCGGTACAAGGAATGCGATAGAGAAACGGTTTTGCGGGTCGTGCGCCGTAGACCTTCGGCCCGTTGAGGCGGGGCGACGGTCCTGGTTTCGGAGTAAGAATAGGCCACTCATCGGCGGCCGGCAGCACGGACACGCAGAGGATAAGAGCAAGGATTCTGCCTGTCACATCCGTGATTCTATTCCAATGCGACGGCGCCCGCTTCAGAGATTGCAGTGTTCGATATGAGCGGGGATCATTTCGCGAAGCATCCAATCGGTGAGCGAATGGAAGATCTGGCGCTCTGGCCAGCCTCGGCGCTCGGGAGGCTTTGGAGTGTATGTCAGATGGACCGACGCGACCGAGCCATCATTCAGTTGGAACAGCGCGTCGTCACCAATGGTGCTCCTCGCGATGCACAAGGGATGAAGGCGCCGCAACGGGTCATCCGCGCGCATCTCCCGCTCCAACTCGCGTGTGAGACCAATGGCGGCGTCGGGATCCGCGGCAAGCGCGATCCATGGTTGAAAATAGAGCACACTGGAGTACCCCAATCGCGATCCTCCAATCGTCTCGCGATATTCGCACGGCGGATCGCGTGTTGTCCAGCCAGCTACTTCCCGCAGGACAGGAGCGCGGCAACGGCGAAGCCCGTGGCGGCGTCCGTCATGAAGAGCGCTGGCTCGGAACCCGCCGGATACGCCTTGTTCATCGAGACGGAATGCCAGGCTCCAGTCTGGCGATTCTGCGCTTGCATCAGCCACTGGATGGCCCGTGCGAGGCGAGGATCGGCGCACGGCACACCTGCCTCCCGCGCAGTATACGCAGCCCAAGCCGTTGCGTAGGCGTTCGACCCCGAATCGGGAGGCGCCGATGGGCGCTCCATCCATGGCCCCAACGATGCTGTGCTCCAACCTCCATCCTCTGCCTGCGCGGTCCACAAGTCCGCGAGGACCAAATCGCGGGTTCGCTTCACCGTGGGACTGAACGCAATCCACGCCATACGGTTGTGCAGCGGCTGGCGCGGTGCCTCCTTCTCCAGATACGAACGCGCCTCCGCGATCCCGGTTGCCGCCGATTCGGGATACGCCCGAAGTGCGCGCACCGCGAGGGCAGTGCCGAAATAGTTGGCATGCTCCGAGTCCCACGGCTCCAGGCCCGCCAGAACCCAGGTCCACGAGCCTTTGACCACGCCCTTGCGAATCTGCTTCTTCCACAGCATTGCCAGCGCCGCTTGATCGGCCTTGCCGGGCGGCGCGTCCGCCTTCGCCCTCGCCATCGAAAGCGTCCACAGATTCAGGACGGCCTGCGCGCCGTCGTCAAAGCCCATGGAATGCGGGGGTTCGGCGAGGACACGCACAGACGTGGATTGGACGAGATCCTGTTGAAAGCGGGCAGGCAAGGGAGAGGCCAGTGCGTTTCGCGCAATCAGATAGGGCAGGCCGGTATGGCATGAGATGCAGGGGCCGCCGGGCTTCTGCGCCGGCTTCCAATCTGCCCATTGCTGCTGGCGCGTTTCAAGAAAGGCGAACGCACCGTCGCGATTCCATTCGGCGCCGATCAGAGGAAGCAGCGTTGGGGTGAGGAGAAGGACAACCTTCCGCATAGACGGCATGATAGCCTGCAATTAGGTCAGATTCTGTCCTAATTTCAAAAATCATGCCTGACCCGATTCGGCCAGCCACTCGCCTGTTAGGTGCCCTCGAACTGCTGCAGACACACGGCCGCATGACGGGCCAAGAGCTTGCCGTACACCTTCAAGTCGGCCGCAGAACCGTTCGTCGCTACGTCGCGATGCTGGAGGAAATGGGGATTCCGGTCACTACCGGACGCGGACCTTTCGGCGGCTACGAGTTGGTGCCCGGATTCAAGATCCCTCCGCTGATCTTCAACGACGGCGAGGTGCAGGCGCTGGCTCTCGGATTGGCCGCGGTTCGCGACCTCGGCCTGATGGGTGATGAACTGGCAGTGGCGACGGCCCAGGCGAAACTGGAGCGCGTAATGCCCGCTCGGGCGAAACACCGTGTTCGCGCGATCCGTGAGTCGGTCACGATTGAGCGGTTTCGCGACGCCCCGCCGGGAGCGATTCCATTTCTGGCGGACTTCAGCGACGCAGCCCACCAAGGGCTCGGCGTGCGCATGGGCTATCGCTCCGCGGCGGGCGTTCCCAGTGAGCGCGACTTCGATCCCTATGGCCTCGCGTTTCGCGACGGCCATTGGTATGTCGTAGGCTTCTGTCATTCGCGGCAGTCGGTGCGGACGTTTCGAATGGACCGCGTGGATCGTGTGACGACGCAGGGCCGCGTGTTTTTGCGCCCGCAGAAATTCGATGCTGCGAGTCACGTCGCGCACTCTCTCGCAACTTTGCCTCGCCGGTATTCCATTGAAGTGCGGATTGACGCGACTCTCGGCGACATCGCAAAACGGGTTTCGCCAGCCCTTGGCATTCTCGAACCCTGTGGCGCAGGAGTTCTGATGCGCAGCCAAGCCGACGACCTCGGCTGGTTTGCGCGAGAGCTCGCGGGTTGGCCTTGGCGGTTCGAGGTCCTCAAACCCCGGCGCTTGATCACCGCCATCCAGCGGCACGCCAATCGCCTATTGCAGACGCAGGATCTGCCGGGTGTCATGCGTTCCCGGAATCGAAAAGCGGGATCGTGAAGCCGGCCGCGCAAGCAGGACCACTGCAACTGGATTCGTTGAGAGCCGCATGACAAGAGCGTGGCGACGATGACTGGCGGACTGAGCAGCGTGCGCAGCGGCGATCGAGGAACCACGGTTCCCTACCGTCCACGCTGACTTGCTCGCGTCTAAGCTTAGCGATGACGCACTCGCGGCAAGCCTTCACGCGCTCTCCCGCCCGCGAGAAATTGCTGTTTGGCCAGCGCGCGAATGGAGACCGCCAAGTCTGTTCCGGTTCGGCGAAGTGGCCCCCTACTCGGGCGCTGTCTGAAGAGGCAGCCGGCCGACACCGATCGCTAAGCTCTGATTTGCCGAAACCTAGATCTTCCTGCTCGCCGCGACGTTGATTCGGGCCTGCGCTCGCTGCGCGGAATTCAGTGCGCGCGCGTAATCGACGTTGTCCTTGACCGTGTCCAGACGGTCATGAGCACGCTTCAGAGCCGATTGCGCACGGTTCGTATCCACGTCTTCCGGTTTTTCGGCGGTCATCGCGAGAATGCGCACCAACTCCGGCTGCACTTCGACCACGCCGCCTGAAACGGCAATAGAGTGCTTCTTGCCGTCGGTGACATAGACCAATTCCCCAATGCCAAGTTCGGAAAGCAGTGGAGCGTGGCCCGGCAGTACCCCGATCTGCCCGCTGGTACAAGGGATCTCGGCTTCGGAAGCGCGGTCCTTTACCAGCAGGCGCTCGGGAGTGGCGATTTCCAATTCAAACGTATCAGCAGCCATATCACATCTGCTTCTTCATTTGCTCGTGACGTTCCAGCACGTCTTCGATGGTGCCCTGCAGATAGAAAGCCTGCTCCGGAATCTCATCGTGCTTGCCGTCACAAACTTCCGTGAAGCCGCGCACTGTATCTTCCAGCTTGACGTACTTGCCCTTGATCCCCGTGAACTGCTCCGCGACGTGGAACGGCTGTGACAGGAAGCGCTGCAGTTTACGTGCACGCGACACGGTCAGCTTATCCTCTTCGCTCAATTCGTCGATACCGAGAATCGCGATGATGTCCTGCAGATCCTTGTAGCGCTGCAGGATCTGCTTCACACGCTGCGCGGTGTTGTAGTGATCCGCGCCAACGATCAGCGGATCCAGAATACGAGACGTCGATGCAAGTGGATCCACCGCGGGGTAGATGCCGAGCGCGGCGATTTCGCGCGACAGGTTCGTGGTTGCATCGAGGTGGGCAAACGCGGTGGCTGGTGCGGGATCGGTGTAGTCGTCAGCAGGCACGTAAATCGCCTGCACCGACGTGATCGAGCCCTTACGCGTCGACGTAATGCGCTCCTGCAACTCGCCCATCTCCGAGGCGAGGTTCGGTTGATATCCGACCGCCGACGGCATGCGTCCCAGCAGCGCCGACACTTCCGAACCGGCCTGCGTGAAGCGGAAGATGTTATCGATGA
>JAEUQE010000037.1 GCA_016789785.1 Bryobacterales bacterium
CAGCTTCTTCACCGAAGATCCCAAAGGCATGCCGTTCTGCGCATTCACCCGCGATGGTTCTGAGCCGGTGCTGGGATCCATGCTCTTCGACCCCGGCAGCGACTTCGGCGTCACAAAGATCATCACGCCGAAAAAGCACTGATCGGCCTCTGGCTCCCGGCCAGCCCCAATGCTTCTCACTCTTGCCACCTCACCGTGGCGCTAGGCTTTCAGCCTGCCGCGCCGAGACTCGTCTCGGTGCAGGGCGAGGTGAACGAGGTGCCCGGTGAAGGCCGGGTTGGCGAGCCGGCACGATTGTCGAGGGTCTCCCTATCCCGATCTAAAGTCGGGGTAGCGCCGCCGGCACCGATTCCAGTTCCTTCTGCTCTACGGAGTTGCGATCAGCCTGCCCTTTCTCGATTGTTACAGTGGTCTTCGGCGTGCTCCCTACTCATGGAAAGGCCGCCTCGCATGCCTGCCAGGAAACCTGCCCCCAAGCCGCCCGCCGCATTACACCGGCTCACCAAAGCCCTCGTGAAGATCGTGGATCACGCACTCAAGTTCGAGAAGTCGATGGAAAACGATCTTGGCATGATCTCGCCCGAACAGCGTGCCAGCGCCCGCAACCTGCTGCACTACTTGGGATTGCGCCAGCACGATCTGCGCGATATTCAATGGGCGCTGTCGTCGTTCGGGCTGTCCTCGCTTGGACGTGCAGAGTCGCACACGCTGGCGAGCCTCGAAGCGGTAATCGATGTGCTCATGCGTCTCACGGGTGAGCCGCCGCGCGCTGCACCGCCGTTGCCTGTGGATTTTGGCTCAGGTCCCGCGCTGTTGCTTCGCAATACGGAGCGATTGCTCGGCGCATCCCCAGGTCACCGTCCCGTGCGAATCATGGTCACCATGCCGAGTGAAGCCGCGCTGGATTACAGCATTGTGCGCGACCTGGTAAAAGCAGGCATGGACGTGATGCGCGTGAATTGTGCTCACGACGATGCGATCGCGTGGCAAGGCATGATCGCGCATTTGCGGCGCGCGGAACGGGAGATAGGGCGGAAGTGCCGAGTGTTGATGGACCTCGGAGGGCCGAAACTGCGCACCGGCGTCATCGGAGGCGGCAGCCACGTGGTGAAGTTCCGCCCCACGCGCAACATCCGGGGATCGGTATTGGCTCCGGCTCGCATCTGGCTCACCATGTCGTCGACGCCGGCCCCCGCACCCGAGACCAATGCCGCCATCCTCACAATCGACGACGTTCTGTTCGGTAAGCTCGCTCCAGGTGATGTGCTGCATGTTGCCGACACGCGCGAACGGCAGCGCCAGATTCGCGTGCAGACCGCGCCCGCGAATGCGCAGGGCTGCTGGGCCGAATCCACACAGTCGGCAATTGTGGAGCAAGGGGCGCGGCTCGCACTCTTCCGGCAGGATGTGAAGATCGCCGACGGCCTCATCGGCAATCTGCCTCTGGTAGAGGAGCCAATTCTGCTCCGTCCCGGCGAGCACCTCATTCTTACGTCGACCGCGCGTCCCGGCCGTGCCCCAGAGCGCGATGCGGAGGGCGTGATTCAGAAGCATGCGGTTGTGCCATGCACCTTGCCCGAAGTGTTTCCGCACGTGAAGGAGGGAGAACGCATCTTCTTCGACGATGGCAAGATCGGCGGCGTGATTCGCAAGACCAGCAAGCGCCAACTGACGGTCGAGATCACACACGCGGATCGCACCGGATCAAAGTTGCGTTCGGACAAGGGCATCAATCTCCCCGACTCCAACATCCGGCTGCCCGCGCTCACGGAAAAGGATCTCGAGGATCTCGACTTCATCGCCGTGCATGCCAATATGGTTGGGCTCTCGTTTGTGAGACGCCCCGAGGATGTAGAGCGGCTACAGCAGGAACTTGAGAAGAGAGGCTCCACGTCTTGCGGCATTGTCCTGAAGATCGAGAACCGGACAGCATTTGAGCGTCTTCCGAAGCTGCTGTTGCAGGGCTTGCAGACCACGCCGCTGGGTGTCATGGTCGCGCGTGGGGACCTTGGCGTCGAGGTTGGCTTCGAGCGTCTCGCGGAAGTGCAGGAAGAAGTCCTGTGGCTCTGTGAAGCCGCGCATGTGCCGGTCATCTGGGCGACGCAGGTTCTGGAAGGCCTCGCAAAAACGGGAATGCCGACGCGCGCCGAGGTCACCGACGCAGCGATGGCCGGGCGCGCCGAGTGCGTGATGCTGAACAAGGGACCGCACATCGGAGACGCCGTGAGCTTTCTCGATGATGTGCTGGAGCGGATGAAGCGCCACCAGCGCAAGAAGAACTCGATGCTGCGCCGTTTGTCGATCTCCGAGTTGGGGATCTCGAAGCCTTGAATTAACGCCTTACGGCTGTCTCCAGCGCCTCCAACTCTTTTCCCGCCTCGGCCCACTTGCCTTGAGAAGCAAGTTCGCGATAACGCTGCATGTGACGCCGGATCTGATCCAGCCTCCGGTCGGCATCCGCTGCCGTCGAGGCTGCGGGAGCCGGAGCCGCAGCGCCTGCAGGTGCCGCAGCGGGTTGCGGTGCGCGCGACACCTCCAGTGGCACTTGCGGGCGAAGTCCCGTCAGTTCCGCAAGAGCTTGCTCGTAGGTATCCGCGTAGATCAGGTTGTTCCCCGCTGCGATCGCCACTTTTTTCAACTGCGGCATCCGCGCTTCCGAGGCTTGGATGTAGATCGGCTCAATGTAGACGAAGGTGTCGTCCACGGGCAGTACCAGCATCTGGCCGCGCAGCACCTGCGAGCCCTGCTGATTCCACAGCGAGAGATCCTTCGAAATGTTCTGGTCCTGGTTGATCCTCGCGTCAATCTGCATCGGTCCGAAGATCAGTTCCTGCTTGGACAATTGCAGGAACACAAGCTCGCCGAGTTTCTCGCCATCGCAGCGCGCCACCATGATGCCGATGAGATTGTCCTTGTTGCGAGGCGTGAACGGAATCATCAGCAGGAATTCAGGTTTCGTTTCTCCAGGCAGCGTCGCGACCACGTAGGTCGGCGTCACGGGCTCAGGCCGGGCGTCAC
The DNA here is from genome assembly GCA_016789785.1 of Bryobacterales bacterium. Next base: position 3,019 of record JAEUQE010000037.1, read on the forward strand.
GCGCGCCGAGAGTGCGTGCGAGATCCCAGGAGTCTTCCTTGTTGTAGAAAGCTTCCGGATCGCGCATGTGGAAGTTGCGGTACATCTCGGCCTGAATGCGGAACATGAACTCCGGATAGCGCACGTGCTCCCGAAGGTCGCGCGGCATTGCGGACTCCGGTTGGAACAACTTCGGGAAGAGCTTCCAGTAGGCCTGAATGATCGGGTCCGATGGATCGAACACGTAAAGTGTGACCGTACCGTCGTAGGCATCCACGGTCGCTTTCACCGAGTTCCGGACGTAGTTTGCGCGCGGCCCTCCCTGAATGCCGACATGCCGCGAATAAGGATGGGCGTCCGATGCGGTGTAGCCATCAATGATCCATACCAGGTGGCCGGCCTCGGTAATGACGAGATACGGATCGTTCTCCCAGATCAGAAACTCCGCCAGCGCATCTACCCGCGCGCGAACATTGCGGCGCATCATCATGCGGCTCTCCGGCGTCAGGAAGCCCGTCAACACGATGTTCCAATCGGTCTGCGCGATGGCTGCCGCAAGCCGCATCGGGAACGATGAGATTGGGAATCCGCCCTTGCCCTCGTAGCGGGTATGCACGTTCTCGGAACCTGAAGGATAGTTGAATTCCTGCTGGCCCGTGCGCACGAACACGGGTTCATGTACCTGTTCCCCGTAATAGATCTCCGGGCGCGTAAGCTTCATGCTGCTGGTCTTCACTTCTGGCGGAGCGTTCTGAATGAACAGAAGCGGCAGTCCATCCGCGGTGATTCGATTGGCCTCCGCCAGCACCACTCCGTAGCCATGCGTGTAGATGAAGTGCGGATTCATCCAACGCGAGCGCGCGTCCGCGCTCAACTGGCTGACATCCAACTCGCGAGGCGTCAGCATCACCTGCCGCAATTCCCCTTCGATGCGGTAGCGATCAACGTCCGTGTCTTTGAACACGTAATAGGGGCGCAGAGCCTGAATCTGTGTCACCGTGTCGTGAAACGCCCGCCAGTCCCATAGCCGAACGTTATCGAAGAGAGGTTTGTTCTTCGCGGGATCGATGCGGGTTTCGAGTTTGGCCTTATACTCGACTTCCTTGCTGCGCCGGTCGAGGCCGAACGCCGCGCGCGTCGCCTGAATGTGCCTTTCGATGTACGGCCGCTGAATCGAAATCTCGTTCGGCCGGACATAGACAGCTTGCACCAGCGCCGGCAGTACCGCGGTAAGCACGAACGGGACAACGACGGAGATGACGGCGAAACGCCACCGGCGCAACCACAGCAGCACTGCCCCGGCGAGGCATCCGGCCACACTCAGCATCATCAGAGGAAGCCGCACTCGCTCATCCACGAAGTCCACGCCGACCATGAACTGATGGTCGGTGGTGAGCAGGGCGTAACGGTCCAGGAACTTGTCGATGGCGAGCGCGATGAGAAACACCGTGGCGGCGCCGCGCAGGAACGTCGCCCCAAATCCGGCCTTCCACTCGAGTTCCTGGAACTCGATGCCACCGGCCTCCGTGATCACCGGGCCGCGAGCGCGCGCGCTCCAAAACAGTTGCGTGGCCAGAAAGATCAGCCCGCTCAGGAGCGACATCGCCAGCAGGACGCGCAGCAACAGCTTGTAGAACGGGAGTTCGAAGAGATAGAAGGACAGCGGGTGTTGAAAGACGGGGTCTTTCCACGCCACCGAATCCGCCGCTACCTGCGACCCGCCGAAGTACAACACCGCGGTCCAGTTGTCGATCGTCGCGGAAGCCGTCAAATAGGCCAGAACAAGCAATCCGATGGTGGTGATGCGGCCATACCCTGGATTGCTGCCGAGCCCGGTGCCGGCGGCCTTCATACCTCGCGCGTGCGCAACCCAGAAGCAGAGGAACGCAATCATGCCCGCAAGCACTGCCGGCGTGGCGACATAGGTGATCGCACTGAACAGCGTCTCGGTCTGCCCAAGTTCCTTCCACCACTGGTAGTCGAGGATCCACCCCGTCGCTTTTTTCAAACTGCTTATGCCGAACAGCAGAAGCAAAATCAGGATCAAGGTGGTGGGGGATCCCGTCATGTGGTGTCAAACCTCCTAATCGCGGCGCCAGGCGAACTTCCCGCCAACGATCGTTGCAACGGGCCCGCCCACGAACTCGCGCTCGTGATACGGCGAATTGCGGCTCTTCGAGTATGACCTATTCACATCATAGACCCACTTGCTCCGCGTATCGAAGATGGTGACGTCGGCGATCCCGCCCTGGGTCAACGTCCCCCGATCGAGCTTGAGAATGCGCGCGGGCGCGGTGGTGAACTTCTCCACAAGCTGCATCAATGTCAGGCGGCCCGTGTGAAAGAAGGTCTCCAGCGTAACCGGAATCGCGGTTTCCAAGCCAAGAATACCGAACGGGCACCGCTCGAACTCCTGCATCTTCTCGCTGCCCGCGTGCGGCGCGTGATCCGTGGCGATCGCGTCAATCGCCCCTGACATCACACCTTCAATGGCGGCTTCCACATCATGCTGGCAACGCAGCGGCGGCTTCATCTTGTAGTTGCTGTCGTAGATGCGAATGTCCTGATCGGTGAGCGAGAAGTGATGCGGGCACACTTCCGACGTCACCGGCAGACCGCGCGACTTCGCATAGCGCACCATCGCAATCGAGTTCCGTGAAGAGATGTGCGCGACATGAAACCGTACGCCGGTCACTTCAGCGAGCAGAATGTCGCGAGCCACCATCACGTCTTCCGAGCACGAGGGTATGCCGCGCAGCCCGAGCTTCACGCTCTGCAAGCCCTCATGCATATCGCCGCCAGCGCTGAGATTCAGATCCTCGCAATGATCAATCACCGGCAGATCGAAGGAACGGGCCAACTCCATCGCGCGGCGCATCACACGCGCGTTCATCACCGGACGCCCATCATCGGAGATCGCCACGATGCCAGCCTGTTTCATCGATCCGATGGCAGCAATCTCCTCGCCCGCACTCCCTTTCGTGATTGCGCCGATTGGGTACACGTTGACCACCGCGACTCGCTTCGCCTTCTCGACGATGTAGCTCGTCACCGTGACGCTATCGTTCACGGGAGAAGTATTCGGCATGCAGCAGATGGATGTGAATCCACCCGCCGCCGCCGCGCGCGACCCTGACTCGATCGTCTCGGCATGCGTGAACCCCGGCTCGCGCAAGTGCACATGCATGTCGATGAATCCTGGCGCGACCACCATCCCCGTTGCGTCGAAGACATCGGCATCCGGCGCATCGATCCCGGTATGCAGCGCGAGGATCGAGCTGTCTTCAATCAGCAGATCGGAAACCGCGTCGTGGCCGCTGGCTGGATCGACCACTCGTCCATTCTTGATGAGTAGTTTCGCCATGGCCTACCTCATGATCCTTTCGAGCACCGCCATTCGGACGGCGATCCCGTTCTCCACCTGATTGAGAATCACGGACTGTTTGGAGTCCGCGACGTCGGAAGAAATCTCCCGGCCGCGATTGATCGGTCCGGGATGCATCACCAGCACATCAGGCCGCGCCAGCGAAAGATGCTCCCGGCGCAATCCATAGAAGGGATAGTACTCGCTGGCCGGGAACGGCGATTCATTCTGCCGTTCCAGTTGCACACGCAACATCATGATGACGTCCGCGCCGCGAATCGCCTCATGCATGTTGTGCGTCAACGTCACGCCGGGCGCCAGTTGCGCCATCTCCAGCGGCAGCAGCGGGGCGGGTCCGCACAGCGCGACATCGGCGCCGAACTTCGAAAGCAGATAGATGTTCGACCGCGCCACCCGGCTATGCACAATGTCCCCAATGATCGCCACACGCAGGCCTTCCAGGCTATTGCAGTGATCAAGAATGGTGAGTGCATCGAGCAGCGCCTGGGTGGGATGCTCATGCGTTCCGTCGCCGGCGTTGATGATCGGCGTCGGCAAATAGCGCGCAAGAAAGTGCGGCGCGCCGGAAGCCGAGTGGCGCATCACGATCGCGTCGGGCTTCATGGCCGCCAGCGTGTTGAGCGTATCCACCAGGGACTCGCCTTTCTGCACGCTCGATCCCGACGCCGTGATCGACACCGCATCCGCGCCTAGCCGCTTGGCGGCGATTTCGAAACTGGTGCGCGTCCTGGTGGAAGCTTCAAAGAACAGATTCACGATCATGCGTCCGTGAATCAGATCCAGCCGTTTGTTCGATTGATTCTGCAGCGGCTGAAAATCCCTCGCACGCGCAAGAATCTCCTCGATCTCGCTGCGATCGAGATCCTCAATCCCCAACAACCCTTTGGACATGATGTTACCGCTTGAACCTTATGTGGTGACCCTCTCCACCATCAGCACCTTCTCCAGACCGTCGATCTCCTTGAACTTGACCTCGATGATCTCGTTCTTGGTGGTCTGGACCATCCGCCCGACGTACTTCGCCTCCACGGGCAGTTCGCGGTGGCCGCGATCGATCAGCACCAGCAGTTGCACACGTGCCGGACGTCCCTGATCGAACAGTGCATCCAGCGCCGCGCGGACCGTGCGGCCGGTGTAGAGCACATCGTCGGTGAGTACGATGTCTTTGCCTGTGACGGAGAACTGGATGTCCGTGTTGTTGACCACGGGCCGCTCGCCGACAGTGGAAAGATCGTCACGGTAAAGGTTGATGTCGAGCGTGCCGACGGGCACTTTGCGATTCTCCAGCGATTCGATCTTAGCGGCGAGCCGTTGCGCGAGCGGGACCCCGCGGCGTCGCACTCCGATAAACGCGAGTTGATCGAGATCTTCCGTCTTCTCGAGAATTTCATGAGCGAGGCGGACCAGGGTCCGGTCAATCTCGGAAGCGCTCATCAATTGGGCTTTTTCACGGGTGGCGGACATATCTGAAGCCGTAGATTAACACACGCAACACTGCAGTGGACTCGCGGCGGGCTCGGGCTGGAAGGTGCTGGTCATGATCTTGCCAAGCCCTTTCGCGGTCGAATGCCGGGGGTCTCCTGTGAACGAGATCGTTGCTGTCAGGCGAGATCTCCCGCCAGTGCTTCTCGGCTCCTGCTGCGGGAGCGAAAACAGCGATGGACAGATCAGAGCGGCAGGTAGAGCGCCTCGAAGAGATTCTCGGAATCTGAAGCCGCTACTTCTTGCGTTGCTTCTTTGGATGTACCGCGGTCGTCTGCGGTGTCGCCTGATGCCTTCGCAGCAGATAGAACGAACAGAACAACATCGCGGGCCAGATCTGCAGTATGAGTCTGTTGTTAGAGGTGTCCAGATGCCACTTGAGATCCGCCGTGGTGAGGACAAAGATCATGAAGTCGGCGGCAAGCATCAGCACAGGGATGAGGACCAGCCACTGATGAAGCCGCCGCCCATCGCCATCTTTCAGACCGAAGGCCCAGGCGATCAACGCCAGCATTAGCAACGGGTGCGCCCAGGGAAAGCCGAGTCGCCAGAAGTTTTGGATAAAGGAGCCGGCGACAGTCATCCACCTCGAAACGTCGATGACCTTTGTCCATGCTTCCCCGAATGTGCTGGGAAACATGGATTCGACACCCGGTACAAGAAGGATTTTGAAGGCCGCTAAGACAGCCACGATAGGAAGTGCGCCGGCAGCGAATACCAGGAGCCGCCTTGAGCCGCCTCGCCATAAGACCATCACGGCGGTAATTCCGAGCAGCACAATGCCTTCGTTCTTGGTCCATGCCGCGAGTGCGGCCATGAGTCCCGCGAGGAACAGCAGGCTCGGTTTCCATTCCTGGAGGTTTGCGGCCGCGAGCAGTGCCATGGTCGCCAGGATGTAACATGCCAGTGGCAAGTCGGCATATTGCGACGCCGTTTGAGAGGCGAATGTTTCGCTCGCTGCCAGCACCAACACGGCAAGCCATCCACTGCTCTCCGAGTGGAGCCACGTGAGAGATCCGGTGAGCAACAAGGCTACGAGCAACACGAAGATCAAACCGGTGACAGCCGGCGCCGATGATTCGGCACCACCAAGCAGTATCCAACCGCGCGCAATCAAGCCTGACGTGAGCAGAGGATAGCCGGGATGATTCGCGCCGAACATCTGCCCTCCTGATTCGGCCGCGACGGCGAATCGCCATGTAGATGGCCCGCCCGCGAGAAACTGCGCTCTCAGATTCCAGATCGCAAAAGCGTCCCATTCGCCATCCGGGTTCGCCGCTGTTGTCTCTGCCCAGCCGGCAATGACAATCGCGAGTGCGATAAGGCCCGCCACTCGCAACGCCCATATCCAGCGAAACTCCGGCGCGGCGGCGACGTTGGCTTTGACCGTTTGTGCCCGGCCCTTCCAGAACACAACCAGACCGGCAAGTAGCGCAATCACGTCGATCACTGTGATCGTGGCGCGGGAGGCAAGCCCGCTCCAGATAAGCAGGAAGAGAATAACCGAACTACAACCAAGCCCGGCCAGCGCACCCAATGATCCGCTGAGTACCAGCCTTACCAGGCGCGACTGAGGCGAATCGCGAAAGCAAAGCGCGTAGACGAAGAGCCAACCCGCAATTATCGGGACCAGTAGCGTAATAGCGGCGATCATGGTTTAGCCTTGCGCCGGTAAAGGACAACGCCTTGGCCGGCGTCTTCAATCAGTTCGTAGCCGAGTTTGGAACCCGCGATTGCAAAATCCGCCGCCCGGTAGAAGTTGCCGATCGCCCAATCGCGCTGAGGGCCTTTGCCTGCCCGAACAAGGAGTCGCGGCGCCACTGCGTACTGTACAGCAAGGAAGGTGGCGTGCTCCTGCGCGCCATCTTCCAGATCCGTCATGTAAGCGACCACTGCTTCGCGCGGCAGTTTGTCGAGCAGCGGCGCGAAGCGAGCCGCGGCAGCACGCACACCGTAAGTGTCGGGCGACTGCACGGCGAGGGTTCGCGAAACCTTGTATGACTCAAGCGTGGCGAAGATAGCGAGCACAATGACGAGGCCAACCACTGCTTTTCCGCGCCAATCATCGGCGTTCATCAGTGACAAAATAGCATAGGGCGCCAAACGATCGACGGCAATTCGAACAAATACTTGGTCGGCGTGGCCTCCTATGCGTCCTCAGTAGGGACCAATGCGGGAACTGTCATGTCGGGCTTCAATGGTGGCTTGCGTTTATGCCACTCAGTTGCCCGTTCATAGGTATGAGCCAGCGCAAGCACGTGGCCTTCGGAAAAACGAGGGCCCCGCGATCATCAATCCAAATCGGCAGCCCGGCTGAGGTGAAACCACAAGGAATGGAAATCGCGGGAATGCCATACGCATTGAACTGCCCTGTTGTTTGCGAGTTCCGGATTACGAGGCTTATCGCTGGCCTCGCGCTTCTTGAACTCCGTGGAGAGCGATGGGGAATCTGCATTCGCCGTTGGGGTCAACTTCGACTCGTGCACTGGAACAAGGACTCGCGGCGGGATCGAGCCTCGAATTAGTTCAGTATTATGGAGACGTCGACGGCGCCATGAATGAATCGGCCACAACCCCGGAGCTTGTCTTTGGCCTTGTTGGGCCATTAGGAACCGACTTGAACGCAACCGCGCAGGTCTTGAAAGACGCGTTAGCTCACGTCCGTTACGAGGCGGAAGTCCATCGACTAAGCCATCTGATGAGGGACCTTTCAGGATCGCCGTGGGACCGTCTCGCTGACGGGCCGCGTGACGTCACGATTGGCGACCACATGACGGCAGGCAATCAGCTTCGGCAAACACTTCAGCGGAACGATGCCGTCTCAATGCTTGGCCTAATGTCGATTCAGGAGCTACGGCAACGCCGGATGGGCGACGCGACGGTACAAATACCCCGGTTCGCCCACATCCTGCATTCCCTCAAACGCCCGGAAGAGGTTCGGACACTGCGAAGAATTTACGGTCCAGCTTTTATCGTCCTCGCGACGTATGCTCCACGTCCCAAGAGGCTTGCCGACCTCGCCCGAAGAATTGCTGACTCCTATCACAGCAATCAGTTCGGAGATTACTTGACGCAGGCAGAACAGCTTCTTCGACGTGACGAATCAGAGGTGGGTGATTCGTTCGGGCAAAATGTCGAGGACACATTTCCGATTGCCGATGTCATTATCAACAACTCCGACCACGCCGCCATGGCCCGATCGGTTCAGCGTGCGATCGAACTGTTGTTTGGAAATGTGTTTATCACACCTGAGATCGATGAGCAGGGCATGTACCTCGCGCGCGCTGCCTCTTTGCGATCTGCATCCCTTGCTCGCCAGGTGGGCGCGGCCATCTGCCGTCCAGACGGCACACTGGTCTCGCTCGGAATGAATGAGGTACCACGGGCAGGAGGCGGCGCATATTGGTGCGCTAATGAGGGAGACGGAAGAGACTTCAGGTGGGGCTACGATACAAGTGATAAAATGCGCGAGAACGTATTTGCCGAGATTGTGAAGAGATTCAAAGAGGCGGGCTGGCTTAATGAAGCGAAGGCTTCTATTCCGGTGATCGAACTCGTTGCTCAGGCTCTTCACTCCGGTGAACCACCGATCATGAAGGGCGCACAGTTCTCAGGTACCATCGACTACGTGCGAGCCGTCCACGCGGAGATGGCGGCCATCACTGACGCAGTCAGACACGGTATGCCAGTAAAGGGATGCACGCTGTACACGACGACCTTCCCTTGTCATGATTGTGCAAAGCACATCGTGGCGTCGGGTATTTCGCGTGTGGTGTACATCGAGCCTTATCGGAAGAGTTTGGTACAGGAGTTGTATCCCGACTCGGTCGTAGTGGACCCTGCCGAATCCTGCGCCGACAAGGTCCACTTCGAACCCTTCGTGGGAGTTGCCCCTCGGCGCTATTCTGATTTTTTCGGCCTCTCCACCACGAAGCGCAAAGCCAAGGACGGTTCGTGGTTGCAGTGGCGGCGAGCAGAAGCGGCGCCGAGGTTGCCGGAGTACATGCCCACGCCTGTGGCGAGATTGGCAGCAGAACAAGAAGAGATAAAATTGTTCTACACGCAACTGATTGAGAAGGGCCTCGCACAAGGGGAAGGAAGGGACCAATGACACACGCCAAAGGATGGATCAACCGCCAGATCACCCGCGTCGACCGAGAATCGAAGTCTTGGCCGGATTGGATGCGGCGCGAAACCGAGATCAGAGCCGAAGCCCAGAAAGCGCTACGAGAAGACCGGCAAGACCAGTCTCTCCGATCCGCTTCTCCAAAGCCGAAGGCTGCTGACCAAGAGTAGGCTGCCCGGCGGCGCCCCGCGGAAGCGCTGACCCCGTCTCCCGGCCCAGCTAACGCCGCGGCGGCTGGCTCGATAGTTGAATCAGCGCTTCCAGCGTCTTCGCGCGCTGAGCATCGTTGACGATCAGATAGCGGTGCTTGCCCGCGGCGTCTACCTGAAACGCGGTCTTGCCGTCGCCATCCGCCGTCACCTTCCCGCGCTCGGACAACGTGAAATACTCACGGTCCGGCCGCACCGCATAGAGCACGCTCGTCAGATCCCAAGTGGGCCGGTCGTAGGGCATCTTCTGGTAGAGGCGATAAGCCTCGGCAACGGGGTGATCCTTCACGTAGCGGTAATCCGCCTCGATACTCGCCGCTGGATACTCGATCGAGCGGCCAATTTCGAAACCGCTGAACACCACATCCACGGGCCATTGCGCCATCAGCTTCTGGAACGCGGGAACGTCGATGCGCACGTTGTATTCAGGCTTGCCCGAAGGGAACTCGCCCGCCATGATGCTCAGCAGCTTCACCTTTCGCCGGATCAGATCGGCGCCGCCGGGCTGATCCAGAAGCCGCGCCAGATTCGTCGAGAAGCCCACTTGCACGACTACCGTTGACTGATCAGGCTGCGCCTCCAGAACGCTACGCAGCAGTTGCGTGGCATCCGGCGCAGCCGACCCGTCCATCAGCCGCCTCGGATAGATCAGCCGGCCCTGAGAATCCTTGCGATCCGAGGGCACTTGGACATAAGGCGACGCTTTGGGCGTTGGACCGTTCTTCACAATGCCCACCGGCACGTGACCGCGCCCGTAGAAATGGTTCACCAGATCCACATAGGTTGCGGCCGCGGCGTTGTCCTTGGTGATCGTGACGGCCAGCAGCCTGGCTTCGCCTCTCGATTCCAGCGAGTGGATCACCGCAAGCGCGAGGGCGTCGTCAATATCGTTGCCCATGTCCGTATCGAAGATCAGGGGGATCTGGGCCGGGAGCGTGACGGCGAGGATGGAAAGAAAGAGTACCCGGTGCATCACAGTCATGTTACTCCGATGCGTCGGCCGCTGGTAGAGAATCGCGCACTTCGTCTGAGAATTGCGGCACGCTGAAGGCACTACCTTTAGGGTCGCGGTGGAAGCGTCTCCTGCCAAGGCTGCCTGCCGGGGTTAACGGCCGGCCTCCCGCAGGATCCCTTCGCGACAGTTAGGAGTATTGTGCTTCGCCTGGTAGTTACTCTCCTTGTGGTATCGCACCTGATGGTGGCCGCCTCTTCCGACCTCCGCCCAAAGGCGCTTGGCAAAATACAGCCGCATTTCGAGCCCAACACCGGCCAAGCTCCTGATTCCGCGAAGTTTGTGTCTCGCCGCGACGCGCTGATGCTACTGCTCTCCGAGAGCGGTATCGAGTACCGCACCCGCGATCACGCGATCCGCCTCACGCCTTTGCAGTCGAACCCGCACACGCGCCTTGAAGGCCTGGCGCCCACCACTGGTGTCAGTAACTATCTGAAGGGCGTGGACCCTACGGCCTGGCGCACCAATGTCCCTCACTATGGGCGAGTACGGTTCGAAGCCCTTTATCCCGGCATCGACTTGATCTACTACAGCGCTCCTCAGGGCTACGAATTCGACTTCCTTGTCAACCCAGGCGCGGACGTGGCGCGGATTCGCCTCAAGGTGGAGGGCGCCAATCGAATCCACCACCAGCCGTCTGGTGACGTACGCCTCGATTCGGCAGCGGGCGCCCTTGTCTTGCGCAAGCCATACGTATATCAGGTCAGCGGAGGCCGGCGTCAGGAAATTGCTTCCTCTTACCGGGTGAGCGGGGACCAAGTTACATTCTCCATTGGCACTTACGACCGTAGCCAGCCTCTGATCATTGATCCCGTAACATCTACTTATTTGGGCGGGCGTGACGTGGATATTGTCAGCGGCGTGACCGTGGACGGCTCGTCGAACATTTACCTGACGGGTTACACCACATCGACGGACTTCGCCAGGTCTGCCACGCCGTACAAGTCGAATCTGACGCCGGGCGACTCCGACGCATTCGTCATGAAACTGAATCCGGCGGGCACTTCGATCCTCTATTCCACGTTCCTCGGCGGCAATTCCGCCGACTTCGGCCGCGCCATCGCGGTGGATAGCGCCGGAGCGGCGTACATCACAGGATCCACCATCGGACGGTTTCCAATCACGGCAGGCGTTTTCCGCGAAATCACCATGGCAGCGCCGGCGATCTTCGTCACGAAGCTGAATCCGGCAGGGGATGCGCTCTCCTATTCCACTTATCTCGATGGCGCCGGAGCCGGGCAGGCAATCCGGGTGGACGCGACCGGCAACGCGTACGTTGGCGGGTTCACTTACACCGCGACTTTCACCACCACGCCCGGTGCGATTCAAACGACGTACGGCGGCGCAACCGACGCGTTCGTCACCAAACTGAACCCAACGGGGACAGCACAGGTCTACTCCACGTTCCTTGGCGGATCCAGTGAAGATCAGATCACCGGACTGCGCGTCGACTCCACAGGAGCGGTCTATGTGGCAGGCTTCACTGGTTCTTCGAACTTCCAGACCACAAGTGGCGTGGTGCGGACCTTGTATGGCGGCGCCACCGATGCCTTTGTCGCGAAACTGAACGTCGCGGGAAGTGCGCTCGTTTACTCCACCTTCCTGGGCGGCTCGAACACCGATCGCGCCTTCGCACTCGATATCGACTCGACAGGCCACGCCTACGTCACCGGACAGACAGCGTCCACCAGTTTTCCCACAACCTCGGGAGTCCAGCAGGCGAACTTCGGTGGTGGCGCCTTTGATGCCTTCGTGTCCAAGCTCAACCCTACGGCGACTGCGCTCAGCTACTCCACCTTCTTGGGTGGAAGCGGCAACTGTAGCCTGTCCGACCCGTTCCGGCTGCATCAATGCGACTCGGGACAAGGAATCTCGGTGGATGCATCGGGAAGAGCCTTCGTGACCGGATTTGCAGGCGCGGGGTTTCCCATGGTATCTGCCGATCAGTCGACGTTCGGCGGCAATGGCGACGCATTCGTCGCCCAGTTCAACGAGACCGGCACCGCGCTTGCGATGTCCACATACCTCGGCGGCGGGAACGGCGACATCGGCCTCGGGATCGTGCGCGGGGCCACGTTCGCGGCCGCCGTCGGCATGACCACCTCGTCGGATTTCCCGGTTACGGGCAGTCCTCTGCAGGGTACGGCTGGCGGCGGCGCGTCAGAGGGATTCCTCGCCACTTACGGAACCTGTGCCTATAGTCTGGGGTCCTCTGGCTCGTTCTTCCCAAACAGCGCGGCAACTTACTCGTTTGAACTGTTCACGGGGGCAGGTTGTCCGTGGGCGGCAACCACCACGGCGCCTTGGATTACGGTGACCACACCCACCGGAACGGGTTCCGGTTCAGTCTCCTTTAGTCTGACGGCAAATGGGGGAGGTTTGCGCACGGGGACCATCACGGTCCAGGGGCAGACCTACACGGTTCAGCAGGTTGGCGGAGCCTGCGTGGTAACACTGGGATCCACCGAATCATGGTTTCCGAACTCCTTTGGGCTGTACTCTGTGCCCGTCCTGACAAACCCTGGTTGCGCCTGGACTGCGTCAACGGCGGACTTCTGGATCAACGTTACGATCGGCGCGGGAACCGGAAGCGCGAATATGCAGTTCGCCCTATCGGTCAACTCCGGATCTTCACCGCGAACCGGGTTGATCACAGTGACGGGGGGGAACACGTACACAGTCCGGCAGGTCGGTGCCCCGGGATCACTGGGTTGCTCTTACAACCTCAGCAAGCAGGCGGACGTATTCGAACGCGACGGCGGGAGCAGTTCCATCTACGTCAACACTTCTCTGGGATGTGAGTGGTCAACCGCCAACCCGAACGATTGGATCATGATCACTGCCGGGTTTGCGGGCTCCGGTCCGGGGATCCTGGGATACACCGTGAAGCGGAACACTACAGGCCAGACTCGTATGGGTCAGATCACGGTTGCAGGCCAGCCAGTCACCATCATGCAGAACCCTCAGTAGAGAGCACAATCCCGTTTCGCTGCCGCGTCTACCCCTCCTGGCAATGCGCTTGGGCTCTCACATCGCCCTGCCAGCGGCATTCCTCGCGCAGGCAAGCCCCAGCTCGATTCATTAAGGCTTCTTAATAAACTTTAATCGACTTGTAATCAATATCTTACAGAGCCCTATTGTCACTCCTCGGGGGAGTGTGCTAATAATACTGACGTGGGGCGTGCCCCATTGCGATGGATCACGCCCTCGATTCAAAATCAATCCTCAAGAGTCGAAACCACGTTGGAGGTAACTCAACCATGAACATTCGACCCCTCTACGACCGCCTCGTTGTGAAGCGGATCGAAGAGAAAGAAACCATGATGGGCGGAATCATCATCCCCGATTCCGCCAAAGAAAAGCCACAGGAAGGCGAAGTTGTCGCAGCCGGAAAGGGCAAGCGCCTGGAAGACGGCAAGCTGATCGCCCTGGACGTGAAGGTCGGCGACCGTATCCTGTTCGGCAAGTATTCCGGGAGCGATATCAAGCTCGACGGCGAAGAGTATCTGATCATGCGTGAGGACGAAGTCCTCGGCGTGCTCGAATCAAACGGCAACGGCAAGAAGAAGTAAGAATCCAAAGGAGTTCAGGAGCGAAACATGCCTGCAAAGCAGATTGTTTATAGCGAAAATTCCCGTCAGGCGATTCTCCGCGGTGTGAACCAGCTTGCGGACGCCGTGAAGGTAACCCTCGGCCCCAAGGGCCGGAACGTCGTTCTCGAGAAGAAGTTCGGCGGCCCCACGATCACCAAGGACGGCGTGACCGTGGCGAAGGAAATCGAGCTGAGGGATCCGCTCGAGAACATGGGCGCGCAAATGGTGCGCGAAGTGGCGTCGAAGACGTCCGATGTGGCCGGTGACGGCACCACCACCGCGACCATCCTGGCTCAGTCGATCTTCCGCGAAGGCGTGAAGTCGGTGGCCGCTGGCGCGAACCCGATGGCCCTGAAGCGCGGCATCGAGAAGGCCGTGGAAGCTGTCGTCGAGGAAGTGAAGCGGCACAGCAAGCCGGTTTCGGGCGAGATGATCGCTCAGGTCGGCACCATCTCCGCCAACGGCGATGAAACCATCGGCAACACCATCGCCGAGGCGATGAAGAAGGTCGGCAAGGACGGCGTCATCACGGTGGAAGAGTCGAAGACGATGCACACCGAGCTGCAGACCGTCGACGGCATGCAGTTTGACCGTGGCTACCTCTCGCCCTACTTCATCTCCGATCCGGATCGCATGGAGTGCGTGGTCGAGGATCCGTACATCCTGATCCACGAGAAGAAGATCAGCAACATGAAGGACCTGCTGCCGCTGCTCGAGCAGATCGCGCGTTCCGGCAAGCCGCTCCTCGTGATCGCGGAAGAAGTGGAAGGCGAAGCGCTCGCCACGCTCGTCGTGAACAAGCTGCGCGGCACGCTCAATGCCTGCGCCGTGAAGGCCCCCGGCTTCGGCGACCGCCGCAAGGCCATGATGGAGGACATCGCGATCCTCACCGGCGGCAAGGCGATCATGGAAGAAACCGGCATTAAGCTGGAAGGCGTCCGTCTGGAAGACCTCGGCCGCGCCAAGCGCGTCACCGTGGACAAGGACAACACCACCATCGTCGATGGCAATGGCAAGCAGAAGGAGATCGAAGGCCGCATTAAGCAGTTGCGCGCTCAGATCGACGAGACCACCTCGGACTACGATCGTGAAAAGCTGCAGGAGCGGCTGGCGAAGCTCGCCGGCGGCGTTGCGGTGATCAAGGTCGGCGCTGCCACCGAGACCGAAATGAAGGAAAAGAAGGCTCGCGTGGAAGATGCTCTGCATGCGACGCGCGCGGCCGTGGAAGAAGGCATCGTTCCGGGCGGCGGTGTGGCTCTGCTCCGTGCTGCAAGCGTGCTGGATGCCCTCAAGGCGACCGGCGACGAGCAGATCGGCATCGACATCGTCCGTCGCGCCTGCCAGGAGCCCCTGCGCCAGATCTCTGGCAACGCGGGCTACGAGGGTGCGATTGTGGTGGAGAAGGTTCGTGGTTCGTCCGAAGCGGGCTTCGGCTTCAACGCCGCGACGGGCGACTTCCAGGATCTGGTGGCGGCCGGCGTCATTGACCCCGCGAAGGTCACCCGCTCGGCTCTCCAGAATGCGTCTTCCATCGCGGCTCTCATGCTGACCACCGAAGCGATGGTCTGCGAGATCCCCGAGAAGAAGCCGGCTCCGGCTCCTGGCGGCGGCCACGGCCCCGAAATGGATTACTAAACCGCAAGCTGAGTCCTGTGAACCGTCCGGGCCGACAACGCTCGGACGGTTCGTTTTTTGTCGGAAGTTACGTTGGCTGGCCGTTCGTCCGCGGTTTGATCGAAAGGGCCACCGGCCCGAAGGACCAGTTCCTGCAAAACGCACTGCGAGCACTGCAGTATTTTGCAGGCAGCCCGGATGCGATGCGTGACATGCAGACTCTTACTCCACCCCTGCCAGATGGAGTGCGGGAACTGGTCAGCCAGGAGATCCGGAAACTCCCCACCAAGAAGAAGTGAGACGATTTCTCGACTGGGCCAGCACCCCACAGCCTGCTGGCCGGCACAGCCGAATCCTCTTGGCCAGATCCCCGATAGGACGCCAAGCGCCGAGCGCGTAACAACAGAAAGCCCACCCTCGGGAGGTGGGCTTTCTGTCTGTACGACCCGTTCTCCGGGGAACATCGGTGAACGTTCCCTGGAATCCATGACGTGCGGCCACTTCGCCGGAGGCGGATGCCGCGCGGTCAGCGCTCAGAAAATGAACCGCAAGCTGATCTGCGCCCGCCGGGCATTCGTCCCATCCGGGAACCCGCCTGACGCCGACCCGTCACCCAAACCCGCCGTCGGTGTCAACGCACCGGCCGCCGCCTGAAACGCCTGCCCGTTCACGCTCGTGTTCGACACGTGGTTGAACAGGTTGAACACTTCAAAATTGAAGTGCACCTGGTAACGCTCAGCGAACGGCAGAATCTTCGTCAGCCGTGCATCCGTCCGGTAAATCTGGTCGATATCCAGCGACGACGCAGGCAGAAACGGCACCCGCGAAGACCCGCCAAACCCGTTCAGCGACGTATTGAACGCCGCCCCCGCGAACGGATTGCCCGACACGAAGATCGTCGGCGTCTGAGGCTGCGCGGAAGCCAGCGTCGTGATCTGCGAAAGCTGCCAGTTGTTCACCAGCCACTTCGCCGCCCCCGAATCCCGCTTCACGAACTGCGGAGCCCAAATCGTCGACGTCACGAACCGGTGCCGCTGATCGAGCGACGAGGACGCCTTGTCCTGCTGGTAATCGCCATTGAACAACGACCGCGGTCCACCCGAAAAGAAGATGTTGTCCGACCCGCCGCCCTGATTGTTGTCAATCGCGTGCGACCACGTGTAAGAAACGTGCCCTTCCCAACTACGGCTCATCCGTTTCCGCACCTGAACAATCATCGCGTTGTAATACGAATTTCCACCATTTTCCACCTGATTGATGCGCCGCCAGTTCCGATCCACGCGATTCGCCAGCCGGTAAGTGGGGGTCGAGTAAGTGCCTACCTGATTCCGGCTATCGTCCAGAATCCGGTAAGTCACGGGCTCGCCCAGCGCCCCGACATTCAGGTCACGCACCGTGAACAGCCGCGCCCCTCGCGACCAGACATACGACACCGTCAGTCCCAGTTGCTGCGTCAACTCCCGTTCAATCCCGAAGTCCGCCTGTTGCGTATAGGGATTCCGGAAATCCGGCGCCGCATAGGCCAGGTCGATCGTACCTGCCGGCGGTGTCCGGTCCAGATTGGGCAGAGGCAGCGGAAACACCGGCCCTGCCGCAAGATCCGTCGCGATCGCGGCATTCAGACTGATGTTGCGCTGATACAACCCGTTGTTCAGGTGCAGCGTGTTGATCAGCCCGCCAGGGAAGCGCGCGTAGAACAACCCGTAACCCGTACGGATCACGGTCTTGTTGTCATTGAACGCCCAGGCGAGGCCGATGCGAGGCGCGAAGTTCTTCCCGGGCTGCCGGATCACGCCGGTCTGCGGATAACCCGGATTTACCAGCGAAGGCTGTGAAAACTGCGAATACTCGTAACGCAGCCCGAAATTCAAAGTGAGATTCTTAGTCGCGCGGAACTGGTCCTGCGCGAAAACCGAGTAGTCACGCACCGTAGTACTTACCACCGGATTCCCAAACGCCTGCGAGTAGGACTGCCAGCGCTTCGCACCCGTCGTATTGCCCGAGAAATCGAGAGCAAAAGCTGTAAATGTCGGATACGTGTACGATCCCCGGCCATTGAACAATTGGTCCGAGTAATCGTTCGTGTTCATGATGTCGCCGCCAAACTTCAGCGTGTGCTTTCCGGCAGTCCAGGTCAGCGTATCCGCGATCTGATGGCGGTTCTCGGAAGGATTCAACCTCGGCAGATAGTTCGGCACGCCCAGATTGGTCTGGCCTTGCACCGAGATCGCAATCAACCCGGTCACAGGCCGCAACTCCGCGTTCTGGTCGTCGAACAGCCGGTCCTTGAACCAGCCATATCGAACTTCATTCACCACCGTGTTCGACGGGATCGCCGTCCACGAAACGCGTCCGTATCGTGTGCGCACCGTCGAGTCGCCATTGTTGCCGACGCCCGCACCCGTATTCAACGCCGCCGCGGACTGTATGCCACCCGGAGAAATCCACCGCAGATAGTTGAATGACAGCGAAATCGCGTTGCGGTCCGTCGGCCGCCAGTCGATCTTTCCGAAGCCGAGTTCCGAATTGGCCCGGCGTGGAACGCTCCGGAAATGGCGCTCCGTGATGAAGCGCGTCGCCGCCTGGCACTGCGCCGGAGTGGCGTCACAAGTACCCACGAACTGGCCCGCGGCATTGAACAGCGGAGGTCTCGTAATCGACGCATCCAGCGGGAAATCACGCCGGATGATCTCGGAGTTGAAGAAGTAGAAAAGCTTGTCCTTCACAATCCGGCCGCCCAGCGACCCGCCGAACTGGTGCCGCGTTTCCGGCGGATTCACCGTGGCGTAGCGGTCCCGCGCATTGAACTCCTGATTGCGGAAGAACCAGTATCCTGTGCCATGCACGTCGTTCGTGCCAGATCGCGTCACCGTGTTGATGATGCCGCCGGACGCACGTCCATACTCGGCGGAGTAACCATTCGACAGAACCTCGAACTCCTGCACCGCATCCTGGGAGATCTGCGTCGAGATGCGCGTGCGCCCAGCGTTTTCGTTGTAGTAGCTGTTGGTCGTGTCGTTGCCGTCGGTAAGGAACGTGTTGCCTCCCGCAATGCCGCGGAATGAGACCAAACCGAACGTCCCGTCCGAAACTACCGCCGGCGCCAACAGCACGAAAGAATCCACGCGCCGGCCGTTGATCGGAAGGTTCAGAATCTGCTTTGAGTTGACCACCTGCGAGTTCCCCGTCTTCGTTTGTTCGACGACAGGCGCCACGTCCAACACCTCCACCTGCGTGGTCGCCGTCGCGATCTGAAGGGTGATATTGAGACTGACGTTTTGGCCTACGAGAATCGGAATGTTTCTGGCTTCATAGGTCTGGAAGCCTTGAGCGGTTGCGCGTACCGAATACCCTTCGGCCGGGACAAGTGCGGGCGCGTTGAAGACGCCGGAATCATTGGTTAAGATCTTGCGCTCGATACCCTTGGAGGAGTTGGCGACAATCACTTCGGCGCTGGGGATTACCGCACCCGTTCCGTCGCGAACCACTCCTGAGAGCGCTCCAAACCCTGCAGTTGCCTGGGCGCCCAGGTTCGGGGCCAGACACACCACCAGAAATATACTTGCGAGAGCTTTCAGCATACTTCAACGATACCGCAGCACTGTTGCGGGCGGATGTCGAAGCCAGCCGTCGCCGCGTCGTCTCTGCCGCGCGTTGTACGCTGTGAAAGGGTGCGCCAACCTCTCAGCTACACCGCCGTCTTGCCGTTCGCCTGCGCTCTACTTGCCGCGCAACCCACCCCCGATTTCCGCGCAACCGGCAAGGTCGTGTTCACACCCATCGCCGTCTCCGATGCCAAGGGCCAACCCGTCCATGGTCTGCAAGCGGCGGACTTCCTCCTTTACGACAACAGCGTTCTGCGAACCATTCAACTCGAAGAGGAGTTCCTGCCGCTCGCCCTCGCCGTGGTGGTGCAGAACAATATCCCCGTGGGCAAGGCGATTCAGAAGATCCAGAAGACGGCATCCATCATTCCTCCGCTCGTCGCCGGCGACCGCGGTAGCGTGGCGCTGATCACCTACAGCCATTCGCCTTTCCTCGCACTGCCGCCCACCTCGGACGCAAACGCAATCGTCTCCGCATTCCGGGGCATTGAGCTCATCGGCAACGGCAAAGCGATGCTCGACGCGGTCGCCATGGGCATGGATGTGCTCGTGGCGCAATCCCCCCGCCGCCGACGCGTGCTCCTGATTCTCGGCGAGACGCGCGATGAAGGCAGCGCTGCAAAGATCGAGGATGTGGTGGTCCGCGCACAGCGTGAAAAGGTCACCATCTATGCCGCCACCTACTCCTCGGCTTGGATTCAATACACCGGCAAGCCCTATCGCGACAGGAAGGGCGACCCGCCGCCGCCCACCGGAGGAGGCATGAACCTCTTCGCCTTGCTCCAACTGGCCGCGCCAAAGGCTGCCGAGGAGCTCGCGAATCAGAGTGGAGGCGGGCACTACTCGTTTCTCGTGCAGAGCAAGCTCGAAGAAGTACTGCAGCGCATTTCCAGCGATCTGCACCTGCAGTATCTCGCGTCATTCGTGCCTGCCGATGGCGCCCGAGGCTTCCGTCCCATTCGTGTCGCAATCAAAGGCCGCCCCGAACTCAACGTTCGCGCGCGAACAGGTTACTGGGCGCTTGACGATGCCTTGCCGGAGGCGCCTCGCACACGATCGCGATAAGCGATGCACTCCTCCAGCACCTCGCGATACTCATCCACTTCCACATCGCGCTCACTGCAGATCAGCATCAGCGTACCGTCGTTCTTGAAGTTGCCGTCCCATTCCATCAACTGCTCATCGCTCCAGTCCTTCGTATAGCCGCGCAGCTTCTCATCGGGCATGCGGTCGAAGTAGGCGCGCAGATTGACGTCTGTTTC
This sequence comes from Bryobacterales bacterium, assembly GCA_016789785.1. The sequence goes on from JAEUQE010000037.1 coordinate 23,286, forward strand.
GTCGGAGCTATGCGGATACGGCTCCTGCTCGAAGTTCCACACCGGCTGTTCGAAAGTCATGACAAAGATTGTAGAATCGCACGCACCAGTCCGTCCATGGTGTGCTCCGCCGCTTCAATCGCCACCTCTATGCCATGCTTCCGCGCGGTCTCCGAAGTCACCGGTCCAATGGACGCAACGCGCACTCCCTCCAGGCGTTCCCTGCCCGCCAAGGCAAGGAAGTTCTTCACGGTCGAGGAACTCGTGAAGGTCACCCAATCCGGCTTGCGCTCGAACACTTCCGCGTTCGTGTCCGCGCTCACTTCGGGCACTACGGTGCGATAGGCCTCCACCACATCCACAACGGCGCCTCTGGCCCGCAGTTCCACCGGCACCACATCGCGGGCAACCGCCGCTCTCGGCAGCAGGACCCGCTTGCCGGCCAGATCGTGAGCCGCGAACGCTTCCACCATGCTCTCGGCCACGTACTCTTTGGGCAGCAAATCCACCTTCAAGTGCAACTCCTCCAGAGCGCGCTTCGTGGCCGGTCCAATGGCGCAGATTTTTCCCCGCACCCGCCGCAAATCGGCGCACGACGCGTCCAGCCGTTCCAGAAAATACTTCACGCCATTCACGCTGGTGAAGATCAGCCAGTCATATCCGGCAAGCCGCGCAATCGCCTCGTCAATCGCCGAGGAGTCCGCTGGCTGCACAATCTCGATCACCGGAAACTCGGCGACATCGGCCCCGTAAACGGCAAGCTTCTCACTCAACTGCGATGCCTGCCCGCGCGACCTTGTCACCACCACCCGCTGCCCGAACATCGGCAGCCGCTCAAACCAGTTCAACTGATCGCGCAACTTCACCACTTCGCCAATCACGAAGGTCGCGGGCGGCTTCATACCTGCCGCCTCGGTGCGATCCGCAATATCCTCCAACACTCCCGTGATGGTCTGCTGATAGGGACGCGTCGCCCATCGCACCGCCACCGCCGGAGTCTTCGGATTCTTGCCCCGTGCGATCAACTCCGCCGCGATCTGGCGCATGTGCGTCAGCCCCATCAGAATCACCAGGGTTTCCACGTGCCCGATCTTGCCCCAGTCAATCGAATCCACGGAATGTCCCGTCACAAAGGTGACTGCCGAAGTGTGCTCGCGATGCGTCAGGGGAATACCTGTATATGCAGACAATCCCGATGGCGACGTCACGCCAGGCACCACCTCATACGCAAGTCCCGCTTTCCCGAGCGCTTCTGCTTCCTCGCCACCGCGCCCAAAGAGATAAGGATCGCCGCCCTTCAATCGCACCACGCACAATCCCTGCCGCGCGCGCTCCACCAACACGGCGCAGATCTCCTCCTGCGACATCGGATGATCCGATTTCTTCTTGCCCACGTAGATGCGTTCGGCGTCAGGCCGCGCGTAAGCAAGCAACGCGGGATTGGCGAGGTTATCGTAGAGGACGCAATCGGCCTGTTCCAGCACGGCCCGCCCCTTCAACGTGAGCAGCCCCGGATCGCCCGGTCCAGCACCCACCAGATACGCCTTCTTCATCGGCCGTACACCGATTCGAGGATCTCGCGCCCGCCCGCGCTCAGTAACTCCTCCGCGAGCCGCGATCCCAAAGCCACCGGATCCACTCCGCGCCCTTCGCGACGCAGCAGCGTCTGCCCGTCCGGCGAAACAATCACTGCCCGCATTTCCAGTGCATCTCCATCCACTTGTGCATAGGCGCCGAGCGGTACCTGGCAACCACCACCCATCGCCGCAAGCAGCGCGCGCTCTGCCGTCACACAGCGCCGCGTATCAACATCATCCAATCGCTCACAAGCCTGCTGGCCACTCCCTCCATCGCCACGTGTCTCGATCGCAAGAGCGCCTTGCCCAACGGCGGGACACATCACCTCCGGCGCTATGAATTCCGCAATGCGCTCCTGCCAGCCAAGCCGGCGCAATCCCGCTGCCGCCAGCAGAATCGCATCAAACTGGCCTTCATCTAACTTCCGCAGCCGCGTGTCGAGATTCCCTCGAATCGACTCAACCTGCAGATCGCGGCGCTGCGCCTTCAATTGCGCGGATCTTCGCAGCGAACTTGTGCCGACCCTCGCGCCACTCTTCAACTCCGCCAGCGTCTGCCCGATCAGCGCGTCCCTCGGATCCTCGCGCACGGGCGTCGCGGCCAGCATCAGCCCATCCGGCAACTCCGTCGGCATGTCCTTCAGGCTGTGCACCGCAAGATCAACCGACCCGTCAAGCAATGCTTCTTCGATCTCCTTCGTGAACAGGCCCTTCGTGCCGACCTTTGCCAAAGGCACATCGGTGATTTTGTCACCCGTGGTGTGTATGATCTCGATGCGGCACTCCTCGCCCATCGCCTCCAGTTGGGATTTCACCCAATTCGACTGCCATAACGCGAGCTTCGATCCGCGGCTTCCTATCGTGAGCATGTACTCTCAGTAAACGACGCGCGTCGCAGTCCTGGCAACCGCCCCTCCACAATTTCCATGCGCCGGCGACGAATCGTGCCCGCGTTTTGCGCCTTACTTGATAGAGGCCGGAAGAACGGCCCGGATACAAATGCCCGATATGACCAGGCGATATCTTCTCGCGCTCGCGGCTCTGCCCGTTGCCATCGCACAGACACAGCCGCGACCCGCGAATGCAAGGAATCAAGACATGTACGAAGAGCTTCTCAAGACGAGCCTCGAATCAAAGAAGGGCCTGACGTTCTACGTCAAGGGCCAGACGATTGCCGGTGTCGTGACGAAGATTGCCGAAGGTTGGGTGGAGGCCCGAAGTCAGCAGTTTTCGAAGATCGTCATCCGGCTGGATATGGTGGATGCGATCACCATGGCCTGAGGAGCGCCGTGTTATAAACAGCAGGATGTCTCATCTCTTCCTGCTGCTTCTGTCGGCCGCCGTATCGATGCCCGCGGCTCAGGTGCTCATCCGCACAACCACCGGAGAAACAATGGAAGGGGAGGCTTCGCTTGCGGGGCTTCGCATTCAGACGCCCGGCGGTCCCGTCACGCTGAAGCCCGCTTCCGTGCTCTCCATCCACAACGCGGCGGAGGCGTCCCCGGAGGAGTCCGCACGCATCGAAGCCGGCTTTGCCGCGATTTCCGGCGCCGATCGCAAGGCTCGCGATGGCGCAGTGGAGGATCTCACCTCCATCGGGCTTCCTGTCTTGACGCCCTTACTGAAGACGCTGAAGGACACGGACCAACACGAACCCCGGCCGCTTTACCGCCTGTTTGAACGCATCATCCCGAGCTATGCCGACGATTTCGATCGCACGCTCAGCATGGTGCGGCTTCCGAACGGCGAGGCGTTGCGAGGCAAACTGCCCGAGGGTTCCCTTGAGATCCGCACCAGCGGCGGCAAGCAGTCCATCCCGTGGTCGAAGATCCGAACACTTGCCGTGCGGCAGCCCATCGTGCGGCGCGCCATGGAGGTGCACTCCCTGAAGCATTGCCAGCAGATCGAGTATCTGGACACCGGCGTGGTGCTGACTGCGTCCTCGAAGGTTGATTCCTCGGCGCGCGGATTCGCTCGTCTGTCATGGAACGCGGACGTCTGGGCATGCGACCCCGATGGATTGAAGAAACCCGCGGGCGGCAACTACACCTCGAACCTGTTCGATGGTCAGCCCTTCGGCGCGCTCATTGGCCGTGTGGGTGCGAGCGGGGAGGTGTTCTTCGTCGGCAGGAAGGCGTCGAAGACCGGCCTGCCATCAGGCCACTTGATGCTTGCGGTGAATGACAACCGGCACTGGCAAAACAACCTCGGCACTTACTATGTCACGATGACGGTGACGGATGCCTACGATCTGACCAGCGCGCAGTAGCTCAACCCACCTTCAGCCGCATGATGGCGCGTGTCGGCGAGGGCCGCGCCACTTCCTGAAACCCCGCCTGACGAAACGCCGCCACGGTCCCCGTCCAGGCAAACACTGCCGGCATCGTTCCCCCGTCCGCGGCTTGAACGGGATAACCCTCCACCAACTGGCCTCCCCGATCTCGCACAAAGCGCGCCGCCGCCTTCAGTAGTTCGACGGAGACGCCCTTCTTCCGCATCGTCTTCGTAACGAACAGACAGGTGATCGACCAGACAGGCTGGTCATCCACCGGCCGCAGCGACTTCGCCGTGCCGAGCTTGACATACACCTCGCGAGGCGCCACGGCGCACCACCCCACCGGCGCATCCCCGTGGTACGCCAGGATGCCGGGCGCGTCGCCTTCTTGCAGGAGCGACCGCAGCGCCCGCTTGTTCGCCGAGCCCTTCTTCTCCCGGAACTCCTTCGCCGGCAGCCGCCAGTACATACACCAGCATCCGCCGCAGGCGCCCTTTTCTCCAAACAGCGTCTCCAGATCCTGCCAGCGCTCGCCAGTCGCCGGCACGAACGTCATCACCGCACCCGGTTCCTTCGCGTTCCTCTTCACGGATGCCATCAGTTCCCCCCTTTGGACCTCTCTTCTGCAATCCTATACGTGTCTCCTGAATCCGCAAATGCCAACAAGCCCTGCAGCGGCGGAAGCGGTTGCGGTTAGCGAACGGAAGTCCGCGTCTGGCGTCAATACTGTTCACTTTCGCATCTTGGCGCCGCGCACTGCACGCTCCACGGTAGCGCAGGCTTAAGCTTAAGCCTGCCAGTCAGATTTCCAGACAGTCGGCATGCGGCCAACGCAGTCTGCGGCGCGCTGGCCGGGCCGGTTCTTGTTGCGCACCTCCTGGAGGAACAAATCGAATCCGTCGACTTCCAGGAAGACCAAGTCGGTAGGCATCCTTCATTACGAAACGAAAATGCCGTATCCTTTCGTTAGCAGCAAGCGAACGAAAGGATCGCACTGAGCGTGGAAGCTGGAAACAATCCTCGGATGGGGCGCTATGTCGTCAAAGCGGTGGAGCAGGAGCCCTTCCGCGCGTTCGTTCCACCTCCGCTTCCGCCGAACCCTCCCGTTCGCCTGGACTCTCTGCAGGTGCTTCTGGAGCAAGCCAATCAGGCACTGGGCCGGCTGGACGGCCTGGCCTCTCTCTTGCCGGACCTCTCGTTGTTCATCTACACCTACGTCCGGAAGGAAGCGGTGCTCTCGTCGCAGATCGAGGGAACGCAATCCTCGCTGTCGGATCTGCTGCTGTTTGAGAACGGCGAGGCGCCCGGGGTCCCCCTGCACGACGTACAGGAGGTCTCCAGCTACGTTGCCGCGCTGACGCATGGTCTGGAGCGCATGCGCGGCGGGTTCCCGCTGTCGCGGCGTCTGATCCGGGAGATCCACGAAATCCTGCTGGCCAAGGGCCGCGGTAGCGACAAGCAGCCGGGGGAGTTCCGGCGCAGCCAGAACTGGATCGGCGGCAGTCGCCCGGGCAACGCGGTGTTCGTGCCGCCACCACCGGAGTTGGTGATGGACTGCATGGGCGCGTTGGAACTCTTCCTCCACGAACAGCGCCCCGAAATCCCAATGCTGATCAAGGCCGGTTTGGTTCATGTGCAGTTCGAGACCATCCACCCGTTCCTCGACGGCAACGGGCGTCTCGGCCGCCTGCTGATCACGTTCCTGCTGTGCGCGGCGAACGCCATCCGCGAGCCCATCCTCTACCTGAGCCTCTACTTCAAAACGCATCGCGCGGCCTATTATGACCTGCTGGACAGGGTGCGGGCGAAAGGCGACTGGGAGGCATGGCTCGACTTCTTCCTCACCGGAGTTCGCGAGACGGCCGACCAGGCGGCCTCCGCCGCGCGTCGCATCGTGGCGCTCTTTGAGGAGCACCGGCGCCAGATCGAGACGCTGGGACGGCCCGCGGCCTCGGTCCTGCGTGTCTTCCAGCACATGCAGCGCAACCCGATCGTGTCCATCCCGGCCACCGCACAGAAGATCGGCCTCTCCGCGCCCACCGTGGCCAAGTCATTGGAGCACATGCGCAGCCTCGGAATCCTCCGCGAGAGAACTGGCCGCCCGCGGCACCGCCTGTTCGTGTACGAAGCCTATCTCGCGATCCTCAACGAAGGAACGGAGCCGATCCGCTGAGCAGTCTGAAGTGCCCACCGTGGCGGGCGGATGCATCTCTCGGACGACGTCCCTTGTACTCGCAAAGATGGGAAACTGACACGCACCTGACTGCATCCTTTCTGTTTGGTTTGGTCGAGTAGCCGGCAGCGCGCAGCAAATCCCGTACCGGTTCATTTGCCGAGATTGACAGATACCAATGCGCCAACCTCCGGCTCACGGCGGCAGGACCGTCGGACGAGCCGCCGGCGTTGACGCGCCCTACGGCTGGTCGCACACAATGGCGTTCAAAACACAGGCGTTAGATAATGTTCTGGTGATCCAAATTCCGGGTGGAGCCACAGACCAGTGATGACAACCGACACAAGCTGGCTCGAAACCTTCGGCATTAGCAATCGCATAGGAACTCCGGACCTTCTCTTGCGGCGAGATGAAGAGGCAGTCGCTCAGCGCGGACACGCTGTGGAACGAGCGTTTGCGAAACAAGTCGATGCCTTCCTGACAATCCAGGACGTTCCAACAGTCGCCTTCGCGTTGCGGGATGAGTTCGACGCGGAGGAAATTGACGAACTGCACAGAGCTCTATGGAACCAGGGCTTGGCCAGTGTGCTTGTGGTCCGATTGCCGGCGGAAGTTCGGGTGTATAGCCTGTGGCAACGGCCCGTATCTCAATCTGTCGAGGAATCGAGTGACCATCGGTTGATTGAATCCTTGAAGGTCGGGGCGGACGCGCTTGAACTGCTCAGACTAATTCCAGCCGTCGAATCTGGCACCTATTTTGAGCGGCATCCGCAACGCTTCGATTCGACAACACGCGTAGATGCAACCTTACTCGGAAACTTGAGGGAAACTCTGCGACAGCTTTCGGTCGCTTTGCCGGAAGACGCCGCGCGTACCCTCCTACTTCAAGTCGTCTTTGTATCCTATCTAGAGGATCGAGGCATAATCGACGCCACCGACTTTCAAGCGGCGGCGGGGCGCGGTCGTCCTGCACAGTCATTCGTCGATCTACTCGCCTACCGTGACGCCAGGCTGATCGACCGACTTTTCTCGCATCTGAGGCGAACCTTCAATGGGGATGTGTTCTATGCGCCGGGGGTGTTCGAAAGAGGCGACGACCCGGTCTCGATAGCCGCCGAGCACATTGGCCCGCTGCTGGATTTCCGGAGCGGTTGGAAGGAAATGGGGACGGGACAGCTTCGGTTCTGGGGGTATGACTTCAGCTTTATCCCCGTTGAGTTGATCAGTTCGATCTATGACCGGTTCCTGAATGAAGGTGATTCCTCGCGAAAAGCGACCGGCGCCTACTATACACCGCGCTTCCTCGCGGATCTTGTAGTTGATCAAGTCTGGAACAGCATAGCTGAGACCACGCGCTCTGACGGCTTCACGGTGTTGGATCCATCGTGTGGATCAGCGATTTTCTTGGTTCGCATGTTCCACAGACTCGCGGAGCACCACAAACTTCGCTCAGGTAAGGACCCCACCTGGCCGCAGCTCATCGAGTGGCTTGAACGCCTGCATGGATGGGATGTTTCGGAGAGCGCCGTTCGGATTGGCGCGTTTTCGCTCTACATTGCGTTGCTTGAACAAGTGCATCCGCCAGTCGTTCGAGCCCTTAAGGCCGAAGGCAAGATCCTTCCGCGCCTTCTTGGGAAGACGCTCGTCCGTCGCGACTTCTTTGATGACGAGTGGCACGAACCCTCCTTCGATGTGATCGTTGGTAATCCCCCTTGGGTCAGTCGGCAGCCGGAAAAAATCCAAACTGCATTGAGATGGTGTCGGCAGCACGACCTGCCGATGCCGGGGGGCGAACTTGCCTGGGCATTCGTGTGGAAGGCGGCCCGGCATCTTAAGCCAGATGGGCGTGTGTGTTTGCTACTGCCAGCCATGGGCATCCTACTCAACCATTCGAAGGAGGTCGCCGCAGCACGGTTGCGCTGGCTGAGCAGCATCGCGCTTCTGCGTATCATCAATTTCGCCGATGTCTGTTTCCAACTCTTCGATGGAGCGGATCGCCCCACGGTCATGGCTCTGTTCCGAACCGGAGGGCATCGTGGCTCGGACAAGATCGAATACTGGGTTCCGAAGGCGCACAGGTTGTTGCGCTCCACGAAGATTCTGATCGTCCCCACGAACGACCGCCTGGGCGTCACCCAAGAATTGGCTCAATCCGATCCGGCTGTCTGGAAACAGCGAATGTGGGCGACCGGTCGGGATCAAAAGCTGCTCGCGTGGCTTTCCGACCTTCCACGGCTCGGTTCTACAGCAACCCTATATTCACGCGTGCGACGCGATCTGGACTTAGCGGAGGAGTGGGTCATCGGCCAAGGTTTCAAACCCCACCATCCCGACTCCGAATCCAAGCGGCAGCGCGAAGACTTTACGATCGTCGATGACGTCACGAAACTCTCCTTTCTCGACGCCTCCCAGTTCCGGCCTTGGGTCATTCCCAAAATCAACACGCAAGCGTGGCCAACGTCGAAAGTTCACCGGTCAGGTTACGTCCGAGGTTTCTCAGGACCGCATGTCCTTGTTCCACAGGGTGTCGTGCGCAACGAGGGGCGCGTTAGGGCGGCCTACGTCGAACAGTCGTGCTCCTTCCATCATTCCCTCCAAGCTATTACCTTCCCGGTAGGCCAGGCATCCAAGGCAAAGTTGCTCACGGCACTCTTGAACAGTTCGCTGGCTGCTTGGTACTACTTTCACACTTCCGCGAACCTCGGGACGGACCGTGCAAAAGTGCATGAGGAGCAACTGCTGGATCTTCCGTTCCCCGATCCAGACGATACTCCTGATCCCGAGCGTGCGCGGGTGGCCCAACACAATCTCGTGGGCATCGTGGACCGCCTATTGGATCTGAAAGACCAACCCTTGGCTGGCGAGAGAATGAATGACGAGATTCGCCGGGCGGACCATCTGGTTTTCGACTACTACGGCCTCTCTGAGGAGGAGAAGCTTCTCATCACCGACTCCCTGCTGGCGGTCATCCCGAGCATGCAGCCGAGGAAGGGCACCATTACAGCCCTGATGGAGCAGGCGTCACCGGGGGAGCGGACTCAGTATTGCCGTACCCTTCGCGCTGCGCTCCGCGAATGGCTTCAACCTGGCGCCAATCTGGGTGTACGTCTGATCGAAGGTGGAGCGGAGGCCGTCCTTGTTGAATTGCGGCTCGGAGCGGCTTGGCCGGACGTTCTGGTGGAGCACAGCGACGGGGAACTTCGGACAGCACTGGATCGGATCTTTCGCCTGCTCCCGCAGAACACCACTCGCAACGTGGAGGTGCAGCCGAATCTGAAGGTGTTCCTTAAGGATTCGCTCTATCTCATGAAGCCATTGAACAGGAGATTCTGGCTCGCTAGTGCCGGCTTGAACGATGCGGACGACATCGCAGGAGATCTGCTCGCCGCGCAAAAGCGCCATTCGGCGAAGGGGAACCATGAGCGCAATCGGTGATCCGTCGACTTGGAGGGACCAGGTCGTTTCCGCCTACGATGTCGTTCATGCTGGGGTGATGGCCGTGTGGCCATCGTGCCGGGCCAACATTGATACCGTCAGCACAGTCGCTCAGACTAAGGATGCAACCCGGCGCAAGAAATCAGCTCGACGGCGGCTCGAAGATCCCATCACGCGAAATTTGGTCCGGCACTTACGCTTGGTACCTGCACTTCGCGGCCGTTTTCATATCGTTTCGCAGTATGAGTTGATCGCCGCCGATCTTACGCAAGATCCAGACCCTGTTGGGTACGTCGATGTGGGTATTCTGTTTTCGGTTGGTCTGGACGAGGTGTGCTTGTTCATTGAATGCAAGCGCCTCAACGTGAACGGCGCTTCCCTCGCCGCAGAATATGTGGCCGAGGGGATGATGCGGTTCGTGATGGGCAAGTATGCGCCGGACCTCCCGGTAGCGGCAATGCTCGGCTACGTAATGGATGGCCAGGTTCCAAAGGCGAGTGAGTCAGTGCTCAAGGAGATCCGGTGCCATTTGGGAGCACTATGTTGCACGGACGCCTCGATCTCTGTCGGCGCGCCAGGTCAGTTTAGCACCAGGCACAACCGAACGCCCGTGAACATCGAACTCCGGCATCATCTCTTGTCAGCGCTCCAATAGTTGATTCAGGAACGCGCGGCAGCGAATGAGAAATCGCGTTGAAGCCGACGTCTCCAATGGGAGCCACAGTCCTTTGTCCATCTCCGCGCGGATTCCTTCCCTCAGCAGCTCGACTCCTCTCGCGTTTCCAACCAACCCACAAGAACATCCCACTGCTTTCTCAACAACTTCCCAAATTCACGATCCACCCTCCTCCCGCCCGGATGATTCAATCAGAAGTGGAGACTCAGGTCCAACGCAGGAGAAAGCAATGTCGGCCCCTCAGGTCAAACTCACACGCGCCGAGCAGGCGCGCATCAACGGCGCAAATCCAAGGGCCCCGTCACGCCCGAAGGCAAACAGCGCTCCAGCCGGAACGCCCTCAAGGCCTGTGCAGCTCACAGCCCACCGTCCTCCCTCACGAGTCCCGAAAACTCTACCGCAAGTGGCGTCACGACTTCTTTCGGCGCTTCCAACCCGCCACCACTCAAGAGGAACAACTCGTGCTCACCATGTGCCACGCGCAATGGCAGCTTCGACGCATCGAAATCCTCCAGACCGCGCACTTCCAAACACTCGCGGACCGCCTCGAAGAGCATTGCGCCTCCGCAGACTCCTCCCAAACGGAGCCCATCAGTGCCGGCACCCTGTTCCGAGGCGAAACCGCCGCGTGGACCGCCTTTCGTCGCGCGCACCGGGCCCTGCTGGCCAGCCGCGCCTCGCAATCCCCGGCACAAAATGAAAATTACGGAAACGAACCCAACGCGGATCCACCCGCGGACACCGCGAACTCATTGACTCCACAAGGAAATCCGCTTTCCGATCCACCCGCTGCCCAGCGCCCGAATCGTTCCGAATTTGCACCAAATCAGCCGCAATTGTGCCCGCAGACGACCGTTTCTGAGCCTCACCTCGCCCCCAGTTTGGGCAGGTCGATGCGCCCCCTCCCCTCGAAACTAATCGAACATGCCTTCGAACAGCGCCGACGTCAGATACCGCTCACCGGAATCCGGAAGCACCACCACAATCGTCTTGCCATGAAATTCCGGCAGCTTTGCGAGCCGCACCGCCGCCGCCGCGGCCGCACCACAGGAGATCCCGCACAGAATCCCCTCTTCTCTCGCCAGACGGCGCGCCATCTCAATGGATTCCTCGTTGGTCACCTGCTCCACACGGTCCACCATCGAGAGATCCAACGTATCCGGAATGAAGCCCGCCCCGATTCCCTGGATCTTGTGCGGACCCGGCTTCACCAGCTCGCTCTTCAAGGTCTGCGTGATCACAGGACTTGCCGCCGGCTCCACGCCGACACTCAGCACCTGCTTCTTCTTCTCGTTCTTCAGATACCGCGAGACGCCCGTGATCGTGCCACCCGTGCCGATTCCGGAAACGAAGACATCAATGTTCCCGCCAGTGTCTTCCCAGATCTCCGGGCCCGTGGTCTTGAAGTGAATCTCGGGATTCGAAGGGTTCTTGAACTGTTGCAGCAGCACGTAGCGTTCCGGGTCCGATTGCATCACCTGCTCCGCGCGAGCCACGGCGCCCTTCATCCCTTCCGTGCCCGGCGTGAGAATCAGATTCGCTCCGAAAGCCTTCAACACCTTGCGCCGCTCCAGCGACATCGTCTCCGGCATCGTCAGCGTGATGGGATAGCCGCGCGCCGCGGCCACGAAGGCCAGCGCGATTCCAGTGTTGCCGCTGGTCGGCTCGATGATCTCCTTGCCCGGCTTGAGAATGCCCTTCTGTTCCGCATCCCAGATCATGGCCGCGCCGATCCGGCACTTCACCGAATAGGCGGGATTGCGCCCCTCGATCTTGGCGTAGATCGTTGCAGCCGCCCCATCCGTTACTCTGTTCAGCTTGATCATCGGCGTACGGCCGATACTCAGAGAATTGTCGTTGTAGATCAAAGCTCGACTCCTAGATATCCCAGTTTGGTACGTATTTCGCCTGCCGCTCCAACCACGTGCGGGCGAGTTCGGCAAAGCTCGTTCTGTCCACCACGCAGGAAACAGCGTCGTCCACCCGCTGCCATAAGTCCGCAAACACGTTTTCACTGCGCTTTCGGGTGCCGCTGTTCTTCGCACCGTCAATATATCGCATCACCTCGCCGACCATGATGCTCTCCGGCGCCCGCGCAAGCAGGTATCCGCCCTCCGCGCCGCGCCGCGATTCCACAAACCCGCCCTGCTTCAGCGAAGCGAGGATCAGTTCCAGGAACTTCTGCGGGATTTTCTGGCGCCTGGCGATTTCGGCAATTCGTACCGGCTCACCCTGCGGCTGCATGGAAAGATCCAGAATGGCATGCAGAGCGTACTCGGCCTTCACGGAGAGATTCATCAGCAAGGAATACCCAAAGCACGCATGCGCTGTCAACTTTATTTCGGTTTCTCAAATATCTCGGTCACCACGCCATCTACCTCTTCGATGCGGATCTTCAGATTCCGTCGCGACATTAACTTCGACTCGGGAACCTCGAAACGCGCCGCCAGCATGCGATCCACGGACTGCCCCATGCCGATCTTCTCGCGCATCCGCAGCGTGTCGTTGTACTTCTGCCCAATGGCGGGATAGGCATCGAAAAACCGCTTCGCATCAATATCGGCGACAATCGCGCCTTCCACCCAGTTGCCGTCAAGATCCGCGAACAACTCCACCCTGCCGACCACATAGCGGAACTTCGAAGGATTCGTCACGCGGAAGTCGGCTACCAGCGCGGCGGCATCGTCCAGCGCCTGCGTCCGCACTTTCTGAATGGAACAATCGAGAACCATGCGCGACCCGCGATTGAACCACAAAATGCCCGCCCCCGCTGCGACCGCCAGCAGCAGTCCAATCGCGACCGAGAGTAGTTTCTCGCGGGTCATCGGGTGCCGTTAATCCTCGCTTGAGAAGATCCCGCCCAGCGCGCCCAGCGGACTGCGCTCATCGCCGCCCGAACGCACCGGCGACAACTCGCGGCGCAGTTTTTCCAGCGTCATGCTCTGTACGATGACCTTGCCAGGGCCAGTGAGCGTCGCCAGGAAAATCCCCTCACCGCCGAAGATCGCGGTCTTGATTCCGCCCACGAACTGGATGTCGTAGTTCACAGTCTCATCGAAGCCGACCACGCAACCGGTGTCCACCTGGATGGTCTCTCCCGGTCCAAGATCGAACTCGACAAAGTCGCCACCGCCGTGGATGAACACGGTGCCAGGCCCCGTGAGTTTTTCCAGGATGAATCCCTCGCCACCGAAGAAGCCCGCGCCGAGTTTCTTCACCAGCGCAATGTTGAGTTGCACGCTGGACTGCGCAAAGAGGAAGCTATCGCGCTGCACCAGCACGCTCTTGCCCGCCGGAAGATCGAACACCTGAATTCGGCCCGGATAGTTGCCTGCAAAGCCGACCTCGCCGGGCGTGCTCGTCTTGAAGTAGGTCAGGAAGAGCGACTCGCCCATCACGGTGCGCTTCAGCGCGCCCCAGATCTTCTGGCCGATGGTCTCCCCGCTCATCTTCGTTTCCCAAACGACGTTCGCGGTCTTATACAGCATCTTCCCGGCTTCGGCGTACAACTCCTGCCCAGGCTTCAGCTTCACGCGCGCCACCTGCAAGTTGTCGCCCTGAACTGTGTATTCGAGTTGCGTCACCACCGGCGCGTAAGTACTCGTTGCCGGGATGGCAGCGGGTGTGCCCCCGTTTCCAAGATTGGCGCCGCAACCTGGACAGAACCGCGCCTGGTCAACGACAGCATTCCCGCAGGACGTGCAAAAAGGCATTCGTATGTGTGCTCCGACCTCTATCTTACAATGGAGAAGTGAGAAGGCTGTTTCGCTTTGCAGCGCCTTGCGCCACCCTGATATTGGGTGCGTTGGTCCTGCCCGCTCGCGAGCCTCAGTTGGTTTGCGGTACCTCTCGTGGCCTGGCGCAGGAGGAGTTGTTTCTGCACCGCCGGTCCGCCGAGGCGATGCAGCGAAAGGGCCTGCAAAGAGCAGCCACGGGTCCCATTGGCCGCGACATCGGCGACATCGCCGTGATGTTTGATTCCGGCGGCGTGGTTGCCCGGCGCAATCCGTTCAACCTGCAGAACCGCGGGCTGATCTTCACACCCGCGCCTGGCAATCGCTATGGGTTTCGGGTGGCCGAATCGGGCTTCGATTCAGAGGCTTCCACATCCGGCACTCGCATCGACGGCTTGCTCGACGATGACACACGGCGCTTTGCGTTGCCCTTCAGCTTCACTTACCACGGGCGCGCCTATCGAGAGGTATGGGTGAACTCCGATGGCAACGTGACGTTCGGCGAAGGCGATTCCGCATCCGTGTCGAAGTCAATCGGGTTGCTTGCGGGAGGGCCACCGCGCATTGCCCCACTTTTCGTCGACCTCGATCCCACGCGGCCGAACAGCCGCGGCGTACGCGTCTTCTCGAATGCCCAGCAGTTCGTGGTGACATGGGAGTCTGCCGAGTTCGGTTCGGGATCCCGCCCCGCGCAGCTCTTTCAACTGAAGCTCCTGCCGAATGGCTCTTTCGAGTTCGCCTATCCCGCCGTGTCGGCCACAGACGCCGTGGTCGGCATCTCTCCGGGCCGCGCCACTGGCACGACAGAGATCGTATCGTTCGCGGCGGCCAATCCGGAGACCTTCGCCGCCACTATCGCCGAACGCTTCTCCGGCAGCGAAGCGATCGACTCCGTTCTCCTCGCGCAACGCTTCTTTCAGACTCACGACGACGCCTACGACTACCTGGTTGTCTACAACACCATCGGCATTGCCGCGCGGCCTTTCGCCGTCGCGACGCAACTTTCCGTGCGAAGCACCTATCGCGAAGGCTTCGGCGACATCCCGGTCGACATTGGGCGGCAGTACGGCTCTGCCAACCGCATGCAGGCCTTTCTCAACATGGGCCAGCTTTCGCAGTATCCGCGCGACCCTCGTGCGACAGTGCCGGCCCGCGGAACCATCGGCGACACGCCGCTTACCGTGCTCGCGCACGAGACCGGGCATCTGTGGCTGGCGCTGGCCAGCATCCGCGACGAGGTGGATCCCGATGAGCGCCCGATGCTCGGTGCCGCGCTCGCGCACTGGAGCTTCAATCTCAACACCGACGCATCGTACCTTGAGGGCAATCGCATTCAGGACAACGGCGAGAATGCCAACCCCCGCTTCACCACAACCGCGACGGTCCAGCGTTACTCCGAACTGGATCAATACCTGATGGGTTTCCGGGCGCCCGATGAGGTGCCGCCGACCTTTTTGGTGAGGCGCACGCCCTTCGCGGATGACGATCCGCCGCGCAGGGGCGCCAACTTCAACGGCACCCGGCAGGATATCCGGGTGGAAGACCTCATCGCCGCGGAAGGGCGCCGCTCGCCCGACCATACGGTGGCTCAGCGCCGGTTCCGAATGGCAATTGTCCTTCTTGTGCGGGAGGGGACTGAGCCGAACGCCGCCGATCTCGATCAGATCGAGACTCTGCGCCGCGAGTTCGAGCCATTCTTCGCCGAGGGCACGTCTGGCCGCGCCGCGATCGATACCACGCTCAAGCGGAATCTGCGGTTCAGTATCGCGCCGGCCTCGGGGATGCTCGTAGGCACTACGCTTTCCGCGACCATCAGCTTGGATCAGCCGGCGTCCACTCCCCTCACCGTTTTGTTGCGGACCCAGGCAGGCGTGGCGCAGACGGCTTCATCGGTCACGATCCCAACCGGGGCGCGATCGGCGCCAGTTTCGATTCGAGCACTGCGCGCCGGGCTGGAAGAGATCACCGCCGAGCCTTCCGATCCGGCTTACGTGACCGAGTTTGGGAAGCTACAGGTCCGCGACAGCGCCTCGGAGTTGAGGTTGCAAGTGGTGGCCGGCGACAAGCAACTCGCCGTTGCCGGGGAGCCATTGCCCCAGGAGATCGAGGTGCGGGCGACGGATATCAATCTGATTCCTTATCCCGGATTGACGATCCGAGCCACAGCCACTGGATCGCTCGGCGCCGCATCGGCGACAACCGGCGAGGACGGGATCGCGAGGTTCCGCTGGACGCCGAGTGACGACGCGGCCAACATGCTGCGTGCCTTCATTGACGGCACACAAGTGGCGGTTACGGCGAGCGCATTGTCACGGCCGTCGTTTCAGGCGCAGGCAGTGCTGAACGCCGCGTCCTACCGGGCGGGCCTGGTGCCTGGCGCGTTCTCCGCCGTGTTCGGCGCGAGTCTGGCGGGCGGACGGACCGCGCAGGCGACATCGCTCCCGTGGCCTCAGCAACTGGCTGGCGTGCGCGTCACGGTGAACGGGCAGCCCGCGGATCTTTACTTCGTCAGCGATGGCCAGATTAACTTCCTTGTTCCGCGCGGAGTAAGTGGACCCACCGCCGAAGTTGCAGTAGTCACGCCCCTGGGGAATTCGCCGGCTGTTCGTGTGCCGGTCGCCGCCGCGCTCCCGGGTATCTTTTTTAATACGGCAACCAATGAGGCGGCCGTGGTTGTAACTGGAACGGGCCAACTTACGAGTGTTCGTCCCGCGCGGCCGGGCGACATACTCGAGGTGTATGGGACGGGGCTGGGCGGGGTGCGGCTTGCCGCTTCGGGCCGCGTGGAGGAGACCGTTCTCACACCCCGGTTCTTCTTTGGAGATCTGGAAGCCGAAGTGCTTTTCAGCGGCCTCACTCCGGGTGTTCCAGGTTTGTATCAGTTGAATGTCCGGGTTCCGGGGAACGGGCCCGCGGGGAGTGTGAAGCTTTCCATTCTGATCGACGGGCAGTGGAGTAACGAGCCGCTGATTACCGTGGTCCGGTAAGTCACTCGGGCTACTCCCCGGCGAATCCCGCCAGTGGACTACCATGAGAGCATGCCGGTGCCGCAAGCTCCGCGGGCATTCCAATTGCCTCTTCTGGTATTACTGCCCCTGCTGACTCAGCCGCTCTGCCGCGGTCTGCTCATGGCACAATCAACGGCTGGCTCGACCTCGATCACAGGATCGCTGGACCCGCTGCGTCCGCCGCCGCCCAAGCCTCCTCAGCCGCAGCGGTTCAACCCGGGACACTCGGTGCGGCCTTTCGATGAGTACCTCCGGCGGAAGGAGGCCGCCTTGCAAAGAGCGCCGGTCCGAATTGGCCCGCCGGGTCTCGAAACCGTGGATTGGACCGCGATCGGAAGATCACCTTCGGCCATACTGCGCCAACCCGTCGCGCTCACACCGTCGCGTAGCTTCGAGGGAATCCAGCAGACGGAGTATGTGCCTCCCGACCCGGACATCGCCGCCGGACCGGAGGATCTGATTCTCGTTGTGAACACGCAGATCGCGCGGTTCGACAAGTCGGGACAGAAGACAAGTCAACTTTCCGCACGCCAGTGGTTCGATAGCGTCTTCCCGCATCTCTGTCCGTCGGGCAATGAGCCATATTGTGACTTTCTGGACCCGACGATCCGCTATGACCAGTTCCACGGGAGATTCGTCTTCGTGATCGCCGCCCGGGATCGATGGGCCGGCAAGGAGAGTTTCGCCGTGTCCGTCTCGAACGGCGCGACGTTCGCCAGTGGATGGAGGCACTGGATTCTCGACGCCGGACTTAACGGAACGGTGCAGACGAACTTCCGCCTGGACTATCCGCAATTCGGCTATGATCATGACGCCGTCTATCTGACCGGTAACATGTTTGACGCTTTTGATACATTCCGGTACGCCAAGCTTCGCATTCTGAAAAAGACGGAACTTTACAACCCCGCCACGACGGCATTGAATTACCGGGAATTGATCGATTTACGAAACGAAGACGGCACCAGAGTGGAAACGCTGATTGCCGCGTCCACGCGTGGCCTGGTTGGACAATCGACTGCCATCCTGGTGAACTCTTCCGTGGAGCCGAACGTGGACTATCTCACGCTGTGGCGGATCCAGAATCCAACCGGCGACAATCCAGTGCCGGTGAGAACCACGATCCGTGGAATCTGGCGTTACGACATGCCGGCGGACCCTCCGCAGCGCGGGTCGCTTCTGCGCATGGACACGGGAGACGGACGGATTCTGAAGGCGGTGGTTCGGAATGGCGTATTGTTTGTAACAAGGAATACGGGCTACGCGATCGAACCTACGACAGTCACTTATGATCGCATCGACCTCCGTGCAAACCGCGTAACGCTGCAGGCGCGCCACACAGGCGGCAGTTTCTTCTCGCCGTCGTTCGATGTCCCGGCCACCCTTGGGCCCGGCAACTCGCTTCCCGGCAAGCTGATCACCGGCGCCGTGACAGATGCGAACGGCGCTGTAGGATATCTGGGGATCCCCGAGGTGAAGTCCGGCGAGGCTCCCTGGGAACTGCTAGCCAAATGGGGCGACTACTTTGGTGGCGCCGTGGATCCCGTGGACGGCGGACTCTGGACCTACGGGCAGTTCGCGAAACAGCGCGGCCAGGCTGGGGGCGCGTATGGGACATGGGTCGCGTATTTCCCGTGGTCCACCAGTCCGGAGTTCGCCGATGTTCCTTCGGCCAACTTATTCTACAATCACATCAACGTACTCAGGCTCTGGTCGATTTCGAGTGGATGCTCATCCACGGGTTACTGTCCCGGTGATAATGTAACTCGCGGACAGATGGCGGCCTTCGTAATCCGCTCGATCGCAGGGGATACGTTTTCGTTCCCGGAGCAGCCGTATTTCACCGATGTGCCTTCCACGCATCCGTTTTTCCGGTTTATTCAGAAAATGCGGGAATTGAATATCACATCCGGCTGTGGCATGACGACTTACTGCCCGGATGCAAGTGTCACTCGCGGTGAGATGGCGGTGTTCGTCATCAGGGGTAAGTTCCGTGCGCTTTTCGGTGATGCATTTTCGATTCCAAGCTCCCCTTATTTCTCCGATGTCCCGGCGGCACATCCATTCTTCCGCTTTGTGCAGAAGCTTCGCGAACTCGGCATCACTGGCGGATGTTCCGCCACGGCCTACTGTCCGAATAGTGCGGTTACGCGGGAGCAGATGGCAGCGTTTTTGGTGAGGGCTTATTTGAACTAGGAGTGGCCACAAAATCTTTCAGATTTCTTGGCCGCACTCAGCGGTCAGCGTTCAGCCCTCAGCTTCTGAATCAGCACGACGGGCGCCGGGGGGCAAACGTGAACAGTATTGAGGCTAGAATCTCAGCATGACCGAGACAGTTCTTGAATTTCGGCAGGGTTCAGCGCTCCGCTCGCCAAGCGAAGTGTGTGAGATCAATTCTCTGAAAAGCTCACGATGGCTGGCGGCTCCGCGCCCAATCTCCCGCGCTACACTTACGCTATGAAGTGGCTATCTCTACTGATGGTCGTATCGGGGGCGTTTGCGCAAGGCATCTGGGAACGGCGCGCGTCCTATCCTGTCCAGGCAACCGAAGTATCCTCCGCCGCACTCAACGGCAAGGTCTACTCCATATGCGGCATTCTGCCCAATGGCAGCCGCACCACCACCTTGTTCATCTACGATCCCTATCGCGATGAGTGGTCGAGGGCCGCACCCGCCCCGATCGACGGAGGAGGGGATCACTGCAACTTCGCGGCGGCGAATGGGCGCCTCTATCTCCTCGGCGCAATCCGTATCGGCACGTCCTTCGTCGACGGCAACACCTACGAGTACGATCCGGCGCAGGACCGCTGGTCGAACGTTGCCCGCATGAACACGCCGCGAGCGTCCAGCGGTGTCGCGGTGATTGGCAACCGCATTTACGTGATGGGCGGACTTACTGGCAACACGCCGCTGGCCGCCGCCGAAGTATTCGATACAGTGACGAAGCAGTGGACACGCCTGCCGGACATGCCGACCCCGCGCGACCATCTGACCGCGCAAGCCGTGAACGGCCGTGTGTATGCGATCTCGGGCAGGTCGGGCGCGACCAATCTCACCGCGAACGAGGAATACGATCCGGCTACCAACGCGTGGCGCACACGCACCGGCATCCCGACCCCTCGTGGCGGGATCGGCAGCGGCAATCTTCGCAATCGGATCCAGGTTTTCGGTGGGGAAGGCCCGAGCACGCGTCCGGAACAGACCTTCGAGGAGCACGAAGAGTACGACCCTGCTTCCGACACCTGGGGCCGTCTCGCCCTCATGGTCACTCCGCGTCACGGGCTCACGGGCGCGACGCTCGATGGCCGCATCTTCGCGCCCAGCGGAGGTCCGCGAATCGGCGGCACGTTCTCCGACACCCACGAGGCGTTCTTCCTCCCGCTGCCCTCGCCGCCGTCACTCGCCACGGATGGCATTCGCAACGCGGCGAGCCTGCGCGGAGAACTCGCACCCGGCGCGGTGGTCGCGCTGTTCGGAAGCAACCTCGGCCAAGGCGAGCAGATCGCGACCCGGTTTCCCGTCCCCACAACCATGAACGCCACCACGGTTCGCGTCAACGGCACGGCCGTACCCTTGCTCTACACCGGGCCGAATCAGATCAACCTGCAGCTTCCCTATAACCTGGTGCCGGGGCCGATCAACATCACAGTAAGTCATGTAACTTCGACCAGCACCACTTACACCGGTCCTGACGCCACGGCGGCCGCTCCTGGCGTCTTCGCGCTGAGTGGGAACGGCGAGGGGCAGGGTGCGGTGCTGATCGCGGGCACAGGCCTGATCGCCCGGCCCACCCGTGACGCGTACTCCCGCGCCGCACGCCGTGGCGAGATCGTCGAGATCTACTCGACCGGGCTCGGCCGCCTCGACTTTCCTCCGCGGACGGGTGAACCTGCGCCGTCGAATCCGCTGGCTCGCACTGTGGAGACCCCGGAAGTCACGATTGGCGGCGCGCCGGCCGAAGTACTGTTTTCGGGACTGACTCCCGGTGCGCTCGGCCTCTATCAGATCAACGCCCGCATTGGGGCCACCGCGCAGACGGGGGTGAATGTGCCGCTGGTGGTTCGCATCGGCGGACGGACCGCGAACACGGTCACGATTGCGGTGGTGGAGTAGGTCAGGGGGCGGCCATAAGATAGACTGAGAGTCTTCCGTGAAGCGACTCTCTCCCTGGATCCCGGCGCTGGCAATGACGCTCGTGTCGCTAATCAGCTACATCGACCGCAACACGCTTGCGCTGCTCGCGCCAACGATCCTCAAGGAGACCCATCTCAACAACGAACAATACGGTTGGATCATCTCGGCGTTCTCCGTGATGTACATGATTGGCAATCCGTTGTGGGGAGTACTGCTTGACCGGATCGGAGTGCGGGTTGGGATGCTTGGCGCGGTCGGTTTCTGGACGGTGGCCAGCGTGTCGCATGCTTTCGCTTCGGGATTCTGGAGTTTCGCGATCGCACGTGCAACGCTTGGTTTCGGGGAAGGCGCGACGTTCCCTGGCGGTCTGCGCACCGTGATGCAGACGTTACCCTCGCACTGGCGATCGCGAGGCATTGCGGTTGCCTACAGTGGCGGGTCGCTGGGAGCCGTGCTGACACCGCTGATTGTGACGCCGATCGCGGCGATGTGGGGTTGGCGCGGTGCGTTCTGGTTCACCGGACTGATTGGCGTTTTGTGGATTGCGGTCTGGCTAGTGGTGAGCCGCCGCGACGATGTGCGTCATCCCCCAAGTTTGGAAGGAGCCACCGCCTCTCGCCCGAGCTTTCGGGATCCGCGGGTGTGGAGCTACATGGCGGCGTATGCGCTGGGCGGTCTGCCGCTGGCCTTTGTGCTCTACAATGCGGCGCTCTATCTGGGTCAGGCGATGGGACAAACGCAGTTGACGATCGGGAAGCTACTTTGGATTCCACCGCTTGGTTGGGAAGCGGGTTATTTCTTTTGGGGATGGCTGATGGACCGGACGGGGGCTCGCACCGGAGCGACCACGGCAGCCTTCCGCAGGTTGTTCTTCGTGATGATGCTTCTCAGCCTGCCCCTTGGCCTTGCATCGCAGGGTACGTCGGTTGCGGCGCTGATGATCCACATGTTCTTCGCGATGTTCGTGGCCGCAGGCTTCGTGATTGTCAGCGTGGCCTATGCGACCTATGTGTTCTCGGCCGACAACTCCGGGTTTCTTGCGGGACTGGGAGCCGGATCGTGGTCGGCGGTGGTGGCGGTGGTCATGCCGAGGTTTGGACGGCTGTTCGACCAGCGGGATTACGAGACTGCATTTCTTGTGGCGGCGCTGATTCCGGTGGCAGGCTGGGCACTCTGGCGACTGCTTGACAGCCGGGGGCCTGCACTTCGCGCAGCAGTTATCGAACCGGCACAGTAGAATCAGTTTTTCTTATCTTGATGGCTCCGCACTTTTCGCTAGACTAATAGAGAGGTTCGTCGTATACTAACCTCTAATCTCCGCTCCACGCCGGGGTAGGCCTCTTCCTCCCTGGAAACCAGTAGTCGAGCAGTATTCTCTTTGAGGTGAAATCACCCCCATGTCGCAGCAGGAACAGGACTATATCCACACAGGTCTTCCCCCGAAGCAGGGAATGTACGATCCCTCCTACGAGAAAGACGCCTGTGGTATCGGGTTCATTGTCAACATCAAAGGCGAGAAGTCGCACGACATTATCCAGAAGGGGATTCAGATCCTGATCAACCTCACCCACCGGGGCGCTTGTGGCTGCGACCCCGAGACGGGTGACGGCGCTGGCATCACCATTCAGATTCCGCACAAGTTCTTTCAGCGGGAGTGCGCCAAGCTTGGCTTCACGCTTCCGCTTCCGGGCGAATATGGCGTGGCGATGTGCTTCCTGCCCGTGGAGACCCACTCCCGTACTCGTTGCGAAGGTATTCTCGAACGCGTCGCCCGTGAGGAAGGGCTCGAAGTACTCGGCTGGCGGGACACACCGGTCCACGGCAACGAGATCGGCCGTCTGGCGAGGTCCACGCAGCCCTACATCGAGCAACTCTTCCTTGGCAAGGGCGACATCGGGATGACGCAGGATGAGTTGGAGCGCAAGCTGTTCATCGTGCACAAGCGCGCCGAAGCGGAAATCGCCGCCGCCGATTTCAAAGAGTCCGGCTTTTTCTATCTCCCGTCGATTTCGACGCGCACCATCGTCTACAAGGGTCTGCTGCTTTCGGACCAGATCTTGCGCTTTTATGGCGAGCTGAACGATCCCGACGTGATGAGCGCGCTCTGCATGGTGCATCAGCGCTTCTCGACCAACACATTCCCGACCTGGCAACTGGCGCATCCATTCCGCTACGTTTGCCACAACGGCGAAATCAACACGGTTCGCGGGAATGTGAGCTGGATGTCGGCGCGCCAAAAGGTTCTCGCCAGTCCGTTGTTCGGCGATGACATCTCGAAGCTTTATCCGGTGTGTGTGCCCGGCGGGTCGGACTCGGCCATGCTGGACAACGCAATCGAACTGCTGTTTCAGACGGGCCGCGAACTTCCGCACGTGATGTCGATGCTGATTCCGGAAGCCTGGGATCACGATGTGACCATGCCGGACGAGAAGCGCGCTTATTACGAGTACCATGCGTCGCTGATGGAGCCATGGGATGGTCCCGCCGCGATCGCGTTCACGGATGGCCGCGTGATTGGGGCGACGTTGGACCGGAACGGTCTTCGGCCTGCGCGGTATGTGGTGACTCACAACGGCGTCCTGATCATGTCCTCAGAGACCGGAGTGCTTCCGGTGAAGCCCGAAGAGGTGAAATTCAAAGGCCGCCTTCAGCCTGGCAAGATGCTGCTCGCCGACCTGGAAGAGGGCCGCATTATTCCAGACGAAGAGTTGAAGTCGAAGCTTGCCGCCCGCCAGCCTTACGGCGACTGGCTGAAGCAGCACCAGATCACGCTGGAGCGGCTGCCGACCCCACCGCGGTGGCATCCCACCGACTTCGAGACGCTGCTGGAGCGGCAGCGCGCGTTCGGTTACACCGATGAAGATGTCCGCATGATCATGAGCGCGATGGCCGGTGGCGGTGAAGAACCAATCGGGTCCATGGGCACGGACACTCCGCTCGCCTGTTTGTCCGACAAGCCGCAGCCTCTGTTCCATTACTTCAAGCAGCTCTTCGCGCAGGTGACGAATCCCGCTATTGATCCGATTCGCGAAGAGATGGTGATGTCGCTGACCTCCTATATCGGGACGGAGCGCAACATCCTGATGGAAACGCCGGAGCACTGCCACACACTGAAGCTCACGCAGCCGATCCTCACGAACTACGATCTCGAAAAGCTGCGCCGTGTTTCCTGGGGTGATCTCCTCTCGGCCACGTTGTCCATGACGTTCCGTGTGGACGGTGGAGAGAAGGAGTTGGAGCGCGCCCTTGATAGCCTTTGCCGGCGTGCGTCGCGCGCGGTGAAAGACGGCTACACGCTGCTGGTGCTCTCCGATCGCGGCGTCGATCGCGACTACGCGCCGATCCCGAGCCTTCTGGCGCTATCGGCTGTGCATCATCATTTGATCCGCGAAGGCACGCGCACGCAGGTGGCTCTGATTGTGGAGTCCGGCGAACCGCGTGAGGTGATGCACTTCGCTCTGCTGATCGGCTACGGCGCAAGCGCGATCAACCCGTACCTGGCGATTGAGACGCTGGAAGACATGCACCGTCAAGGTCAGCTTCCGGACGGTGTGAGCTTTGAAACGGCGCTGAAGAACTTCAAGAAGGCGATCAACAAAGGGCTGCTGAAGGTCTTCTCGAAGATGGGCATTTCCACGCTGCAGAGCTATCGCGGTGCGCAGATCTTTGAAGCGATTGGTCTGGACCAGGAGATGGTGGACAAGTATTTCACGGGTACGGCGTCGCGCATCGGTGGAATCGGCCTGGAGGTGCTGGCCAGGGAAGCGCGCATGAAGCACGACCTTGGCTTCCGCCCCGTGCACGAATCCGACACCGACTTGCCGATCGGCGGAAACTACCACTACCGTGTGCGCGGCGAGTATCACATGCTGAATCCCACGTCGATCAGCAAGTTGCAGCACGCATCGATTCAGAACAGCTACAAGACATACGAAGAGTTCGCGCAAACCATCGACGATCAGAATCGGGAACTTTGCACCATTCGTGGCCTGATGGATTTCAAGTGGTCCAGAACGCCGCTGCCCATTGAGGAAGTGGAGCCGGCCGCGGAGATTGTGAAGCGGTTCGCGACGGGTGCGATGTCCTTCGGCTCGATCTCGAAGGAGGCGCACGA
>JAEUQE010000380.1 GCA_016789785.1 Bryobacterales bacterium
CGCGGACCGCGCTCGATGTGCTGCCACCGCCACCGCCTCCCCCGGTCCCCGTCGAGCCCTGCTTGTCGATTCCGATAGCTACAAACCTCGACATCAACCCTCGCAGGACGTCGCCCGCCTCGCCTGACGATACGTTGGGAGTCGCGCTCCCATACGTAACGCAGTTCCCGGTCATCACGCCGAGTTGATGGATCCTCCCGAAGATCTTGTACCAGATGTGCCCAGGTGGGACATCCGAAAAACACCATTGGCCCGCCACAACATATTCATTCCGGTCGGGATGGTCAAGGGCAAGCACTTTGCCTTTCTCCAGGAACTCCAACGCGTGTACCGTGAACGCCGCCACTTCGCCCACGGTGAGAACCCGGTTGGGATCGTACGTGGTTGCTGTCGTGCCGGATGTGACACGCAACTCCTTGATCTCTTGGATATACTTGAAGAACGGATGATCCATAGGCACATCCGTGAAGTAAGGAGTCGAGGAATAGGTGAATCCTGGGTCCGTCAGCGTCGGGGCGCCTTCCACGTTTCCCGTGATGGCCCAATAAATGGCCCGCACCAGGAACACCGCCATCTCTCCCCGCGTCAGGCTCCGGTCTGGGCAGTAGTGGACCGTCGCGCACCCTGACGTGATGAACTTGTCCCTCATGAACTGAACCGTCGCATGGTGGAGATGCGTCGGCGGCACGTCCGCGAATGCGGAGCCGATTACTGGCAGAATCTCAATTCCGCTGATCACTGCATTCGACACGATCGCGGTCAGCCGAATTCTGATGTTTCCGTCAGTGACGGTAACCGGATATTCCTTGTCAATGGCACGGTTTCGGTCTCCCGCCGCCGCCAGAATGTCGAAAAGAGTCAGAACGTTCGACCCATTCAAGTCGACGTTGAACCGCCGCCCGCCAACCGCCACATTCGGATCGATCTCCACGAACTTCAGCCGGACTCCGTAGTACCCGTTCGGTACCTGAAACTGATACTCCATGTACGCTCCCGGAAAACCGCCCACCGTCTTGGCCGCCCAGTAAATCGGGTCCGAAGTGGTGTAGCTGATCTGCGGCGGGGGAATCCCAAAATTCCAGTATGCCTGGTCGCTTACGGTTCCGGAGGAAGAACTAATGAAGGCAGGCTGCGGCCAGCCGTCGTATGTCCAGGCATACCCGCTGGGGTCCTGATATGCGAATGTCGCTCCGCAGTTAATCCGGTACGTCGTCACTTGAGCGTTCAGTAACGCTTGCGCTGCGACCACAACCGCAAAGGATACACGCGCAACACGACAGAAAATCCGATTCATCCTCAACTCCTGCCAACAACTATCCCAACGGTTCAGCCGCTCCCGCGCGCCGCCCGGCAACCTGCAAGCTTCAGTGTCCTCTGGTTCCTCGATCTCTCCCGATTCTAAAACTTCCATGAGTCGGGTGGATCGAGAGACAGAATAACTCTGCAATCACTCACGTGCAAGAACTATTTTCGTGACCGTGGTTTTTCAAATGTGAATCCCGGTGTCTCTATTGCTCTACATTCATAGTTCCACCTCAGCCCATGCATGTCGTTGGCCGTTGGCTTCAAGTCGTTATTATCGATAATTCGGTGTGCCAATCGTACCAGCCACGTCGCTCCTTTTTCAATCACTTCAGCCCAGGAGTGTAAGCCAATTCACACTGCGCAGCGGAAACTGAGACCAAGGCCTTCCTGTTGCTAGTGTAGTGGTTGCGCCAAATCGGAGCGATTTCACCCACTTTGGTGCGCAAGAGCCCCCAAGGCTCTCAAGCTACGGATCCCTCCTCATCGAGTGAGACTCCAATTAGCTGAAATCTGTCATCGCCAAGCGCTCAATCGCCTCCCCCGGTTGGCAGTCGCCGCAGCCCGCAGTCACCACACTCACTGTCTTTCTTCACCTGCACTCGAACCCGCCCAAAATCAACCGGTTGCCACCGCCGGACCACACCAACAGCGATCCCGCTAAACACGAAATCCGCCCGCCCATGCCATTCTGAAATCGGAAGCACACGGCTTCGAATACCAGGAGGCACTCCATGCAGGAATCACCGGAAACACGACCGAGGCACGCCAAGACTGCCGCATCCCGCGAAAACGGGCGCAAATCCAAAGGCGCCGTCACCCCAGAAGGCAAACTCCGCTCCGCCACCGCTCCCCTAACACACGGCATGCTCTCCAAAGCCGTCGTTCTCGCCAACGAATGCCCAAAAAAATACGAAATACTCCGAAAACGCTTTTTCGACGACTGGCAACCCGCCGACGCCACCGAAGAAGCCTGCCTCACCAAGATGATCAACAGCTACTGGCGCACTTGCCGCCTCTGGGCAATCGAAACGACCCTCATGGATTCCGCCATGTTCACCCTCCGCGGGGAGTTTGAATCCGGCTTCTCGGTCTACCCCGCCGGCATGCGCGCCGCCGACGCACTCAGCGCCATGAACCTCCACAACCGCGTCAATCTTGAGACCATCCAGCGCCACGAAGCTCAAATGGAGCGCATCTTCGAGCGGAATCTACTGCAATTGAGAAAACTCCGTGCCGCACGCGGCCTCACTTCCGAGCCCGTCCTGCCATCCCTTCCTCCCGCACTGGCGAATTCCGCTGCCTCGCTTTCCGGTTCGCCTTCCTCCCCTTCTGGAGCGCCCCTCCAACTCTCTGCTCTTGCCGTCCTGCAGTGGCTCTCGGAGATCCTCATCGCCGTCACGGTCTTTCTGCAAGCCCTCACCACCGCGACCAGTAAGTTACTGGGAGCCGCCGTGCCCTCGCCTTCACACGCGGCGCCCAATCAGCGTAGGAATCCCGCGGCCAGCCGTTCAGCCCGCAAGCCGGCCGTCGGCAAACAGCAGCCGGCGCAGCCTCACCAGGCCGAAGATGCCGTTGCGAAGCCCGCGGACCCTCAAGTTGAGGCTTCCGAATTGCACGAGTCTGAGGACCCTGCCGCTACCGGTCGCCTTCCGGAGAACCTCGATTCGATGGACCAGGATTCCTTCTTCGCCACTTACTCGGGCACTTTCAGCAACCCGGAGAAACTCAACTATCAAATCGTAGTAACTCCTGGTCCGGGTGACTCTGTCAGAATCCCAACAACGAACGAGGAACAATGACCGAACAAACGAAAAACGAAGCCTTCGGCGTCTCCGGAGGAACCAGGCAGTACCTCAGGCACTCCATCTGGGCGCAGAGGCATCTCGCGCAGCAGCTTCGCGTGGCGCAACGCGCGGTTTCCAGGACTGCCCGGTCCGGTAGCCCCGCGGCGGTTGTAAGTACCGGTTCTCCGAACATCGCGGAGTGTCTCAACGGCTCGGAATATCCGGCCAGTCCGGTGGACTTCGCGGTCAAGTGCCTCCAATTCCAGCCAAGTGCCATTCAAGAGAAGCTCCTGAGTGATCCGTCCAGGCGAATCATTCTGAACTGCACCCGGCAGTGGGGCAAATCGACCATCGCGGCCATCAAGGCATTGCATCATGCGGTTACCCGGCCCGGTTCATTGACGTGCATCGCAAGCCCATCGGCGCGCCAGTCGGCGGAACTCAAACGTAAAATCGTCGTCTTTGCCCAAATGCTTGGAATTCCTGTCAAAGGCGACGGCACCAACGAGATTTCCATTCAGTTGCCCAATGGTTCACGGATCATCGGCTTTCCCGGCAAGGAGTCCACAATTCGTGGCTTCTCCTCAGTCTCTCTCTTGATCGTCGACGAGGCCGCCTATGTCAACGACGAGATCTATCATGCAGTCCGGCCGATGCTCGCCGCCGTCCCGGACGCCCAGGTCTGGCTGATGTCAACACCCAACGCGCGCAAAGGCTTCTTCTTTGAGGCATGGCTCGCCGCTGAGGATTGGTCGCAATACATCGTCCCGGCGTACGAGTGCAGTCACCTCACTTCCAAGTATCTCGATGAGGAACGCGCCCGCCTCCCCGAAAGGGTCTTCCGCCGCGAGTATCTCTGTGAGTTCACCGAGTCCGATGACGCCATCTTCGCTAGTGACTTACTCTATCGGGCCCTTACTCCCGAGCCGCCCTTGCAGTTCTATACCTGGCAGCCCGTCATCAGCGCTCCACTCATCCGGAATCCGGACCTTCGCCGCGAACTCGAAACCCTGCTCCGCCAGCAGCCCAAACCTCCGTCGAATCGCCACTTCTACTTCGGTCTCGACCTCGGCCAGAAGCAGGACTTCTCCGCGCTCTCCATCATCGAACGTTCCGACGTCGTCTGCGGCCCTTTGAGTCGCGTCACTTACGACTTTCCCCGCGAACCACGTTGGACGGTCCGCTACTTGACTCGCTTCAACCTTGGTATGCCCTACCCGGAAATTGTCGAGTCGGTCGCAGGCTATCTCCGGCATCCCGAAATCAACGCTTCCAAGACCCTTTCCGTCGACGCCACGGGCGTCGGAGCGGCCGTCGTCGACCTCTTCAAAAAGCACGACTGCGGCGGCGCAACCCGCTTCGAAGTCACCATCACCGGCGGTGAGCACCCCACCAAGTCCGGCTCCAGGCTTACTGTTCCCCGCAGTCACTTACTCGCTGGAATGGAAGTCAAGTTCCAAACAGGCGCGCTCAAAATCAGCGACACTGCCCCGTACTCGCAGGAACTGATTCACGAGTTACAGGCACTCACTCGCGAGCCCGGTTCCGGCACCCGGATCACCGATGACCTCGCCTTCGCTACAGCCCTCGCCCTGTGGCCCGCCAAATAGCCTCGCAAACCGTGGGCCTCCCCGCCGCGCTGCCCACGGATTTCTCGGCCCGCATCGCGCGCAACACGCAAATCCTGTTACAGGAAGAAACCGCAATTACTCGCGCCATCGACCCCTGGGGAGGCAGTTACTATGTCGAATCGCTGACCCACGAGATCATGCAGCGCGCGTGGAAGCACATCGAGGAGATCGAAGGGCTCGGTGGCATGGCGAAGGCCATTGAAACCGGCCTGCCGAAGCTCCGCATCGAAGAGGCCGCCGCCCGCAAGCAGGCCCGCATTGATTCGGCCCGTGACCGTATCATCGGCGTCAATGCGTATCAGCCCGAAAGGGAAGAGCCGCTCGAAGTGTTGCTGGTGGATAACAGCAAGGTCCGCACGCAGCAGCTAGCGCGTCTCGAAGAATTGAAACGCACCAGGGACGGCGCAGCGGTGTCGGCCGCCCTCGCCGCACTGACACGTTGTGCGGAAACCGGGGAAGGGACCTTACTCGAATTAGCCGTC
>JAEUQE010000381.1 GCA_016789785.1 Bryobacterales bacterium
CCTCGTCCACCGTGTATCCGAGACCGTTTTGACTAATCGGCCTGGTGGCGGCATTCCAGAATTCTGCAATGTTCTGAACGGTTACGCATAGCGGCTCATCGCGTTCCATGGCAAGGCGAAGAGCGCGAACCGCGATGCCGTGCAAGGGATGAGACGGCTGCGCGGCCCGAAGGAGGACGTTCGTATCGACGAGCACGACTCTCAGACTTCCCTGACCAGGTTCGCGCGGTGGACCGCCTCGTCTGACAAAGGAGGCGTATCACGATGGTTCTTCGCCCACTCCTCAAACGCGCGGGCCCTTTCCCTGCTGTTTCTTGCCACGACAGGAAAGCGGGCGGCTTCCCGGGCCGCGATCTCTTGAAGATAGTCGCTGAGAGATACGCCCCGCTCCTGGGCCAAGGCCGTCAGGCCTTTCTCGACTTCCGGGGTCAAGTGCAAAGTGACAGCCACACGCAACTCCTTCTCTTTCCACAGTAGCGGATGGGGAACCGCCTGTGCACGCTTCTCCCATCATCACAGGCATTCGAACGGACATCAGACCGGCGAAAGCGGGCATCACCATGGTCGTCCCGGACCAGGACCGCTATGATAAGACTTAGCCCTTCCATGAAGCCTTCAAAGAAATCCGAAAAGCCCATCTCCTATCAAGACGCCGGCGTGAGCATCGACGAAGGTGATCGCGCCGTCGGTTACATCAAGGGGCTTGCCGCCGCGACATTCAGCAAATCCGTACTCACGGGAATTGGCAGCTTTGGTGGCGGCTATCACTTGAAGGGATGGAAGAATCCGGTTCTTGTGTCGTCGATTGACGGAGTCGGCACCAAGTTGAAGGTAGCCGTGATGGCGAACAAGCACACCTCGGTTGGTCAGGATCTGGTGAACCACTGCGTCAATGACATCATGGTGCAGGGCGCCCGGCCGCTGTTCTTCCTCGACTATTTCGCCGCGGGTAAGCTTCGTGCCGAGGTCGTGCGTGACGTGATCGCAGGCATGGCAACCGCATGCCAGGAGAACGGATGTGCGCTGATCGGGGGCGAAACCGCGGAGATGCCCGGCATGTACGCTGATGGCGACTACGATCTGGCGGGGTGCATCATCGGCGCGGTGGAGAAGAAACGCATGATCACCGGCGAGAGCATCAAAGCAGGAGATGTTCTGATCGCGCTTCCCTCCACGGGCCTGCACACCAACGGTTACTCGCTGGCTCGCAAGCTGCTGTTTGAAGTGGCAGGCTATGCGCCGGACACGCACTTAGACGAGATTGGAACCACCGTGAGCGACGCCCTGCTCGCGGTACACCGGAGTTACCGCACTGCGATGATTGCACTGCATGATGCGGATCTGCTGAAGGGCGCGGCACATATCACCGGCGGCGGCATTACGGAGAATCTGCCCCGTGTGTTGCCGAAGGGCCTTGCGGCGCACATTGATACGACGTCGTGGACCATTCCGCCGCTGTTTGAACTCATGCGCCGGATCGGCAACGTGCCGGAAGCCGACTACCGGCGTACGTTCAATCTCGGCGTTGGCATGATCCTTGCCGTGCCCAAGAAGAAAGCGGCGGACGCCGAAAAATTGCTTGCCAGGAAGAAGGAGCCTGCCTTTGTGATCGGCTCGGTGGTGGAGTCGAAATCGAAGCACCGGGTTATCTACAAATGATCCGGCTGGGAATTCTGCTATCGGGCCGCGGATCGAACTTCGCCGCCATCGCATCGCGCATTGAACGCGGTGAACTGCAGGCAAGGATCGAGGTGGTGATCTCGAACCGGCCCGAGGCGGCGGGCCTTGAGATCGCGCGCCAGCGAGGCATTCCGGCCATTTGCATTCCGTCGCGCGGGCTTGATCGCGAAACCTACGACCAGATGTTGCTCGCGGAACTCGTCAAGTGGGACGTGGAGTTAGTTTGTCTTGCGGGTTACATGCGGCTGCTGAGCGCCTCGTTCATTCGAGCCTACCCGATGCGGATACTCAATATCCATCCATCGCTGTTGCCTGCCTTCCCGGGTCTGGACGCTCAGCATCAAGCCGTCGCCCACGGAGTCAAATACTCGGGATGCACGGTGCACTTCGTGGATGAGAATCTGGATTCCGGACCGATTGTGCGGCAGGCCGTGGTGCCAGTGCTCGACGAGGATACGGCGGAGACTCTGGCGGCACGGATTCTCGCGGAAGAGCATCGAATTTACTCGGAGGCAATTGCGCTTGTGGCGAGCGGGGACTACAGAATCGAAGGGCGGCGGGTCCTCAGCGCCTGGTCGTAGCGTCGCGCCAGAACAATTGTAGCCAATTCGGTTCGGGATACTTATAATTGGTTACAGAGTCTTACTTATGACCACCCCCCCGAAGTCTCTGCTCGCTTTGTTGCTCACTGCCACCACCACGGTGCTGGCGGGACAACCGGATAGTGCGGCTGGAAAGATCGGACACGGAACAGTGGAGTTGGGCCGTGGCCTGAAGGATGGAACGGCCGGGATATTCAAGGCAATCGGATCGGGCACCCGGAAGACGGCCCGGGCGATGAAGGCCGCCGGAGGCGGTACGGCTGCGGCCGCCGGCAAGACAGTGGACACTACGGCGGAGGGCGCTCGCCGGGTCGGTAGAGGATCAAAGGCCGTTGGCCGGGGCGTGAAGGACGGAGCGGTGTTGACCGGAGAAGGCATTCGCGACGGAGCGCGGGAAGTCGCGAAAGGAAAATCCTAGTCGCCAGCCACCTGCGCAACTGCCCGCTTGGCCTCGTGATCCTGCGCCGAGCCCGAGCCATTCTCTAAGCTGGGACGCCTGTGGGCTTCCTCGCGCGTGGACGAAGGCGTTACCTGTGAGGTGTTGGAAGTCTCGTGACCCCAGATACTTCGGGTCTCTTCCAACGCCTCGCGCATCTCTTCAGCTTGGTGGACATTGCCTTCCAGAAACTCCAGACCCTCTATCAGCCAGGAGGCGAGCTTCGGCTGGACGAGCTGATAGAACACATGGCGCCCTTCGCGGCGCTCACTCACCAAGCGATGGCTGCGGAGCAGGCCAAGATGCTGGGAGACGCCGGAATGTGCCACACCGAGAACAACTTGCAGCGAGTTAACGTCCCGCTCACCACCGCGCAACTCCTCGATAATCCGGATACGATGGGGGTGAGAAAGCACACTGAGCAGTTTGCCGAGTTCTTTCGAGATGTAGGCACGAGCTGGCATCGTTCGAAACAGGATAACCCAAATGCTTCGAAAAAGTCAAACATGAGAACATCTGAATTTCTATATGTTCAAATATCTTGACATATACACCAGTCGAGCCTTATCATGAAATCTAATCGCATGGTTGCGCCAACGGCGAATTCATCCACTTTCTCGGCTCAGGACGAACTGGTCACCCGGCTCCTTCTGCTCGCCGCGAAGTCCACTGGTCTTGAAACCAGTCCCCTCAAGGCAACCGAGGCCGTTCGCCTTGCCACTCGATCCAACAACTACAAAGACTTACCCGGCGTTGTCGCCGCTGCCGGAGAGCAGTGTGGACTGCGCTTCTACCCTGTGCGCCGGACCCTTGGCCAAGTCGCAGCCGCGGTTCATCGCAAGGCGATTTGGATTCACCTGCGGCAGGACGGACCGGTTTGGCGGGGCGTGGTTGTTCTGGAGTCGAGCCAGGGAACTCTGTTAATCGAGCGCCTGGATGGAGTTGAGCAGGAAGCCTCTGTTAAGGCGAAGGATCTTGATACGGAAATCGAGGCAAACGGAAACTTGACGGAGTGGCTGGCTGTCGAGGCAGCGGCCCCCCTCAGCGACGCTCATCGCCATGCCGAGAAAGAAGATCACCCCTATCACGGCGTTTCGCCGTTTGTGCGCCTGCGCGGCTGGCTCAAGGCGGAGCGCACGGATCTCTGGGTTGCCGTTGTTTACTCGATCGCCATCGGACTCCTGTCGCTGGTGGTGCCGATTGCCGTACAGTCGGTGGTGAACACCATTGCCTTCGGCACGCTCCTCCAGCCTCTGGTAGTACTGGTGCTCATTGTCCTGGTCGGCCTCGGCTTTTCCACCGTATTGCAAGGCCTGCGCACGTACGTGATTGAAATCATTCAGCGGCGAGTGCTGGTCCGGGTTTCCACAGACGCCGTTTTCCGCTTGCTCCGCGCAAAACCCGAGGCCTACGATCACCACCACGGCCCCGAACTCGTCAACCGCTTCCTCGAGGTGGTGACCGTGCAGAAGAGCGGCGCGATGCTGCTCATTGACGGGCTGTCGATCTTCATGCAGATGGTGGTTGGCATGGCCTTGCTGGCCGTCTATCACCCATTGCTTCTCGCCTACGATGTCTTCCTGTTGGTGGCGATCTTCGTGGTGATCTTCCCAATGGGTACGGGCGCAATCGCCACCAGCATTAAGGAGTCGAAAGCGAAGTACTCGCTGGTGGCCTGGCTGGAAGAACTCGCCCGCTTCCCGATTACGTTCAAGTCAAAACGCGGGTCCGATTATGCGGTCGAACGCACGGACTCCCTGGTCGGCGAGTATCTGAATTATCGCGGAAAGCACTTCCGCATCCTGCTACGGCAGATCATCGGCTCGCTTGCTCTTCAGGCAATTGCGAGTTCGGTGCTGCTCGGCGTCGGCGGTTACCTGGTCATTGACCGGCAACTCACGCTCGGCCAGTTGATCGCCGCGGAGCTGATTGTAACCGTCGTCGTGAGCGGCTTCAGTAAGTTCGGAAAGCAACTCGAAACCTTTTACGATCTCACAGCCGCCGTGGACAAACTCGGGTACCTGACCGATCTGCCCCTTGAAAAGAGCGGGCCCGATCCGCTGCCTGCGAAGCCCACGCCGGCCAGTCTGGACATGCGCAGTGTCTCGTTCTCATACGGCAAGAAGCCGGTATTGCGGGACGTGAACTGGCATGTGCCCGCGGGCAAGCGTGCAGCGCTGATCGGTAACGGAAAGAGCACCTTCTTCGACGTCATCTTCGGTCTGCGCGAGGCACAAGGCGGATTGATCGAGGTGGACGGGTCGGATACGCGCGAGATCCGGAAGATCGACTTGCGTTCACAAATCGTGCTGGTGCGTGAGCCGGAAATCTTCCATGGATCGGTTACTGACAATCTGCGTCTGGCCTCTTCCGACATCACATCGGCGGAACTGCGCCAGGTATTGGAGTCGATCGGCCTGCTGGATGAGATTCAGGCACTGCCGCACGGACTGAATACGGAATTGCAGACAGGCGG
>JAEUQE010000382.1 GCA_016789785.1 Bryobacterales bacterium
GGGAGCAGGTCGAGCTTCTTTCCCATAGGCAGACTATTGATGTATGCGGGCAGTCACCAGCCCTGTCAAGAGCTTTTCGGACGGCGGGTTGTTAACGCTGCGTGCGAGGCTTCCGTGCCGTGCGTTTCGTTGCTGCCGTGGATTTCGGCGATGCCGGGCGCGGAGTGAGCGCATCGCCAAGTTGATAGGCCTCGCGCAGCCAGTCCGTGAAAGGAGATTCCACTTCATCGCGATGCGTGATGCGGAGCATGTGCGCCAGTTTGATCTTCGACGCTTTCAGCACGCGGCGGATTTGCGGCGCCTCGATCGAGCGCGAGAGAAAGATGCACACTTCGAGAAACTTCCGCTGCGGACGCACAAAGAAGTAGCACGACTTCCGCGAAAACATGATGGAGTTGTGCGACGCATAGATTCGCTGCTCGCCAAAGGCTTCCGCGGTTTCACGAATCCGTTCGTACGCGTCGCGCAGGTCCTCCGGCAGACCTCGCAGAAGAGCCTGCTCCGTGGTGGTCCAGCAATCGTGTTCCTCGCCTGGACCGATCCATTGCTTGCAGTGATAGCACTGACGTCCGTCCATCGTTCCATTTTGCGGCAGAATCAGCCCCCGCGCGAGAGTACTGGCGCGGGGACTGATCTGTTCCGCGATTATTCGCTGCACGTGTGGCTTCTTCGCCCGAGGCGCGTGCCTCGCGGTTCGCGCTCAGAACTGGAAGCGTGCCACGATCTGCCCGCTCCGCGGTGGCGAGAAGACACTGCCAGCGTTGATACGGCCGAAGCCCGAAATCGGCACACCCGCATTGTTTCGAACCGGCGTTGCCAGCGCGTTGCCGAAGTCGGGGTTGTTCAGATACGTCCGGTTGAACACATTGAAGAACTCGGCGCGAATCGACAACGTCATGCCTTCACGGACCGCGATGTTGCGCCCGAAGTTGAGTTGCTCGTCATAGCGGCGCGCGAAACGGTAATCGTCGAAGTAGGGAGCCGAGAAGCCCCACTGGCCCGGTCCCGGATCCGCCCATGCTTTCGGATTCAGCACGAATTCGGCGTTCGGATCGATGCAGTGGCAATTCAGATCCTTGAGGAAGAGCGGCTCGCCCGGAACGCGATTGGCGAACGTGCCGCGGAACAGCAGCGCATTCAGATTGTTCTGCGCTCCGGGAACACGAATCGGCGTGCCACTGCTATAGCGGAAGATCCCGCCCACCACGTAGTCGCTCAACAGCCAGCGCGTCAGCTTGTTCCTGCGGATCACCGGGGTCTGGTAGTTGATGCCGGTGACGAAGACATGCGGCTGATCCGAACTGGAGAAGGTCTTCTGGTTCCGGCGGTTGAACACATCGTTGATCGGCACAACCGCGCCAGTGTTGTCTTCCACTGTGGTCAACGTCTTTGACCACGTGTAAGCCACCGTCATGGTGAGTCCTCGGGAGTAGCGCTTCGTCGCCTTGATCTGAAGCGAGTCATACCAGTTGTTGCCGAGCGGAGCCCAAAGGGTTCCCAGACCGCCGAACTGCGGGAAAGGCCTTAGCGTCTGCGCCACCGTTGCCGACGTGGGGAAACCCGCATAGGGCAGACGGTTGAAGCCCCGCTGTGCCGCAAGCGGTGAATCGACGCGTGACGTAAGCAGCGTGCGATCTTCCGCACGGTTCAGATCGAGCCCCGCTCCGCGAATGCGATCTTCGCTGAGGGCGTTGTATTCCACCAGTCCATTCGCCATGAACCATGCGCCACGATTGCCGACGTAAGCGGCCTCAACGACCAGATCGGTGAAGAACTCGCGCTGCACGCTAAGGTTCCAGTTCATGATGCGCGGAGGACGTCCCGCATTCGGATCCACGATCGCGGGAGGCGAATCCAACTGGCCACGGCTCGGGCGAATGCCCGCATCGTAGCTGGCCACCAGCAGATCGTTGACGTTGTAGCTCAGCCCATTGTTCAGGGTGACCGCGGGGCTGCCAAATGCAGGCGTGGTGAAGTTGATGGTGTTGAATCCCATGCCAAGGGAGTTGCCACCGCCGATGTACCGGAACTGCGACGTCTGGCCATAGGACACGGCGAAACCACCGCGCACCACGGTCTTCGGATTGAGCTGATAGGCGATGCCGAGCCTTGGCCCGATCGCATAGGGATAGGCGCTCGCGAACGTGCAATTACATCGCCCCGGTCCGTTGCCTTCATAGATGGTGGCGCCGGGCAAACCGCCCGCCGCGGGATTCGCGATCGTCGGAGCCCACATGCTCTGCCGCCGCCACAACTCACGCGGTGCAGGCTGCAAGTCGTAACGCAGTCCGTAGTCGAGCGTGAGTTTGCGTGTCACCTTCCACGTGTCCTGAACGAAGAATGCCCACGACATCTTGCGGTACTGCGGATCCTGCGTATTGCTCACACTGGCATTGTTCACTTGGCCGAGGAGGAAACTTGCGTACGGAAAGCCAACGTTCCCGCCTGGGAGCGCAACGCCTTCCAGGGCCGGAAGACCAGTCTGCGCGGCGCCGAAGCCGAAGGTTCCGGCGACGTTGTTCGTATTGCGGTTCGTGAAGTTCGAGTTCCCCCACTCGCCTCCCGCCTTATAGGTATGGTTGCCGCGAACGTAGGTGAGGTTCGCAAGTCCGGTGAGTTGATCCTGTACGTAGAGATTGCGATTGGTGGGCCCAATATCAATCATGCCGCCCTGCGCGTTGTTCAGCCCCGTCATGCGCGGGAAGCCTGCCGCGAAACCACCCTTCAATCCCAGTTGGCCCGCCGTATCGAAGCTTGAGATCGACTCCGGAGCAGCGTCGGGATTGTAGTAGCGCACATAGCCCGCACCCACGTGGAGCAGCAGCACCGGCGAGAGCGACTGATCGTAGTTGATGCGGACCGTGTTGCTGCGGATCAACTGATCGCGGCGGGCACTGATCGGATCGGGCAACCCATCCTGACCGTTGTCCTTATCCGTGCGCTGGCTCGAATAATAGCCCGACACCTTCGAACTGCCGGAGAAGTTGTGGTCGACCTTGATGCTCGGAATCGCCTGGATCTTGCGATACTGCGCGCGGCGTTCGAAGTTGTTGATGCGGTCGCCGGTGAGGGGCGTGGGAATCAGAGACTGAATCTTCGCCGCCACAGGGTCAAAACGTGAAGTGGGAATAATGTTTCCGGGGAAGACGTCGCGATAGGTGCGGCCATCCACCACACGCGCCGTGTTCGGATCATAGATGCTGTTCTCCAACAGGGAGCGCCCGAGTTGATCCTGACCCAGCACCCGGCCAGTCAGCGCGCCGCTGAAGTTGCCGCCGCGGTAGTCGCTGGTGGGCACGGTGCCGAGCCCGTAGTACTGATTCTGAATGTCGCGGAACATCTCATAGTTGAAGAAGAAGAACGTCTTGCCGCGGCCGTTGTAGATCTTCGGAAGCCAGACAGGGCCGCCGATGGAGCCGCCAAAGTCGTGACGCCGGACACGTGGCCGGATCAGTCTGCCGCGCCCGTCATTGGTAAACGGCACGCCCGCGTTGAATGCCTCGTTGACCATGTAGTCATAGGCGCTGCCATGAAATTGATTGGTGCCGGAGCGCGATGTGAAGTTGAACAGGCCGCCACCCACTTGACCAAACTCCGCCGCGAAGTTTGATGTCTGCAGCGTGAACTCCTCCAGCGCCTCCACCGATGGTTGCGATTCATCGGAAACGCGTGAATCCAGGGAACTCGTCGCGTCCTGTCCTTCAAACACGATCTTGAAGGTTGCCGCGGGAGCGCCATTCACGCGAATCGAGTTCCAGCCGCTGATGCTGGCTCCAGGAGCGAGTTGCACAAAGCTGAGTGGATTCCGGACGGCGCCCGCGCCAAGTCCGAAGTTCAGCGGAAGATTGTTGAGTTGCTCACGTAGCACCGTGGTGCTCTGCGTGGCGGACTCGGTCTTCAGCAGGCTCGCATCCGCCGTCACGCTGATCGATTCGCTGGTGGAACCAAGTTGCAGCACGACGTCGACGCGTACCGTTTGCGCCACTTGTACGCGCACACCTTTCTGCTCATAGCGCCGGAAACCCGTCACTTCGACCGCAATATCGTAGGTGCCGGAAGGCACATAGGGAATCGTGAAGTTGCCAGTATCCGTGGTCACCCCTTTGAAGACCACGCCATTGGCAGGATTGGTCGCGGAGACTTCCGCGTTGGGAACTAACGCGCCGACAGGATCGCTGATAGTTCCAGTGATCACGCCGCGGTCTCCTTGGCCGCTGAGCAAGGCAGCCAGCAGCAACAGCAGAACAGGGCTGAATCTATACATAAAACTCTCCATTTGGGAAGACTAAAATCAAAAGTTGCCGCCAAGTTTATCACAGCAACCGCTCCGCATCCTGACGTTGACCGTTGCATTTGCGGTGCTGTGCGCCGCTGCGCCAACGTATGTCGGCAGCCGGGCGTGCGAGCCATGCCACGCGGAGATTGCCGCGGGTTACCGCACTACCGCGATGGCGCGCACCAGCGCCAGTCGCTGCGCCTCGCCACCCGAGAGCTGTGACGGCCGGGACTCGGCCAGGCCAGCCAACCCGACCCAGGCCAGCAGCCGTTCGGCCTCCGCGGCGCGCTCGTCGAGCGCGAAGCCCCGCCAGCGCAGGGTCGTCAGCGCGTGCTCGCGCACCGTGAGGTGGGGCCACAGTGCCAGGTCCTGGGCGATCATCCCGATCCCGCGGCGCTCGGGTGGCACGCGCAGGTCGTGGCCGCTGGACCAGCTCGCGCCCTCCCACTGGATCGAGCCGGCGACGGGCGCGATCAGCCCGGCGATGGCCCGCAGCAGCGTGGACTTGCCGGCGCCGGACGGGCCCATGATCACGACGTGCTCCCCGGGGTTGACGTCGAACGAGACTGCGCTCAGCACCTGGCGCGAGCCCAGGCGCACGCCGAGCTCGCGCACCGCGAGACCCGCGGGGCTCGGCGCGCTCATGCGCGGGACCCTCGCAGACCGTGCGTCGCGCTCAGCACGAGGAGCGGCGTGGCGCAGACCAACGCGAACACCAGGGCCAGGGCCGCCAGCTCGTCCTCGCGTGCGAACACCACGTTGGCGTACAGCCGTGACGCGAGCGCGGACTGACCAGCCCGGAGCATGACGAAGGCGTCCGTCTCGCGCAGGGCGAAGGCGAACGCGAGACACCAGCCGACGAGGATCGCAGGCCGC
>JAEUQE010000383.1 GCA_016789785.1 Bryobacterales bacterium
GAGAAGTCGCGGCTGGCGTGGCTCGTGTGGAAGCGCGGACTTCGCGATTCGGGCGGGCACAACAATTGGACCGACGGGTTGGACGCGCCTCCGGGTAAGCCGACGGCGGAACTGAAGCGCATGTTCCCGGAGGCCTCCGAGGAGTTGCTCGCCTACGCGCTCGACCGGGCGATGCATCCGCCGACGGGTACGATCAACTGCCTCGCGTTGAATACGAAGGGCGAGATTTCGGGTGTGACCACGACCAGCGGTCTGGCTTGGAAGATCCCGGGGCGCGTCGGCGACTCTCCGATCATCGGCGCTGGTCTCTATGTGGATCAGGACGTCGGCGCCGCGGGATCGACGGGCCGCGGTGAGGAGAACATTCGCGTCTCGGGAGCGCACACCATTGTCGAGAACATGCGGCATGGAATGGCGCCGAAAGAAGCCTGCATCGACGCGTTGAAACGCATCTCGCGCAACTACGGCGACGATTTGAACCGGCTGCGGAAGTTCGATATCAACTTCTACGCGCTGCGCAAGGACGGCACGTATGCGGGTGCGTCCTTGTGGAGTGGCGGCGTGCGGCGCGGCGCGGTGACCCCGCGTCAGTTCTCCGTGAACGACGGCGACAAGAGCCGCTTGGAGAATTGCGCGTTCCTCTACGAGCGCAAGCCGTGATTTCACCGGCATCGGCGGACCACCGCGGGTCCGCGCTTGTGGGTCGATCCTGCTTACCTCTGCCCACTTCATGGTGGCGCTAGGCTTTAGCCTGCCGCGCTGAGACTCGTCTCAGGGCAGGGCGAGGTGACCGAAAATGCGCGATCGCCGAGGTCCTACGAGCCTACCGCCGTCGATCACAACCTGGTGAAGGCGGCCTTGGCGAGCCGGGCGGAAGAGTACCGGTGGTCGAGCGCTGATGATCCACCAGAAGCGATTCGCCGGCCCCGACCACGGGCCTCGACATGATTGTCGAGGCGGCAGACTGAAGTCTGCGCTACCGTCGCCGGCACTGATGATCGCGTCCTGCATCCTTCCAGGCGTCAACAGGCCCATCCATCCCAGGGCAAACGCCGCTGATAGACTGTAAGGGAAATGAAAGCACTTCTCTTAAAGCAGTACATGGAGTTGGAGTACACCGACGTTCCCGCGCCGCAAATCGGGCCGGAAGAGGTCTTGGTCCGGGTGCGTGCGGTCGGAATCTGTGGCAGCGATGTGCACGGGCTCGACGGCAGCACCGGACGTCGCATTCCGCCACTGGTGATGGGCCACGAAGCAGCCGGAGTGATCTCCGAGGTTGGCTCCGCGGTCACGGAATGGAAGCCAGGCGATCGTGTCACTTTCGATTCCACCGTGTCGTGCGGCAAGTGCCACTTCTGCCGCGCCGGTAAGGTCAACCTTTGCGAGAACCGTCAGGTGCTCGGCGTGTCCTGTGGCGACTATCGCCGCAACGGCGCCTTCGCCGAGTAT
This sequence comes from Bryobacterales bacterium, assembly GCA_016789785.1. The sequence continues at coordinate 1,450 of JAEUQE010000383.1, forward strand.
GTCGCGGTCCCTCAGAACATTCTCTACCGCTTGCCCGATGCGCTGTCGTTCGAGCACGCGGCTCTGATCGAAGCCGTCTCCATCGCGGTGCACGCCGTGAATCTGACGCCGATCACGCTGGGCGATTCCGCCGTGGTGATCGGCAGCGGCATGATCGGCCTGCTCACGATTCAAGCGGCACGCGTGGCGGGATGCAGCCAGGTGTTTGCTGTCGACCTCGACGACAACAAGTTGGCTCTCGCAAAGCAGATGGGCGCGGACGAAGTATTCAACGCCAGGAATGCCGACGTGGTGAAGGAAATCCAGGCGCGTACGAACGGCCGTGGGGCCGACGTCGCGCTCGAGGCCGTAGGCGCCACTGACCCGATTCGTACAGCGATTCAAGCCGTGCGCAAGGGCGGTACGGTCACGCTGATCGGCAACATTACCCCGAAGATCGAACTCCCGTTGCAGCAGGTGGTGACGCGAGAGATCCGGCTGCAAGGCACCTGCGGGTCGGCTGGCGAGTATCCGGCATGCATTGACCTGCTGGTGAAAGGCATGATCAAAGTGGATCCGATCATCAGCGCCAAGGTGCCGCTGGAAGAAGGCGCAAGCTGGTTCAACCGCCTTTACAAACACGAAGCGAATCTCATGAAAGTGATCCTGCAGCCCTAACATGCCGACCCCATTCTTCGACCTCACCGGCCGCGTCGCCATTGTCACCGGAGCAAGCCGCGGTCTTGGTCAATACTTCGGGCGTGCGCTCGCCAGGTCGGGCGCGGATCTGATCATCACCAGCCGCACGCTGGAATCGTTGAGGCCGTTTCAGGCTGAGATTGAGGCACTGGGCCGCCGTGCCGTGCCACTCGAACTGGATGTGCGCGATCACGCCAGCATTCAGAAGATGGCCGACGCCGCCGAAGCCGCCTATGGCAAGATCGACATTCTGATCAACAACGCCGGCTGCAACGTTCGCAAGCCCTTCTTCGACATCACGTGGGACGAATACAATCTGGTGCTCGATACGAATCTGCGCGGCACGTTCTTCGTGGCGCAGGCGATTGCGAAGAAGATGGCGCCGAAAGGATATGGTCGGATCGTCAACATCGGCTCAGTCACCAGCGTGTTCGGCTATGCGGGGCTTGCGCCATACTGTTCCAGCCGGGGCGGCGTGAAGCAACTCACCATGAGCCTTGCCGACGAACTCGGGCCTCATGGAATCACCGTGAATTGCCTCGCCCCTGGCTGGTTCCGCACCGAACAAAACAAGGTGCTGTACGAGAACAAGGAGTGGCTGGAGTACATCTGCGACCGTATCCCGGTGAAGCGCCCCGGCCAGCCGAATGATCTCGATGGCGCGGTGGTGTTCCTTGCATCGGAAGAAAGCCGCTACGTCACGGGCCAGACACTGCTCATCGACGGTGGAATCTCCACCGGCGCAACCAAAGCCACTGTTGCCAAGAAGTAGGTAGCCAATGCTGACACGAAGGGCCGCACTCGGATCGATGCTGGCGGCAGGCGCCTCGGGTGCGTCTGCGTTTCAAGAAAAGCGCAAGCCGAACTTCATCGTGATCCTCGCCGATGATCTCGGCTATGGGGACATCGGATGCTACGGCTCGCCTGACGTTCCAACGCCACACATCGATTCCATCGCACGGAACGGAATCCGCTTCACCGATGGCTATGTGTCGGCGGCGGTGTGCAGCCCTTCGCGCGCAGCCTTGCTCACGGGCCGGTATCAGCACCGATTCGGGCACGAATTCAACTCGGGTCCCGTGGAGCGCGAGGCGCAGATCAACTTCGGGCTGCCGAAGTCGGAAAAGATTCTTCCGTCCTACTTGAAGGAAGCCGGCTACGTGAGCGGCATGTTTGGGAAGTGGCACCTGGGGGCGCGGCCTGGCTATCACCCCAATGAGAGAGGCTTTGATGAGTTCGTGGGATTCCTGCCCGGAGCGGATGACTTCGTCACGGAACGTACGCCGGATGCCCACGCCACCGCGGCGGACGGAGCGGCCGGGCGCATTCCATCGAAACGGTCGGCGCCGCTTCTGCGCGGGCAACAGGAGATCAGTGACGATCGCTACCTCACGGAAATCCTCGGGGATGAAGCGGAGAAGTTCATCGACGGTCACAAGGCGGATCCGTTCTTTCTGTATCTGCCGTTCAACGCCGTCCACACCCCTCTGCAGGCGACCACGAAGTATCTGCGGCGTTTCGATTCCATCAAGAACGAAAAACATCGCATGCTCGCCGCGATGACTGCAGCCATGGATGACGCCGTCGGCCGGTTGCTGGCGAAGCTCAAAGAAACGAAACTCGACCAGGATACGATGGTCGTCTTTCTCAGCGATAATGGCTGCCCGATGATGACCGGCGCGGGCTCAAACGGTACCTTCAGCGGCGAAAAGGTAAGTTACTACGAGGGCGGAATTCGAGTCCCATTTCTGATGCAGTGGCCGGGCCGCTTACCTTCCGGGCAGATTTACAAGCATCCGGTCGTTTCTCGCGACCTCCTCCCCACCTTGCTTGCCGCGGCAGGCATGCAACTGACCGAGAACATCGAGTTCGATGGCATCAATCTGCTTCCCTACCTGACGGGCAGGAACCGTTCCGCGCCGCACGAGATTCTGTTCTGGCGATGCGGCAACGCTCGTGTGGTGCGCAAGGGCCAGTGGAAGTTGATCGAGTTCGGCGACCAGTTCACCCGGCTGTACAACCTCGCCGCCGATCCTGCGGAAAAGACCGACTTGTCACCAGAGAGGGTCTCCCTTGTGAACGAGTTACGGGCTTCCTGGAAGAACTGGAGCAGCCAGATGGCCCCGCCCGCTTGGCCCCCGAGATTCCGCGAGGTGACCGTCCACGGCCAAACCCTGAACTGGGAACTCTGAACTTTCCGCGTTTATTGGACAAATCCGTCAAGGTTCACGCGGAAGAATGGCGAGCATCTTGATCGCCTTTCAGTCAATGCCTCATTTGTAAAAAGTTGCCACCCACTGTAAAGTGGGTTCTGTTATTCCGTTACATTCCGGTGCTGGCGGCCTTAACTCATGTTACAGTTACGGGCAAGACAGGAATGGCGAGCGCGCTCGTGAAAGCGCGACAGCTTTGAGGGTTTTGGTAATGGGTTGGGTGTCGTTTGTGAGGGGTGAATTCGCGCTCTTCAACCGCTGCCCGTTTTCGCTCTTGGTCTTTGGATTCTTAACAGTTGGCCTCGCGGCTTGCCATGCGTTTCGCTCGGGATTCTAACGCTGAGTCTCCGGGACTGGCAGCCGGCGCTTGAAGCACCGGCAGGCCTCGATCGAGTTACCTACTGGAAGGAAGCAAGACCATGCAACCGCAAAATCATGGGGCCCGAAGGACCGCTACCGCGTTCCGGGCTTCGATCGCAGTCATTCTCTCGCCCCCGGCGCTCCTGCCGGCGCAGGAGCACTACAGTCCAACGAAGTACCAGATTGGGGCGAGGTTTGTTCGCCTCGCGCAGGGGCTACTCTGTCTCCTGCTTCTGTCGACGCTGCCGTTGGCGGCGCAGGAAAACTTCGGTTCCATCTTGGGAACGGTGACGGATTCCGGCGGTGGTGTCGTCACCGGAGCGAAGATTACCATTTCCAGCCCGAACGTACCGCAGCCGCTGGAAACAGTTTCGGATGATTCAGG
>JAEUQE010000384.1 GCA_016789785.1 Bryobacterales bacterium
CAAGTTTTCTGGTCGAGCTCGGAAATCGTACGACGGCCTCTTCAGGCACCGTTCAGGACCATCGGTGACGAGGTCGAGGAGTTCGGGTGGAGGATTGTTGAGTTTTTCAAGTTCCTTGGTTGCCCATTCGACAACTTGGGCCGAGGAAAGGTAACCGGATACCCAAAGCCCAAGCGTATTTTCAATGGAGCGCATCGCAGAATCCATTTCAATTCTAAAGCTTACTGGTAGTTTCCAACCACAAGCACCCGGTCAGTCGTAGTGTAGAGCGTGTTCCGGAAGTGGGAGAAAGGGAACCCTTTTGCCCACTGACGAAAGCGCATGAAAATGCTTCGTCACTGGGCTTCTTCCAGCCGTTCGCGGGGATAGATCCACCCTGACGGCGCAGTGGCGCTCTTCTTGGTACCAGGCGGTTTCGGGCCTCAAACGTCCAAACTCCAGGCAGAGTGTAAGAGTGAAAAATGGTGCACCTAGCCAATCGGGCGATGCGGACAGCACAGGTTCAGGCGCATGCTCGAAGTATGGAGATGGATCTTGTCACTGTTTCAGAGAATCTGGCGAAGGTTGTGGAGTCGGCGGGCCGCTATGTCGTGTCGGTGCAGACGCACCCGCGCGTGCCGGCCAGCGGCGTCTACTGGCAAAACGGCGTGGTTGTGACCGCGGAGCATGTGCTGAAGGGCTTCACTGAAGCTGAGATCACAGCACCCGATGGATCGAAGCACAAAGGCACACTCGCGGGCAAAGATGAATCGACGGGGCTGGCCGCGTTTCGCTTCGATGGGATTGAACTGCCTGTTCCCACGTTGTCAAACGCAGAGGCGTGGAAGCCGGGCAATCTCACACTCACCGTGGGGCGCTCGAAACGTGGCGCGACCGCGTCGATGGGCGTGATCAGTTCCATCGGCGGGCCATGGCGAACCTGGCGTGGCGGCGATGTCGATCGCTTCGTGCAACTCGACTACTCGCTGTATCCGAGTTCGAGTGGAGGCGCGGTGGTGGATGCGAAGGGCGACCTGATCGGCATCGCGACGCAGGCGTTCTCACGCTTCGGCGCGGTGGCGATTCCCGCGAGCACGGTGAATCGAGTACTGCCGTCGCTGCTGGCCGCGGGGTATGTTGCGCGCGGATACCTGGGTGTCGGATTGCGAGCCGTACCGCTTCCAGAGTCGATGCATGCATTGATGATCGAGCCCGGCCCAACCGGTGTGATCGTGCTTTCGGTGGAAGACGGCACTCCCGCGCATCAGGCAGGCATCTGCATCGGCGATATCTTCGTGGGCTTCGACAATCAGCCGGTCCGCGATAGCGACGACGTGCAAGGGATGCTCGGTCCGGGCTCGGTGGGTCGCGCCATTCATGTATCGTTGATTCGCGGCGGGAAGCGCGTGGAGTTGGAAGTGCAGATTGGTGAACGCAAGCGGGAGGCGGAATGAACCCTGGGCAGATCTCGGAGAAACTGCGGCGCTCCACGGTTCAAGTGGCGAGCGGGCGAAGCGGCAGTGGTTCCGGTGTGATCGTTTCAAGCACCGGCTACATTCTCACCAACGCCCACGTCATCCGGGGCCGCAACGTCAGCATCGAGCTTTGGGACGGACGTCGCTTTCCAGTGCGCATTCTCGCGTTCGCACGACGTCACGATCTGGCGCTGCTGAAGGCGGAGACCATCGGATTGCCAGCGGCTTCCTTCGGCGATTCGAGTATCCTGCGCGCGGGTGAGATCGTGATGGCCGTGGGCAATCCGCTCGGCTTCGTGGGCGCAGTGAGCACAGGCGCGGTGTATCAGGTGGGTCCCCTGCAGGGGCTGGGTCCGAACAATTGGGTGCAGGCGGCTGTGCGTCTCGCACCGGGCAACTCGGGCGGGCCTCTGGTCAACGCAGCCGGCGAGATCATCGGCATCAACACGATGATCGCGGGCGGGCTCGCACTGGCGATTCCCGGCAATGTGGCAAACGACTTCTACCGCATCGCCACGACACCGAAGGAGGGACGCTCCGCCGCATGATCCGGCTTGCGTTGATGGCAGCGAACGGGCTGGCGCGGTCCGGTCTGCAGGCGATGCTTGGCGGGAACGACCGGTTCCACATCACGGGCCTTGCTTCGGATCTCGAATCGTTCGCCACCTTGCTGGATGAAGTGCAGCCGGACGTCGCGGTGATCTCGGCGGACCGTCAGGAGAACGAGCCGCCACGTGAGCTTTTGGCGCTGGCAGCGCTGCCGGTAGTGGTGTTGCTTGACGATCCGCAGCCGCTGTGGATCGTGGAGGCGTTGCGTTCCGGCATTCGCGCAGTGCTGCCATCGGATGTGCGTGCGGAGGAGTTGCATGCCGCGATCTACGCGGCCGCTGCGGGGCTGATGGTGCTTCACCCGCAAGAGGCACAGCCGCTGCTCACCATGGCGACGATTCCCGAACCGCGTCCCGTAGAACCGCAAGGAGAGTCCCTCACTCCGCGCGAAACGGAAGTGTTGCGGCTGGTGGCCGCGGGCTTGAGCAACAAACAGATCGCCGGGCGCCTGGACATCTCCGACCACACCGTGAAGTTCCACATCGCGTCGGTGATGGGCAAGCTGGGCGCGGGAAGCCGCACGGAAGCGGTGACCATTGGTGTCCGGCAAGGGATTCTGCTGCTCTGATCAGTGGACCTCTGCGGTATCATATTTCGCGAATGAAACCGCTCCTGTGGATCGCATTCTCAAGCCTTGCCATCGCCGCGCCGAAGCCTGATTTCACGGGCGAATGGCGCCTTTCCGTCGCGAAGAGCCAGTTTGCCCGCCAACAGCCGCCACAATCGAAAGTGGTGCAGATCGACCATCGCGACCCGGTCCTGATCATGAAGATCCTGGAAGTCGCGAACGGCAGTCCGGCCGAGGGCACGATGTTCTATTCCACCGATGCAGTGGAGCGCACCAACGACGTGCTTGGCAATGCGATGAAAGCCGTCACCAAGTGGGATGGTGCGGTGCTTGAGATGCGAACGTCGGGCAAGTTCGGACCGAACGACATCCTATTGCTCGACCGTTATGAACTCTCGGCCGACGGACGCACACTGATCGTGAAGCGGCATTTCGAAGGACGCAGTCCGCAAGGCGTGATGACGCCACAGGATCAGGTGCTGGTGCATGAGCTTGTTCCGTTGCGTGCGGGAGTGGCGAAGGCCGAAATCACGCCGTCGGAATCAATGCCCATGTACGGCTACTCGAATCGCGCCTGTGGCCCGTCGAACGGTGTTCACGATCCACTGATGGCGAAGGTGCTCATCCTGGAAAGCGCACTCACACGCATGGCGATTGTGACGCTGGATCTCGGCAGCATTGTTTCGGCGAAGCTTCATCAGCGCGTGGCGGAGGAACTCAAGATTCCGGTGCTATTGCTGGCTGCGTCGCACACGCATTCGGGGCCAATGTTTCTGCCGTCGGCGCAGACGCCCACGTCGCCGCTCGGCCAGACTCCGGGCGCGCCGGCGTATCGCGAGCAACTGGAGAACAAGGTGTTCGACGCGATCGCGAAAGCTTCGCAATCGATGTTTGAAGCACGTCTGCGTACGGGACGCGGTGAAGCGCGGCTCGGATACAACCGTCTGGTGAAGCGTGGCCATGGCCGCGCCCGAGCGGCATTCGACAATCCGGATCGGGTACCGTACGGTCCGCTCGATCCCGAGTTTCAACTTCTCGAAGTGCACGATCCCTCCGGAGATGCGCGCGCACTCCTGGTCCACTACGCGGTGCATTCCGTGGTGCTCGGCCCGTCCAACTGCAAGTACTCCGCTGACTTCCCGGGTGCGATGCAGGCTGCTTTGGAAGCGGCAATTCCAGGTGTGCAGGCAATGTTCGTGCAGGGCGGCGCGGGCGATATCAATCCGCTGTTTCTCGGCCGCGCAAAGGATGAAGAGAAAGACTTCGCGCAGGTGGACCGTATGGGGAAACTGCTCGCGGCGGAAGTGCTGAAGTCACGAAGCGGAATGCGGTCCGTCACACAGACCAGTTTGCCGGTCTCCGCGAAGTCGGCATCCCTGCGATTTGCGGACCGTTGGGAAAAGGATCGCACGCATGAGATCGGAATCAGCACCGTGCTCATCGGCCGCGAGATCGCGATTGCCACTCTGCCGGGTGAGGCGATGCACAAGCTGCAGACCACATGGAAAGAGCAGGCCGACGTGCCGTTTGCATTGTTCTACGGATACACGTACGCGAATGGTGGAGTGTGGGCAGGCTATGTGCCGGACCTGCGTACGGCTGCGTATGGCGGCTACGGTGGCGATTCGACAGTGACTCGCGTGGAACCGGGCGCGGGGGAACGGATCATGCAGCAGCATCTGATCCACTTGTTTGGACTTCGTGGAATGTGGCTCAGTCAGCCGGGTGCGCCGTAGCCGGTAACGCAGACTTCATTTTGCCGGCTCAACACTCATGTCGAGGCCCGTGGTCGGGACCGGAGAGTCGCCCCTCGGATCATGGGCGGTCGACCACCAGTACTCTCCCGCACGATCTCGCCGACTCCGCCTTCACTGCGCATTCTCGTTCACCTCGCCTTGCAACAAGACGAGTCAGTGTCGGTACGGCAAGCGTGCAGTAACTCCGCAGAGCAGAAGGAGCTGGATCGGGGCCAGCGAAGCGTCTCTGGTGGATCTTCGGCGGTCGACCACCAGTACTCTTCCGCGCGGCTCGCCAAGCCCGTCCTCACCAGGCATTTCGTTCACCTCGCCCTGCACCGAGACGAGTCGTCTCGGCGCGGCAGACACGAGTGCCTGTGCCACGGTGAGGCGCTCGGCTTTGAAGTGCAGAAGTGAACAGCCGGACGCTCGGCTCTGAAGTGCAGAGGTGAAGAGTCGGGCGCTCAGTTGTGAAGTGCAGAAGTCAAAAGCACGGCTATTAGAACAGGAAGTCGATCGGCAGTTCGGTCGCGTCGTCCTTCTTGAGACTGACCAACTGTTCGGCAACCAGATTCTTCACCACCGACATCTTCGCGCCACACACATTCGTGCCGGAGAAGTTCACCTTCTCCACATTGGCATCGGTGAAATCGACGCCAGAAGCATCGGCGCTGCGCAGATCCGTCTTC
>JAEUQE010000385.1 GCA_016789785.1 Bryobacterales bacterium
AAGGTGCTGCCCAGCACGCTGCCGCCTCGAAAGGATGCGAGATAGATGCCGCGATAGGCGTCCTCACGGATCTCCCCATAGTTCGTATCGCCAACCACGCCGATGATCTCGTAGGTGGCCGGCTCACGTGCGAGGGTCACTTTGTCCATCGTGATGCGCTTGCCAATGGCGTCTATGGGATTTGGGAAATAGTATTGTGCAAGCGTGCGGTTGATCACCGCCACACGCCAGTTGGTAAGATCTCCAAACGAAAAATCACGGCCCGCGAGCAAGGGAATCTTCAATGCGGAGAAGTATCCCGGCGCGGCATAAGCGATGGAGATCCGGCGCCGGTCTTCAGGGCGCTCGGTGATCCCTTCCACCGAGCCCCACCCGCCCGCGCCCGCACCATGCAACGGCGTTGGTGCAGCCAGCGAAGCCGACTCCACGCCCGGCTCGTTGCGGAAACGTTCGATCAGATCGCGATAAGCCGTCACTCGCTTCTCGCCGCGGTATTCACTGCGAGACGGATCCACCGTCAGCAGCAATACTCCATCGCGCTGGAAGCCGAGATCCGCACGGCGGAGGGCACGCAGGTGAACGCTGAAGGCGCCCGCCGAGACCGCCAGCGCCATCGACAGCGCTACTTGCACCGCAATCAACGCGCGGCCCGAGTTCCCGTGGCGTCCGCGAAATCGCAGTGCGGCGGCTCGGCTGACCTCGCGCAAGGCCGTCCATGCCGGTGCGAGTCCGAACGTAACGCAGGTCAGCACCATGATCGCGAGTGCGAAGAGCAAAAGGGCCGGATCCGGCTGGATGTCGAGACGGATCTGCTGATGTGGGCGTCCGCTGGTGAAGATGCGCAGCATCCAGACGATGCTCGCGTACGCAACGCCCGCGCCCACCACCGTCCCCAACATGGCAAGCAACAGCGACTCCGTGAGGAACTGCCGCAGCAGACGTCCGTAGGAGGCGCCCAAACTCAGCCGAAGCGAGATCTCGCGGATCCGCGCCGCGCCACGCGCCGTGAGCATCCCGGCCAGGTTCAGGCACGCCAGAAGCAACAGCGCTGCCGAAGCCGCCATGAGCACCGTGATGGGGCGGCCCAGGTAATCGCGGGTGCGCGCAAGCCCCGCCCCGCATGGTTCCACCTCGACTTGCAGTTTCTTCACCAGCGGATCATTGCCCGAGGCCAGCCGCTCTTCGATGGTGAAACGGTAGAGCGCCGCCATCTCCGCGCGCGCCTGATCAAGAGTGGCGCCCGGCTTGAGTCTTGCCACCAGCGCCAAACCGCCATCCGGTTTCGACGGAAGCCATACGCTGGTGGCGGCATCCACCCGCAGACCTCGATACGAGGGGTCGGCAACGCCGACGACAGTCACCGGCTTTCCGCCAACCAGGATCTTTCGGCCAAGGATGCCAGGGTCGCGATGATAGCGCGCCGCCCAAAAGCCGTCGCTCAGCACCGCCGAACCTTCATCGCCTTCCTGTATCAGCCGCCCGAGCGCGGGGCGCACGCCAAGTTCGGAAAAGTAGTTCGGGGTGACGCTTTCGGCCACCACGGGTTCCGGCGATGAATCGATCCGCGCCACGTTGTCCCAGGAAGCGCCGATCATGGCTGAGAACGAACGGGCCGAGCCGCTGTAGTGCTGGTACGAAGCTCGTGTCCAATAGCCGTTGCCGCGCGGTTCGCCCGGATACTTCTGGAGCAGTTCCACCAACTGACCCGGTTCGCGCACGGGAAGAGTGCGCAGCATCACCGTGTAGAGAATCGTGAACACTGCGAGATTCGCGCCGATGCCCAAGGCAAGCGAGGCCACCGCGACTGAGGTGAACAGCGGTTGATTCACCAACCCGCGCATGGCGTAACGCAGATCCTGCAAAGCGTCGAACGCCCAGCGCGCACCCCACACGTCGCGCGTGGTTTCTTCGATCAGCCCTCGGTTGCCAAACTCGGCGCGAGCCGCTGCCTCGGCAGCCTTCGGATCCTCGCCGCGTTCGATGCGGTCGCGTACTGCCATTGCCAGATGCGCATCGAGTTCTTCGCGCAACTCCTGCTCGCGCCGGCGCCACCATGTCATGCGGGTTCTCCTTTCAGCAGCCCGGCGATCGCCTCGGCCAGCCGGTTCCAGCGAGACACCTCGCCGGCTAACTGCTTTCGCCCCGCCGCGGTGAGCTTGTAATACTTCGCGCGCTGTTTGTTCTCCGACGTTTTCCATCCGGCTCGGATCCAGCCCTGTTTTTCCAGCCGGTGCAGCGCGGGATAGAGCGATCCTGTTTCCACTTGCAGTGCATCGCCGGATCCTGACCGGATCGCCTGGGCGATGCCGTAGCCGTGCTGCTCGCCCCAGCGCAGTGTCTGAAGGATGAGCATGTCAAGCGTGCCTTGCAGCAGTTCGACGCGGTCCGGTTGTTTCCCAGGCATGGATGTAGACAGTCTACATCCACACGCGCGGATTCGCAAGCGAAATCGAAAGACGCGTTTCGCGGGTTCGGGCGCTAGTTGAACAAGCCCGAAAGAAACGCCCGGACAATGAAAGCAGCCATTTGACCGCGGGTGTTCGTATCGTTGGGGCAGAAGTTGCCGTTGCCGCAGCCGACGGTGATGCCGAGGTTGCGGAGCCGTTGGATGTGGCGGAAGAACGGATGCGTCGTGGGAACGTCCTGGAAGTGGGGCGTGCCGTCGTACTCAAAGTCGTCCGAACGAAGCACGGCACGCACGATGAACGCCGCCATTTCGCCACGCGTGACCGGCGCGTCGGGGCAGTAGCGGGCCGGACGAGTGCTGCAACCGATCGTAATCCGCGCGGCTCGGATCGCCTGGATGGCGCGAAAGTATGGATGCGTTGCAGGGACATCATCAAACACCGGCGGGTTGTCGAGCGTACCCAGAACGGAGAGGTCCGCCAGAGGCGCCCCCGCCCCGGATAAGAAGCCTGCCATCTCCGCGCGCGTCATCGGCGTTTCCGAGCAGAACCGCTGTCCGTCAACGCTACAGCCGCGGTCAACTCCCTGATCCTTAATGATCGTGATGTGATTCAGAAACGGGTGACTGGTTGGAACATCGGTGAACGGCGCTGGAGTATTGACGCCTTCTTGTATGAAGGGGATCGACATCAGACCACCAGCCCGGCCCACACTGGCCCGGAACGCACGCGGAATCGGACTCGTGTTCGCCGGAACCACCATCGTCGCCGACCCCTGGAGACCGCCCGTCCCAAAGAAGTTGGTGGCGGGCGGAGTGGCCACGTGGCTCATCGCACAGGTATTCGAGGACGCCGTTGTGGACATGTTGACCGTGCCGCCCGAGGCTGGAACCGTCTGCGCCGGCGAACTGATCGTGAGTAGGCAGTCCCGCCCGGGCTGTGAGAAGGAGAAACTCGCAGGGCCCACCGTCACTGTCACAGCCCGGGCTGTTGTCAGCGGGTTCTCATCCGCCACAAACCTCACGGCACCGTTCCCGGCTCGCATGTTCGTATCGCCAGAAAGGCGGAACCATGCCGCACTGGAGGCCACGCTCCATCCACAGGATGGCGATGTGTTCACGGCCAACGAACCTGCCGCGGCCCGAAACGACGGCAATGTGCCAGAAGCTCCTGGGAAAGCGGACACCGAGAGAAGGGCGGAGTATGCGCACGCATCCTGGTTTACCAGCACATTCACGTTGTTGAGGCGGATTGCACTCGCTCGGGCTGGGCCGTCGTTCCGCGAAATCTGGACCGCAATGGAGGCGCGACCAATGCCGCTCAATACCGGCGAAATCGTCATCCAATCGGCCTGCGGGGAAATCGTCCACGGACATCCAGGGGACGGGTTGATCGTGCCCACAAAGTTGCCGCCAGCGGGCGAGATGCGAAAGGGCTGCCCAGACAACGAACCGCTCAGAATGTCCGTGAGATCGAGGGTTGCGGCAGGGCAGGCTACGGGCTGCCCCTGTGTCAGCACAACCGACGGCCCGTTCGAGAGAGAAAGCGTCGCTCTCCGCCCAGCCTCCGTTGGACCGAGAGGCATAGCGGTGTACGGCAGTGAGCCAGTACCAATACCGGTAACAGAAGTGTTCAAACCGATCCAGTTCGAGTCAATAGTGACCATCCAAGTGCAATTCGGCGGCGCGTCGATCGGTATCAGGCCATTGCCTCCCGACAGAGGGATCGCGAGGTCGAAACCGGAGGCCACCATCGCGTGGCACGTACCACCACCAACCAGTCTGAGAACCCCGACCGAGCCACCAAACTGACTAGAAAAAGTAGTCTCTTGAATGGCTCCTGGAGTGACAGGGGTCTGGCCTGGGAAATTCGTTCGAACGGCAACGTACTCATCCCCGCTAGCCCCTACCGCAGCCATAGGAACACTCCCGGGAATCAAGCGCGCAGAGAGCACTTGCGATGCTGTCGGGTCGATGCGGATCAGTAACAGCGAGTCACTCGATGGCCCGGGACTGCGAAGAACCAGACTATCGGGCCCAAGCGGCGCGAATCCGGCGTCCACACCTCCCAAAAGGTACGACCCGTCGGGCAGCAGTGCTAGTGATTCGACCGATGCCCAGCCCGGGATCGATTTCGCCAACAGCGCCGTGGTTCCGTTCGCACTGAGTTTCCAGACGCGAAGGGGAGATCGGGAAAGGCCATAGAATACGGTAGCCACTCCAGTGCCGTCCGCTACCACGCGCGTCGCGGCCCGACTAAAGGAAGAGATAGCTGGTACGTCCTGCACTTCGAACAAACGCGCGGCGTAAGTCACGCTGGTCCCAGTACCATTGAGTTTTGCGAGAAAGGCAACCAATCGGGTGTCTGGCGCCAATTCGGGAGGATCGTAGGATCCCGGCGAGAAGGGAAAACCTGCCGTTGTCGTCGCCCCGAGCAACACGGGCTGACCATCGCCGCCAATTGCGATTCCGGTCAGAACAGTCGTGCCGAGACTGCCAAGGTACGTTGCGAACTCCACTGCCAGGGAGTCTTTGTTGAATCTCGTCACGAACCCGGCGCTGGCAATCCCAAGCCTCGATCGTTGAAGAACTCCCGCGGTCGTTGGAAAGTCTGCGGATAACG
>JAEUQE010000386.1 GCA_016789785.1 Bryobacterales bacterium
ATGGTGACATCGGACTTCACCTGATTTAGCGTCAGCGAATCGTAGACCAGTTTGCCGATCGACACCTTGCCCTGACCAGTCAACTTCGAGGGCTGCTTCCTGGCGGGCTTCGCGTCACCGGCAGGTGCACCAGCGGCCGGACCGGCGGTAAGTTGCTGAAGCTCGGCGACGTTCAGTTGATCGAGATCGCCGTTGAATCGTAAGTCCGGCGCGGAGAAATTGCGCACACTGACCGAGCCCTTCAGGTTGCTCGATCCAAGCGAGCACACGAGGTTATCCACTACTGCCCGATCCTCCTCGAACTTGATGTCCGCATTGGCGATCTGCAGAGGCTTCTTGAAGGCGGCAAGTGCCAGAGTGCCGTTTCGCAGACTGCCTTTACCCGCATAGTCCCAGGGAGCGGAGCCTTTCAGTTTGCCGCGGAGCCGCATGTCGATCGACACGGTGCCGTCCGCAGTAGCTCCGTCGAGCGCGTTCACTCCATACGCCATCGCGACATTGAGCAACTCACCGAGATCGGCGCCAGCCGCACTGAGCGATGCTTCCACGGTCCCTTCGGGCGTTGTGTATTGCAGAACCGACGCGGAGGCGTTGATGCGCGTCCCCCCGGACTCGACGACAAACGGCGTTGTCCGCACCGCATCCGGCGTCAATGCAATCTGCATCGCGGGAATCCGCACCGGCTGCTTCCAGCCCTTGCGATTCACCACAAGCTGCTTCAAATCGATGCGGCCATTCATGGCTGCCTGACTCGCCGGGCCGCTGATCGCGAGGTCGGCATCCAGCTTGCCCTCGACATTCATGTCCGGCGAGAACGCCGTTCCGAACGCCGCCGCAGCCTTCGCAAGTTCGGTGATGGAAGAATTCGTGGTCTTCAGCTTGAGATCCAACTGCGCCGGTGTGGATGCGGTGCGCACGGAGCCGTTCGCGGCCAGGGCGAGCCCGCCAAGCTTGGCTTCGAGCTTCGTGAGCTGAAGCATCCCCGCCGCCTGATCGTACACTGCGTCGAGTGCCGTTTCGAGATCGATGTTCTGCGGGAGATGTACGGTGAGGTCCGCGTGAAATGGCTTGCCGAAGGCGAAGTCGCGCAGACTGAGATCGATTCCTTTGTACTCCTCGCGGGGTTTCTTCGCAGCGAGATCGGTGATGCCGACCGCGCCATTCACCACTCTCAGTTCCGCGAGGCGCAGGTCCGGATTTGCGCCCGACTGCGCCGGAGTTTGCGAACCGCCACTGCCGGTGTTCCATGCTCCATTGGGAAGCTTCAGCAGTTCCACCACCGGCTCGACCACTTGCAGCGACTGTACCTGCACCTGCTTCTTGAGCAGCGCCATCAAATCGACACGGACCACGACTTCCTTCGCCGCAACGAACGGCTTACCGTCCGGGACACCAGCGATCTGCGCGATCGACACATCCTCCACGCGAACCGACAGCGGGAAGATTTTGAGCTTCATCGCGCCCAGCGACACTTTCCGGTTGAGCGCGGTCTCGAGTTGCCCCTGAATCGTTCCGCGGAACTGATTGGGGTCAGCGAGCAGAAGGACACCGCCAGCAACCAAAACGATTGCCGCCACGGCGCCACCGGCGATCTTGAGTGCCTTGGCCATGTTGTTGATGATAGCGCTCACTTCTTCTTGCGGGGAGCCTTCTCCTCGCCATCGAACGTGATGGTGGATTCCGTGGTGGAGACGTTCGACTCAGTGCTGAACTTGCGGTAGTTGCGGAAGTCGATTTCGTTCTTGGTGCAATTCGATGTGCCCGCAAAGCACGCCAGATTCTCGGAGTGGAGGGGCAGCAGGTACCACTCTTCGCCGATCTTCACAGGACCATACTGCAGAATCATCTCGGCATGCCGCACAGGATAGTCCGCGGGCATGTTCAGAGACTCCATTTCGATGCGGTGGACCATGTGGTCCTTGGGGTCGATCCACAGCGCGCCGCGATACTTCGGCTGATAGCGGCGGCCCTCGAAGTCGACTTTCCAGTGCGAATTCTCTTTCTGGACAAGGTAGTCATGCACTTCGAGCACCTGTGTGCCGATCTTATCCTCGCCGCGTTTGGTGAACGCCGCATTTGTTGCGGGATGCAGTATGTCGATCAGAATCGTGCCGTATTCACCCAACGACCATGTGCCAGTTTCCTTTACCTTCTGCCACTCCACCTTCCGGTTGTTGCGGCGGACGTTGCCGTAATCTTCTTTCCCGTCCACCATCATCACCTCGACCATGACCGTGTCGCGATGCTTCCACGTCTTGCCGGAGTTGCTGCTTTGGCTGCGGCGGATCAACTGTTCGCAGATGAAGTTCGGCAACTGGTCCGTGTAGTCGCTGGCACGGATCCGAACCTTGTCGTAAAGCGTGAGAGGGGGCGCGCCGGCCGCTTCCTCCCCATCGCTCAAGGGGCGGCCGCTGATGGGGACGGCGAGTTCTTCGCAAAGCGGTTTCGAGGCGCGTTGGGACGATCCACGCTTCATCACCGGGCGGCCGGGATCTTCGAAGTCTTTCGCGCAGATTGGTTCTTTCGGTGCGGGTGGAGGAGGCTCGGGTTGGGCCTCTTTCTTGGAGGCCGGCTCGCCGATCGGGACTTCGTCTTTCGGGGGACTCGGAGGCTTCGGCGCACGGGGTTGGATGGGGCCTTGGGTTTGTGCCAGGAGTCCCAGAGCCACCCCGAGGAGCACGATTCCGGCCACCGGGCGATTCATTGTTCTGGTAGGGAGACGAGTCTGAGCGGCATAAGGTTGCATCACCAGTTGCGGAATACGCAACGAGTCTCTTGCACGCTCCGGAGATTTCGTGTGTCACCTCTTTCAAAGAGGTGACGGAATGCGACATGCGCTGATTCTGCTCGGATTGTGTGCTGTGCTGCTGGCAATGGCGGATTCGGAGAAGGATCCGTTTGATCCGTTGAAAGCGGTGGAGGAGTTTGACGCCCTCGTGCAGAAGCGCCTTGCGGATCCTCTCGCCCCCGAGTTCGGAATGCAGCGGATTGTCGACGTGCGCGGCCTTGGCCGCCACTTGGTGTCAGAACTCGAACACGGAGGGCTCCGGACGCGCATGACCCATAGTTTCCATCCGAAAGACGAAGTCGAGAGGAACGTCGTGTCGAAGCTCGTTGCGCATAACGTAGAGATGGGTTTGTATCTGGTGGGCGCCGCAGTGCTCGGCCGGATGACGGAACGTCACGACGCGCGTGCGCTTCGAGGTCCCGGCATGGTGACGCCTGGTAAAGGCCTGCCGCGGGGGACGCTACCTCCGGATCCCGACGCCTTGCCCGGATTGCAAGCGATCTATCCTCTTGCGCATCGGGCCATGAGAACCTTCCGCGACGGCGGCAAAGGGTTCGAGGCGAAACACGGAACCTGGAACATCGCGGCGCGACCCACCCTCGCAAGCGACCAGCGCTGTGTGGACTGTCATAACGCCACTGGCCAAACGGGCCGCACGTTCAAGCGCGGCGATGCGCTCGGCGGCGTGTTGTACGCTTATCGAACCCGTTGACGGCACTCCTCTCACGTGACTGCCGGGCTCGCATGATTTGCGCCGGCTCCGCGGACTGTTATCTTACGAAAGATGCGGGCTCGCTTGACTGCGGGTGCGTTCTGGCTTGCTCTGGCCTTGGTGTGGTGGTGGTTTGCTGGAGGATCGGTACGCGCTCACTTCTCCACGGACGATACGAACAACCTCTATCGCTACTGGCAGATGGGCTGGGCCGGGCTGCTTCAGGCCAACCTGTTGTTCTTCTCCGATGGCTACCGTCCCGCCGGAGGAGTGCTGTATCTCGCCGTCTATTCCCTGTTCGGCTTCCAAATCGCAGCGTTCCGGGCAGTGTGCCTTTCGTTGGTGCTGTTGAACATCGGCGTGCTCTACTTCACGGCCCGCGAGGTCACCGGCGACCGATACACCGCCGCAGCGGCCACTGTTCTCGGCTCCATCCACCCGGCCCTGATGCTGATCTGGTACAGCAACGGCACGCTCTTTGACTCGCTCTGCTATCTGTTCTTCTGCTCGACGCTGCTCGCCTACCTTCGGGGCGCTTACGCGGCGCTGGTGCTCATTCTCTTCGCTGGCGCGCTTAACTCGAAGGAGATGGCAGTGACGCTGCCCCTCGTCTGCGCGGCCCATGATTGGTTCGCAAGCACGCGCCGCCTGCGGTTGCTCTCCGCCATGTTCACAATGTCGGTGGCTTTTGCGGTAGGAAAGGCCATCAGTCCGCTCGCCGCGTCGACCGCCTATCATCCCGTCTTCACCGCGTCGCGATATCTGGAGACCTCCCGCAGCCTTCTCGCCGCCATCTTCCAAATGCCGTTTTCCGACGCGATGTTGATCTGCGCCTATCTGCTGATGACCGTGCACGTGTTGTTCGTTCGATCACGCGCCTTGACCGTGGCGGCAGTCCTGGCAATTTTCGGATTTCTCCCTCTCAACTTCATCACGCCGCGCGAGCCATTCGTCGTCTACCTGCCGCTGGCGGGTTGGGCGATGTATGTCGCGCTGACCCTGAGCCAACTCCGGCTTCGTGGTGTCTGGATCGTCAGTGCAGCATTCGGAGTGGCGGTGACGCTGAACGCAGCATACCTGTCCAGGCAAGGCGATCCGATTGGAGCGACCATGCCCATGCGGCGCCTAGTGGAGTCATTTCGGAAAGTGGATCCGAAGCCCGCCCCTGGATCGTGTGTTCTTCTCACGGGCGACCCGTTCTATCCGGATTGGGACACGTACTTTCTGGCGAAGCTCTACTTTCGTGATCCTTCCGTGCGCGTGAGGTTCTCTCCTCCGGACGCAGCGCTGCGCGGTGAGGAATGCTCGCCCATCGACACAACGGTCCGC
>JAEUQE010000387.1 GCA_016789785.1 Bryobacterales bacterium
AACCGGCCATCAGATGATCGCCACGCGCAACCACTTCTCCAATGGCCTTCCCGTCGCGAGGCAGGGGGTTCATGTTCACATCCACCACGCGCACCTCCACGCCCGGAACGGCCCAGCCTGCCATGGCGCGGCGGCGATGACGGTTTGCGGGGTCTGTCTCGTCGACCGTACCCTTCGGCCGTGCGGTGGTAAGTACGGGGCAGGTTTCCGTCATTCCGTACCCGGAAAGTATCTCGCATTGGAACGTTGCCTCCAGCCGGGCTACTAACTCGGAGGAAGCCGCGGCGCCGCCCAGCATGATCTTACGCATGCTGGAAAGGTCATACTGGGTGCGGTCCGGAGCGTTGAGGAGGGCGTTGGCCATCGTCGGCACGAGGCTCATCTCGGTCGCGCGGTGCTCCTGAATCAGCGTGAAGACGCTGGTTGGCTCGAATCGCCGCACCATGATCTGCTTCGATCCCATCATGGTGGAGGCCTGCGGCCGGCCCCAGCCATTGGCATGAAACAGAGGAATAGTGTGCAGATCCACCAGATCCTTCGGATCGCCAAGCAGCGTCGCCACGGACAAGGCATGCAGATACAGCGCCCGGTGCGTCAACATTACGCCCTTGGGCGTACCGGTGCTGCCGCTCGTGTAGAAGAGTTCCGCCACGGCGTTCTCATCGAAGTCCATGTAATCGACGGGATCGGGAGTCCCCGTGTCCAGTAACTCCTCGTAAGTCATGTCCGCAGGGCCGGACTTTTCGTTCAACGCCACCCAGTGCCGGACCTCGCCGCACGAAGCCTTGATCTGCTCCACGATCGGGAGAAAGTCGTTCTCAAACATCAGCATCTTCGCACCGGAATGGTTGAGGATCGGAACCAATTCCTGAATCGACAGGCGCACGTTCAGCGGCATGACCACTCCGCGCGCGAGTGGCACGCCATAGTAACCTTCGAGTAACTGGTGGTTATTGAAACTGAGGAAAGCCACGCGGTCGCCGGCTGCGATGCCGTTCCCGCGGAGGGCACTCGCGAGTTTGAGAGCGCGCTCTCCAAACTCACCGTAGGTCAATGTGCGCGCGCCGGACACGATTCCTACCTTGCTGGCGAAGAGATCGATGGCGCGGTAGAGGCAGCGGATGGGAGTGAGAGGCGTGTTCATAACGTGGCCACTCGAAATTGTACGACAGCGGCAGGCGTGCCGCGGCCCGCGCCGGCGCCTCCCTCCGAGGCAGCTAGCCGCAATACTCTCTACGTGTGGCCCTTATTTCCAAGGGGCGAACAATCGATAACTTCCACCCTGCGAGCTTCGGAAGCGGCAGATCAGGCTTGGCCTTGAGGGGCAATGCTCTTCACTTTTGCATTTCGGCGCCGTGCACTTCACCGTGGCGCTAGGCTTTAGCCTGCCGCACCGGCGATCGTGTCGGTGCAGGGCGAGGTGAACGAAAATGCGCGGGTGAGGCAGTGCGGGCGAACCTGGCGGAAGAGGCGATTCACTGGCCCCGAGCACGGGCCTCAACATGACTGTCGAGGCGGCAGACTGAAGTCTGCGTTACCGAAATGAAGAGTATTGCCTGTGGCGCGACTGGCCCGCTCACAACCGGCACCGCGGGCATGGCCGGGGCGAGAGCATATCTGCGGGTGCACTAAGCAAGACCGTAACAAACTCCGATAGACTTACAGCAGCATGCTTCGTGATCAAATCGAGATTCTGATCGCGTATTGGATCCGTCCATGGAAAGCGCCTTCGCAGACGCTGGACAGGGGACGCCTCGGCATCGCGTTTGTCTTTGCACTTGTGATCGCAGGTGCGCTCCAAATCCCGACCGAGATCCGGCGCGCGCGATTCATCTCCAACATGGAGGAGATCACTTCCACGATCCCGGAAGGCGCTTCGCCCACGCCGGAACAACGGGAGCGAATGAAGAAAGTGATTCGCGAACAAGTGCCTGGCGCTCCCGGTGGGTCCGTGCGGCCCGAGGATTGGATAGGAGGTCCATCCTCCGGCGCGTTCCAATCACTGTTTCTGTGGAGCGCGGTATTTGTGCCGCTGTCCATCGCCCTGCTCTCGCTCATCGAAAGCCGGGTCCGCACGGGTTTCGCCGTGCAGCAGAACTTCGCGGGACTTCTCTGCTGCGTCCTCTACGCGTGGACCGCGGCGTATCTGCCGTCGGCTGTGCTGCAGGCAATCGTCCCGTGGTTCCCGATCGCCGCACTGGCCTACTTTCTTGTACTCGCTGCGTTCGCGTTGCGCACGGTGATGGGCAGCGAAACCGGCTCCGCCGTTGGGGCCGTCATCGTAAGTGCCGCCGTGGCCGGTGGCGCCGGATACCTCGCTCCGCATCTCGGCGGCATGCTCTATTTCCTGGCGTCGCCTTGGATACTTTACTATCTCTACATGATGTGGGGAGGCGGCATCGGATCAGAGGTGAGTCTTCTGACTGGCGGCCTGGGCAAGCAGCAGGGATTCCGCCGGCACCTGGAAGCACTTACTCTCAACGAGCACGACGCCGACGCCCACTACCAACTGGGACTTATCTACGCCGAACGCCGCGATTGGGAGCAGGCGGAGCAACGGTTCCGCCGCGCCGCCGAGATCGACCCGCGAGACGCCGACTACCTGTTCCACCTTGGACGCTCGCTTCGGGAGCGAGGCAATCCCGAAGCCGGCGCCGACGCTCTGGAGCGCGCGGCGAAGCTCAACGAGAAAGTGTCGAGCAACGAAGTGTGGCGTGAGTTAGGCGCTGCGTATGTGGATCTGCGTAAGTTCGATCCGGCCGTTGCCGCCCTGCGCCGCTACGTGGAGCATCGCGAGTACGATCCGCAAGGTTTGGTGTTGCTCGGCCAGGCGCTTCGAGGGCTGGGGCAGGAAGCCGAAGCAGTGCGCAGTTTCGAAAGCGCGATCGCCGTGGCGCAAACCATGCCTCACCATCGCCGGGGAGAAGCACGGCGCTGGACCTCGCTCGCCAAACAGCAACTGCGTTCCCGTTGACACCCGCCGGTCACGAGATCAGCCCGAACCCGCGGAATGCCGCTCAAGCTTCCTGCAGAATGGGAAACGCACCAGTTGGCGATTCTTCCGCCTCGGGATCGAGATAGCGCACATCCAGCAGTCGCTGCGGATCAATGTTGCCCATCGCCGACAACATGTTGTCCTTCAGATGCGGATACTCCTGTTCCAACTCCGCAAAGAAATCGCGCAGACTCCGCCGCACCGTGCCGGTCCGTTGCGAGCACCCGCATGGAACCACCGGCGCCCCAAGCGAAGCCGCATACCTCGTGGTGATGTCTTCTGTGACGAACACGAGCGGGCGAATCAGCCGGAATTCCTTCTTGCGCGAATAGGTCACCGGAGGCAGCGCGCTCAGGCGTCCGGTGAACAGCGTGTTGCGAAGAAAGGATTCGCAGAAGTCATCCGCGGTGTGCCCCAGGGCAACCACGTTCGCCCCGAGATTGCGCGCGATCTCATAGACAGCCCTGCGGCGGAACCGGCTGCAAACATCGCAACCGTGCCCCGGCTGATCTTCCAGCAACCGCAACGACGGACTGTCTTCAAAGTAGGTCCAATCCACGCCGCGAGACCGCAGCCACTCACCCACTGGTTGAATGGGACTGAGAAACTTGCCTTGCTCCACGGTGAATGCGCAAACGCTGAACTTCACCGGAGCGCGCTTCTGCAACAGCAACAGCGCTTCCAGCAGCGTCACTGAGTCCTTGCCGCCGGACAGACCCACGGCCACGCGATCGCCGTCGCGGATCATCTTGAAGCGTCCAATCGCTTCGCCAACTTTTCGGAGCAGAGTCTTTTCGAGGTCCAACTTTCTATTATAGAAGGGGACTCTTTCATGAAGTTGCTGTGGTTGCTGTACCCCGCGTTGCTCGCGGCGCAGTGTTCGACAATTCCGGAAGTGCAAGGCGATGGCGCGCGATCGCCCTGCGTGGACCGTACCGTGACGCTCTCCGGTGTCGTCACCGGCGCCTTTCCAGGGATGCAAGGTTTCTTCCTGCAAGACCCTGCGGGCGACGGACGCGCGGAAACATCCGATGGCGTTTTTGTTTTTGGCGTCTCGAACAACCTTCCCGAACCCGGTGCGGCCGTGCGCGCGACGGGGCGGCTGATCGAGTTTACCCGCGCCGGCAATCCGGGCAGCGTCACGGAGATCGACCTTCGCAATGGCGGCTCCTTCCAGATGACAGGTACCGCGCCGCTGCCTCGCGCGGTGATTCTCGATCCCGTGGGCGGCGACGCCGAAGCCCTGGAGCGCTATGAGGGCATGCTGGTGGCATATCCCGCGTCGGTGGTGGTGAGCCCCAGCACCCGTTTCGGCGAGTATCTCGCCGTGCGATGGGATCGCATGCCACCGTCGGTGCGGCTGTTCCCGGTCACGATCAGCGACGCTGCTCCGCTCATGATTGATCAATCGGGCGGGCTCTATCGCAAGAACACCAAGGTCTTCGATCTTGTGCCCCCTGTGACCGGCGTGCTGCACTTCGACTTCGGAACCTACCGCCTGGAACCCGCCTCCGACTACGGAGTCAGCGATGGTGGCCTCACCCCCACTTCCCTTAACACTCCGCCGGCCTTCCTTCGCACCGCGTTTATGAATTGCCAGAGGCTGGTGCGGCAACTCACGCCGCAAGCGCTCGAACTGAAACTCGCGAAGCTGGCACTTGCGATTCGCGAGCAACTCGGATCACCCGACGTGGTGGCGGTAGCCGAGGTGGAGGACCTGGAGTTGCTCGAATCGCTCGGCACTCGCGCCGGAAACTACAAGGCCGTGCTTCTCAAGGGGTGC
>JAEUQE010000388.1 GCA_016789785.1 Bryobacterales bacterium
GATGATCAGCCTTGCCAGAAGCACTGGCGCGAGTGCGAATTTTTCCGGCTCGGGAGGCGCCATCACCGGCATCTATGAAGACGAAGAGATGTTTCAGCGGTTGGTTGCGGTCATGAAGCCGCATCAGATCGCAGTGATCAAACCGAGGGTCCTTCCCAAGAGCTGAGATCACTTGGTCCTGGACAACCCAGTGTACTAAGGATGCCCATCTAGGGCTTTTGTCTGATCCCCCAAGCCAGCGGCTGCCGTCATAATCGCGATGTGATCTACCGTCGACGCCGCAAAGGGGCCGCTGCAGGAGGCTTCTACCGATTCGAATCCCTGCACAACCGTACCCACATGTATGGCTCCGGATACGGAGACTTCATACGCCTGCGGGATGAGTTTGGCAACGTCTGGAGAGGCGAAGCCGAACGTCAAACCGATGACACGATTCGTTATCGCTTCCGCGACTCCGCGGGCAAGACCATTTCCGGCATCTCTGATTCGTTCGGTGTCGTGCTGCGCGACGAGCACGGAAACACCTGGCGCGGTTTCGTAGACTAGGCCCAGCCCGCCACGGGTAGATCACGGACCTCCAACGGACCTCCAACTGCGCCATCAAGGACGCGCCAAATAGCGCTTGTAGAGCCGCGTGTGCTTGCTCTCCAAATCGACTTCCCTGCCCTTGATGAACATCATTTTCACCTGCGTTTTGACCTCGAGCGGGTCGCCGTCAGTCACGATCAGGTCGGCCCATTTCCCCTTCTCCACGGAACCCATCATGGATTCAACTCCCCAGATTTGGGCGGGGTAAAGGGTGACGGACTTCAATGCTTCCTCGTAGGGCAAGCCGAAGCCGGCCGCCGACGCTGCCTGATAGGGAAGGTTCCGCGAGAACTGATTGCCAAAGCTGCCGAAGGCAAACTTCACGCCAGCCTTGTGTAATTCCGCAGGTAGGGTGTAGGCCTCGTCATAGGGGTCATCTTCGGCTAGGGGTAGCTCCTGGGTGGGTCCGAGAATCACTGGGATGTTCTTCGCCTTCAGTTCAGCGAGGGTTGTTCCAGGTTTGCGGATGCCCGCGAGCACTACCTTCAGCTTCTCTTTCGCGGCCCAGGCGATCGCTTCTCGAATGGCGCGTTCACGTGTTGCTTGGATCATTACCGGGACTTTACCCTCAATGACGGGCAGCATCGCTTCGAAGGCAAGGTTCGTGCGGAATCCAGGACCGCCCGCCCCTTTTGCTTTCTGATAGCCGCGAGCCTGTTCCAAGTAATCCTGGAGCTGCTTCACACGGTTCTCGTAGGTTCGCCGGGTCTCTGAGAACGGCGGCGCGGTTTCACCGAAGAAACGCAGACGGCCCGCACTCAAGGTTGGGAAATTCAGGACCATCGCGGCGTCGCGCCGTACCGCCATTTCCTCCCATGTCCAGCCGTCGAGGTGCATCAGCGACGCCTGTCCGCTGATGACTCCGCCTTCGGGAAGAGCCATTGCGGCGACGATGCCATTGGCGCGAATCACCGGGATATGTTCGCTGGCTGGATTCACGGCAACGGCGGTTCGCAACTGCGGCTTGAAGTCACCAAGTTCCGCCGTGTCGCTGGTTTCCCGCACTGAGCCGATTTCGGAAAGCCCGACTTCGGTGGCGGAATCGATCATCCCAGGATAAACGTGCAATCCTTTGGCGTCGATCACGCGAGTGCCCTTGGGGGCAGCGAGTTTGACACCGATCTCCGAGATCTTGCCATCCACTACCAGCAGCATCGCGCCTTCGACTTTGGCGGAGCTTACGGGGTGCACCGTCACCCCGCGAATCAGAAAAGTATCGTTCGATGCGGCCATGAGAGACGCCGCCATCCATGCCAGCCCGATTGCGAGTCTCATGCGGGCCTCCGCGATCCGCCCTGCTTCTTCTGCTGGGGCTGCTGTTGCTTTTCCTTTTCCATGAGCGATTTCTTCTTCAGCAGGAACTTCTCGCGTTCACTAAGATCCTTGTCTCTTTCGAAGTAGAGTTCACCGTCGATCCATACGCGAGTCACCTTCGCGAAACTCGACAGCGGATGCTTGTCGAACAGAGTAAGGTCGGCGTCCTTGCCGGCCTCGATCGACCCGACCCGGTGATCAACGGCAAGTTGCTTCGCGGGATTGATGGTAATCATGGACAGCGCTTCCGTCTCCGTAAGGCCGCCGTACTTGATCGCCTTCGCCGCCTCGGTGTTCAAACGGCGCATCAACTCCGCGGAATCCGAGTTGAGGGAGACGAGGACTCCCTTCTTGGCCATGATAGCGGCGTTGTAGGGGATCGCATCGAACGCCTCCACTTTGTAACTCCACCAGTCGCTGAACGTGGATGCGCCGGCCCCATGTTGAGCGATCTCCTTGGCGACCTTATAGCCTTCCAGCACATGCTGCAAGGTCCTGATCCGGAAGCCGAACTCCTCTGCCACGCGAAGGAGCATCAGGATCTCGTCAGCGCGATAGCAATGCGCGTGAACGAAACGCTTGCCCTCCAGCACTTCGACAATCGGCTCCAGTTTCAGGTCGCGGCGAGGCGGGATCACTTTCTCACCACGCGCTTTTTTCGCTTCGTAGTCCTTCCATTCCTGCTGATAAATTCTCGCGTCGAGAAAGGCCTGCCGGATCACATCCTCCACTCCCATGCGAGTCCCCGGATAACGGAGATTCTGCGCGGCGCCACCGCCACCCCGGCCGGTAGTGGCCATGCCCTGGCGCTTGGGATTCTCGCCGAGTGCGAACTTAATGCCCGGTGTGGAGCCTTCGAACACCAGGCCTTTGGCGTTCTTTCCCCACCGCGTCTTGATGACTTCGCACTTTCCTCCGATGGAATTCGCGCTGCCGTGGAGAATGTTCGCGGTGGTGACGCCGCCGGCAAGGGCGCGGTAGATGGAGATGTCGGTGGGATCGAGCACATCGCCAATCCCGACCATGGAGGACACACTCACTCCACCTTCGTTAATCGAGTCCGCGGCAATGTGCGAATGACAGTCAATGATGCCTGGCATCAGATACTGCCCGGAGGCATCAATCACCTGCGCACCAGGCGGAATCAGGACTTTCTCGCCGGCTTCGACGATCTTGCCATCTTGCACGACCACGGAGCCCTTGAAAGTGCCTTTAGTGATGGTGAGCACCGTGGCATTCTGGATGACCACGGGAGGGGCGGCCGCCAACGACGCCGCAATCAGAATGGGGTAGAGGAACGCTTTCATCGGGTGGTCTCCTGCCGGGTGGTCTCCTGTCCCTGGGCGGGTGGTTCTGGTGCGGGCTCAAACTTTCTGCCATCCACAAGCACGTACTTGATCTCCGTGCGGTCCTGGAAGAGATCGCCTTTGGTGACGACGAGATTCGCGATCTTCCCCTTGTCGATACTACCCAGCCGGTCGGCGACACCGAAGATCTCGGCCACCGACAAAGTCATGGCGCGTACCGCGGCATCAAAGGAGAGCCCGGCATCCATCGCCTTTTTGACAGACTTGGCGATGTCGGCCGGGCGTTCAATCCCACCCGAGTAGAATGCAAACTTCACTCCGGCTTTGGCGAGTGTCGCGGGCGATGCCGGAGCCTGATCCCGGAACTCGAGGACCCGGTAGGATTCTTCCAATTCGGGGTCTCCCTCGCGCGCCTTCTCCGGCCATTTCAGGTTGACCAGCACAGGAACACCCGCAGCTTTCAGTAGCTCCGCGGAACGGAAGCCCTCCTGCGCACCGTAGAGAACCGCACGCAGCTTCAATTCGCTGGCGAAGCGGATCATGCGGTCGAGTTCTTTGTAGGTATTCGCGGGCATTAGCACACGAGGCGATGCGAGCACGCCTTCCAAGGTCCTGTCATACTCGGGGCGCTGATTGCCAAGCGGATTCGCGGAGTAGAATTGCTTCGCGGCTTTGTAGTGCTCCGCATCCAGAAAGATCTGCCGGATGTAGGCGATCACACCCATCAGCGAGGAGGGGAATCCGCTGCCAAAGGAACCGCTCCGCAGGGTGAGAAACTGGCCAACCGGAGATTCCACCACCATCGCGCCGGCCTTGTTGCCCGCAAGATTGATCACGGCGCCTTGTCCGGAGAAGATCTCGCGGCTTGGGAAGACTACCGCGCCTGTGAATCCAGCCGCTCGCGCGGATTCGATTCGGCGGTCGGATGGCTGCAACAGATCGGCGGCAAGCACATAGCTGGTATTCGATGGACGATCTTCGGGGCCGCGCGCCACGGGAGCGGGAGTTGGCTGGGCGCTGGACGGCGGGCCTCCTCCCTGTCCTCTGCCACCGGCCGGCGGCGCGGAAGGAAGAGCCCAGGGACTCAAGCCGTCCATCAGTCCGGGGTACACCGTCAGGCCTTCTCCCGCGATTATCCAAGCACCTGGCGGTTCGGCGACGTTCTCGCCAACGGCCTCAATGAGCCCGTTTCGCAACACCACGGTGCCCTTGGGGATCACGGGCCCACTGACCGTTACGATCTTCGCGTTGCGAATCGCAATCACGGGAGGCGAGTCCGTCGCGGCAAATCCCGCTGACGCGAGTAGCAAAACCAAACACACCAACTTGTTCATATCGTTAGTCCTTCATTATTGCGCGAGTTGGAACCTGTGTATCAATCGCGCGGCTTCACAGGGGTGTTCGTGCGCTGGACCGGCCCCGGGCAAGCGGCAATGAAGCGACGCTAGCCGGCGCCGCGCTTCGGTCGTCCTGGACCAGTCTCCGAAAAGCCACCCTCTATCGAGGTGCAGTGTGAGCATTGACGAAGCCGGCCGCGCCGCCGGTTACATGAAAGGT
>JAEUQE010000389.1 GCA_016789785.1 Bryobacterales bacterium
GAACGTACAGGTTGCGCCGCTCAGCGCGAACACAGCGTGAGTGGCGCTTTGACTGCTCAACGGCGCGGTCACCGGAACGCGCCAGATGTCGGCAAGCGTCTCCAGGAACTTCTCGCCCTTGCCTCCCTGGGCGACCTTGCACGCATGAAACTCCACGAATCCGAAGTTCGCAAAGATCGGCGCAATCGACTCCAGCACCGGCCTCAGCTTCCCTACAGTGATTTCGTTCAGCACCGTGAGTTCGTGGTTGGGGTCGATGCCCGGCGAGATCTTGCGAGTGCCGTGCGACACCGCAACCAGACCGGGACCGCCATGCGCGTGAAACCGCAGCAGCAGCACACTCCCCATGCCGCGCGCTTCCAGTCCAATCAGCCGCATCAACTGATCCACACCGTTCGATGTGCCGCCAAGCATGATGGGATTGGCCTTCTGCTTCTGCAACTCGGGAACCGCGGTTTCGGTGAGCATCGGGTCGGTCACATCCACCGCTTCGATGGTCTGCAGTTGGGTGAGGCGTAGCATCGACTGCCAGAAGGCGAGATCGGTGGAACTTCCCGGACCGGGCGACTTCAGAATCTCCCGCCGAAACGCTGCCACGGCGCTGGCTGTCTTGCGTCCGTAGTGACCGTCCACTTTCAGCGGTGTTCCGGTTGCGCCAAACCGGTTCAGCAGAATCTGCAGCGCAACGGCGCGAGGTCCTTGAACTCCCTGGTTCACGATCAGCATGTCATTCGCCTCCACCTCTTCAGGCGCAGGGCGCGCGCTGATTCGTTCACAGGGGGACGAATTATTTATGGCGTCAGGAACATGCGCACCAGGGCGATCGCCATCTGCTCGCGCGTGACTTTGTCCGCGGGACAGAATTGCGTCGCGCTGCAGCCGTAGTCGATCCCCCAATCGGCGAGTTGTTGCACGGGTGAGCTATACAGACCGCTCGGGACATCACGATATCGCATGAAAAAGGAGGGGGTCTGAACCCCGGAGAACACCGTATAGGGGCGGGCACGAGAGAGAAAGATCGCGAGTTGCCCGCGATCGAGCAGGTCGTTCGGACAGAAAAACCCTGTGCGGCAGCCGCCCGTCAAGTTCAGTTCCCTCATCTTCTGGATGTAGCGGAAAAGCGGATGAGTCGCCGGTACATCCTGGAAGTACGCGCCCGCGGGGGACCGGAAATCGTCGCCTCGCATCATAGCCCTCACCAGCATCATCGCGGCTTCCTGACGAGTAAGCATCCGCTTCGGACAGAAGCGGCCCGGCGAACATCCGCTGTCGATGTTGTTGCGTGCCAGCAGATCGATGTACGGGGCGGCTTCGCTTTGCGGATCCACGTCAGAAAAGAGATTCACGGGCTGCACAGGCTTCTGCAGAACCACCACACGCCGCCCCGCCGCAATCACGGATGCCGTGCGCGCCTGATCCAGTGGGTTCTCCATGGCTCGAAGCGGGATCTGCGAATTGCTGAAGTACTGCATCGTCCCGGGAACCGTGAGCCATGCTTGCGAGGTGTCGGCGCTGTAGATGCACTGGGCGGGTGCGTTGGCGCCAAGAAAGAACGTTGTCCCGGATGCATCCAGAAGCGGGGGCTCCGCCAGCCGCACATCCCCGCTGCAGGCGGCGGACAGTTGCTCCACCGTCAGATCCTGAGTGCCGATGCGAATCGTGTGCGCCCCCCCGGCGCCACCGGAGCCCACCACCTGGACTCCGAGCGTTCCATCACCAAAAAAACTGAAGGGGAATTGAGGAATAATCCAATTCGGCAGAGCCGCCGTCCGCGTCTCGCACCATGAAGGCGCCGCGATACGCGTGAATACCGAGCCTCCAAAAGAGAACGCGATGAGCCGGGACGGGTAAAACGTGTAGCCGCATGCGGCCGGCCCCGTAAACACGGCGGTGAGATTCAGTGGGCCGTTCAGGGTGACCTGAATCGGATTCTGGCGTGTCTGCGTGTCGCCTGTCCAATGCGAGAATACATAACCGGGATTGGCAACCGCAGTGAGTTGCAGCGGGTCGCCATTCCGGTATTCGTTCAAAGCAGGGGCGAACGCGATGCCGCCGGCCCGTTCCGGTTGCACTCTGCTGTTGAGAACTGCTGGTCCGTCGGCGACAAAGAAGTTGATGTAGATTACATCCACAACCCGGCTTTGCGTGTAAATCTGAACAGGAGTTCGATGTCTTCCCGCGGGCTTGGTCGTCATCCGCGGTGTCACACGCAGCACGCCCGCCGACGTATTGGCGACGCCCTGCCGGGTGATCGTGACCCACGTGTTGTCGTAGAAGGCGGCGTCGAATGCAAGATCCGAACTGCCTGTCACCGTGATGAACTGATCCGGCGGTTCCGGCGCGCCCCGCGTGTAGAAGAAGTTCAATTCGCGTGGCGAAGCCCGCAACGTGTCGGGATCCGGCTGCACGTTCAGCGTGAGGCGCAAGTCGGCCCGAGGAACACCGGACGCGTAGAACGGCAGAAGCAGATTGACAGTGCCGGCGCTCGGATATGGTGAGAAGTAATAACTGCCCGGTCCACAGCCCTGTCCGCCGGACGTCCCCGAAAAGTCCAGGATCATGTCGCCCGAGAACGGCGCGCAGTCGACGGTGTTCACTCGCACTTGACCGGAGAACGCGCGCCCAGCCACCGTATTGACGGTCACTGCCGGCGGATCAATCGTGGTCACCCCGCGGGTTAAGCGTGCGGGCAGATCGAGCGGGTTGGCCGGTGGCGAAAAATTCAGAGCGCCATCCGCAAACGAGTAATGAACATCGCCGATCGTCCCCAATCGGCGCAACGGTGAGAAAGGGTACGCAGGATCGAATCGCAAGAACGAGTTGGGCGGCGTTTGCGCGATCGCCGCCGAAATCTGCGCGGTTTGACCTGTGGCATCGTCGCGAATCGTCAACTCCAGTATGAGTGCGCTCGTCACAGGCCCTGCCGCTGACTCAACAGGAGTTCCGCGAAGCTTGCCGTAGGTAGCGTAAGAAAACCGCGTGGTGGATGGGTTGATCTGCTGCGGCTGAGCGGGAATGAACTCGATCTTCCAGAGCCGGCCAGAATCCCTGATTACATCCTTGTCATCCCGGAACGAACCGCTCACCGAGAACGTCACTGGTTGGGCGAGAAGAGCCATCGCCGAAAGGAACAGCAACGCAAGAAGTTGCATAGGCCTCCTGAAGGGCGCGGTACTTCAATCATACGCAGTTCTGCCGGCGCCGTGGACATGACGAATGGACATCCAAACAGGTATCATGAATCGCGTGATCCACAGGATACTCTGGGCTCTTCCTTTCGTGGCATGCGCCGCCGATATCCCTTTCTCCAAAGGGCTCTATCCGGTGTTCGAGAAAGCGGCATGCCGTTCCTGTCACAATCCCGATGGCGTGGCCTCCGCAACGCAGTTGCACTTTCCCGAGAAGGACGCCTCCCCCCAACAGATCGAAGCCTTTGGCCGTTCCCTCATTCGCTGGGTGAACCGCGCCAACCCCACACAGTCGGCACTGTTGCGTAAGCCGTCGAATCAGATCCCGCATACCGGTGGGGAGCGCATCCAGCCGGGCAGTTCCGACGCGGCGCTGTTGCGTTCCTGGGTCGACCGGCTCGCAGCCATGAGGCCCGCGGAACTCTCCGCCGCCGCTCCCCGCGACGAACGTTCATCGGCGGCGGCAGGGCCTGTGCTGCGCCGGCTCACCAATGCGCAGTACAACAACACCGTTCGCGATCTGCTCAACGAATTGAGCCAGCCCGCAAGCCAGTTCCCTCCGGAAGACTTCGTCAACGGCTTCAGCAACCAGTTTCAGGCGCAGAGCCTTTCGCCGATGCTGTACGAAGCCTATAGCGCCGCGGCGGAAAAGCTCGCTCGCAATGTCTTCAAACGCGGCGATGCGATTCCCGGCCTGGGCTGCACACCCTCGCCTGCCTGCCGCAAGCAGTTTGTACAGACCTTCGGACTGCGCGCCTTTCGCCGCCCGCTGACGCCAGTCGAGCAGACCCGCTATGAAACGCTGTTCGCTGCCAGCCGCGAGTTCGAACGCGGCGCGCAAGCCGTCATCGAAGCGATGCTGCAATCGCCGAACTTTCTCTTCCGCCTCGACGAAACGCCAGACCCCGCGCTGAAGCCTTATGCCGCCGCGAGCCGCCTCGCCTACACGCTCTGGAACACTGCTCCAGACGAAGCGCTGCTGAAAAGCGCTGCCCGTGGAGATCTGAGCAATGCCCAGGGATTCGCGAGGCAGGCTCGCCGGCTGCTTCAGGATCCGAAAGCGAAAGAAGCGCTCGACGACTTCGTCTCACAGTGGCTGCGGTTCGATCGTGTGATCGCGACCGGCCGCGATCGCCGCACCTATCCGAAGTTTAATCGCGAACTCGCCGTCGCAATGACCGAAGAGGCACGGCGCTTCATCAGCAATCTCGTTTGGAGCGATGCCAACTTCATGGATCTGTTCACTGCGGAGTATGGCTACGTCAATCAATCGCTGGCCACGCTTTATGGTGTGCCCTCGCCCGCCGATGACTACGCCCGAGTGCCTTTCCCTCGCGAGTCCGAACGGGCGGGTCTGCTTGGACAGGCTCTGTTCCTTACGCTGACTTCGAAGCCATCCGACACATCCCCAACCTCTCGAGGCATCTTCGTGCGCGAGCAGTTCCTGTGCCAGCATGTCGCCGAGCCGCCTCCCGGCGTCAGCACGAATCTCGCGCCAATCAGCGAGACCAAGCCGCAGACCAATCGCGAACGGCTTGCCATGCACGCAGCCGATCCAAGCTGCGCGGGATGCCA
>JAEUQE010000038.1 GCA_016789785.1 Bryobacterales bacterium
AGGAAAGCTTGAATCACGCGGTATGGCGACCATGGCTCCGCGCTGCCTGGCTTCAGCACCAGCGGGATTTTCATGGCGATGGCCGGGATCCACAGCGAGTGCACACCGGGCGAATTGTTCGGCAGCACAACGCCGAGATTGTAGCCGCGTGGAAAGAAACTGACCGCGTGACCGGCCACTTCGCCATAGCCTTCGTCCAACACCGAGAGGTCCATGCTGCGCGTGAGGCCGCTCAGCACGTTTTCGATCTCGGCCATCACGCCGTAGATCTTCATCATGTTCTTGCGAACCATCACCTGCGGCAGACCTGTTGTGGCGGAGATGTGCGCCACGTACTCATCGGGAGTCTGTGTCCCGTCACCCAGCGGCAGCGTATCATTCAAATAGAACTCCGCGGCGCGCTTGGTCATGCGCAGAAGCTCGTCCACTTTGAAGCCCTGCAGGATCTTCCACGTCTCTTCCGCATCCAGAAGATCGCGCCGCATCAGCCCGGGATTGGCGAGGCTCAACTCCACGAACGGCTCACGCGTGCGGAAATGCGGCGTGCGTGCCGTGGTGAGACTGCGGTAAGGCCGTCCCTTGCGCAGAATCGGAAGGTGCAGCATCAATACACTCCTTCGACAACGCTTGCGGAGAACTTCGAGAACGGACGCACGTTGCGCACGCCATCCCACGGGTACATCGCAAATGGACGTTCGCGCTCACATTCGTCGCGTTCCAGGAAACGCGGCATGAAGAACTCCTTGGTGAGCGTGGTGAGACGAACGCGCCCCGTCTGGCCGTATTCGACAATGCGGCTGGGATTATCGGAATCCACCACTTCGATCATGGCGCGCGGCGTCGGCGGATAATACACGATCGCGTAACCATCTTCCTTGCTCAGCGGCTTATGCACCGCCAGACCCATCAGCGTGTTGCCATAGGTGGGCGCGAAGTACACACCGTCCAGCAGTTCCTCGACGGCGAAGCGGCAGAATTGCGGTGTCATCTCCGTGCCACCGCAGAAGATCCCGGTGATGCCCAACTTCTTCAGCGACACCTTCTCGCACAGCGCTTCCAGAAGCTTCGGTGTGGTGAAGATGCACTTGATGTTCGGATGCGCCTTCAACAACACCAGGGCCTGATCAATCACGTGCTGCTTGTAACGCTCCATCATCTGCATCTCGCCCCACTTGATCAGCTTGATCACCCAGCGGGGATCCAGGTCGACCATGAAGCAGATGCCGCCGCGATGTTGCGCAAGGTGCTCCACGGCGAGCCGCAACCGGCGTGGGCCGCTGGGGCCAATGGAAATCCAATCCGCGCCCTTTGGAAACGCTTCCTCGGGCAACGTCTCGCTGAACATCTCGTAATCGATGCGGAAATCGTTGATGCTGATGCGAGCCTTCGGCACACCCGTGCTGCCGCCCGTTTCGAACACGGAAACCGGCGAGTTCGCGTAGGCCTTTGGTACCCATTTGCGCACCGGGCCGCCCCTCAGCCACTCGTCCTGGAAGTTGCCGAACTTGTCCAGATCCGCATAGTTATGAACTTCCTTTCGCGGATCCCAGCCGGCCTTCGCCGCCCAATCCAACCAGAACGGCGCGCCAGTCTCCGGGCTGAAATGCCACTGGATGATCTCGCGCGTCCAGGCATCCAGCCGTTCCCGCACTTGCTGCTGCTGTGCGGCGATATCGGTTTCAACTGCAGTGGTAGTCACTTCGATTACTAGCTCCTGAAGGGGGTGAACAAACGGGTACGCATCCAGTGTACTTCGATTTTCTCTATACTGGATTCCTCTGGGGAGCCCACCGTTGTATAGAATCACATGCCAAATCGCAATCTTCGCCGCGCTGTCTTGCGCCAGTGCTTTTGCCGAGGACTGGCTGCAGTTCCGCGGCGTGAATAGTCAGGGTGTGTCGAACAATACGAATCTTCCAACCGAGTTCGGCCCGGCGAAGAACGTCGTATGGAAGACCGATCTTCCTCCGGGACACAGTTCTCCGGTACTGGCGGGCGATCGCATTTTCGTCACCGCCTTTGAGAACGACAAGCTCTTCACCATCGCGCTGGATCGCGGCAGCGGCAAAGTGCAGTGGCGCCGGGAATCGCCACGCCCACGCAAGCAGGAACTGCACAAGTCGAACTCGCCGGCCTCGCCAAGCCCCGTCAGCGATGGAAAGAACGTGTTCGTCTTCTTTACGGATTTCGGGCTCGTCTCCTACGGTCCGGATGGCAACGAACGCTGGCGAACGCCGCTCGGCCCCTTTAATAATCCCTTTGGAATGGGGGCGTCGCCAGTGCTCTCCGGCAAGACCTTGCTGCAGGCGTGCGATGCCGAGTCAGGCTCGTTCTTTGCCGCCTTTGATGCGGATACGGGCAAGCAGAAGTGGCGCGTCGAGCGGCCAGATTACACTCGAGGCTTCTCCACTCCGCTGCTCTATCGTCCGTCCAGCGGCCCGGCGCAGGTGATCCTCGCGGGTTCGTACCAACTCACTTCCTACGACGTCGAAACCGGAAAGGAAGTCTGGTTCTATCGCGGTTTGACCTGGCAACTCAAGCCGACTCCGGCGATCGGCAAGGACGCGATCTACGTGCTCGGCTGGGCGGGCGGTTCCGATACGGGCCAGCAGGAGAGCATTCCCGCCTTCGAGGAAGTTCTGAAGACTTGGGACACCGACAAGGACGGCAAACTCGCAAGAGCCGAAATCCCCGATCCGAAGATCACCAAGGAATGGCGCTCCGCCGACCTTGACGATGATGGCTCGCTCGGCGAACGCGACTGGCGCATGTACCAATCCCGCCGCTCGGCGCAGAATGCGTTTCAAGCCGTGAAATTAGGACCGAAAGGCGACATCAGCGATCACGGCATGCTCTGGCGCTACACCAAGACATTGCCGAATGTGCCCTCGCCACTGCTCTACAACAATGTGCTCTACCTCATGAAGGAGGGCGGCATTCTCACCACCATCGATCCCGCCAACGGCAACGTTCTCAAGCAGGGCCGCCTGCAAGGTGCGCTCAGCCCGTACTTCGCGTCACCGGTCGCGGCCGATGGCAAGGTCTATGTTGTTTCCGAGGCCGGCAACGTGGTGGTGCTCAAGGCCGCCGGGGAATGGGAAGTGCTCGCCGTCAACATCTCGATGACGAGTGCCACGCGACCCCCGCAATTGTGGACAATAGAATTTATATCCGCACGCATAGTGCACTTTACTGTTTCGCGCAGAAGAACTGAGTGAATCCTCAAAAGCTACTCGAATCACTTCCTGATCTGCCGAGGTACGTTGAGGCTCGGGGCATGTTGCTCCGAGGCACAGCGCAGATCTTTGGCGATGATCTTCGCAGCTTCGCGGTCTATGACCCAAGCGCCGAGGTCGGCACCATCATTGGTGTCCCCGCCATGGAACACATACGGCGCATGGAAAACGCGTGCACCGGGGAAACCGTGCTTCTCACCTCGGCGCAAACGGCGGAGGAACTCGGACAGGCGCTGTCGTCCTGGCGGTGCGAGATCGCCATTCTTCACACGCTTTCCGATTTCAGCCGACTCCCGAGTTCGGATGACATTCGCCTGCTGACGCCACCTGACATCCACGCCCTGGAGATCGACTCCGATCTCAAGGCGGAGTTTGCCGATGCCGCAGCATTCTCCCCGCTCTCAGTTGCGTATGCCGGAAGTGAGCCTGCGTCCTTCTGCTATGCGTCATGGCAGACCGAATCACTATGGGACGTGTCCATCGACACGTTGCCTGAGTATCAGCGCCAGGGGCACGCCTCCCGAAACGCGGCTTGGATGATTCGCTTTCAACGCGACGCCGGACGTATGCCCGTGTGGGGAGCGGTGGAGAGCAACATCGCATCGATCAACTGTGCGCGCAAGCTCGGCTTTGTTGAAGCAGACCGCATCTGTGTCTTCGGCAAGTGAGCGCGTCTTAAGTGGCAAGGCCCTCGAATAACTTGGGATTCTGATCCAAAGGACGCGGAGGACCAAACAGTTCGCCTTCGTCATTCATGCCCTTCATCCATCGGTCCAGGCTGGCACGCATTCGGTCCAGCACGGTTTTGGATGAGGCCTGCGTGGCGGCGTTGCGAAGTTCATGCGGGTCCTCACGCAAGTCGTAGAGTTCCTCGGCCGGGCGTTGATGATACCGCCGGACCAGCGATGCGGTACCCGGATCAGTCTTCGCCAGGCTTCGCCAGCTTTCCCAATACTCCCGGCCATCTCTCGCCACGCCACGATCGATATGCGTGTGATACGCAAGGTCAGGCCGCAGATTGCGAATGTACTTGTAGCGCCCGTCCCGAACCGCGCGCATTGGATAGCAGTTCATCTGGCCGTTGTTGTCGGCGGTGTGGCTGGCGAAGATCTCCTTGCGATGCGTCTTCGCGGATCCGGTGAGCACGCCCAGAAATGACTTCCCGTCAATGTCCGAGGGCGGCCTTCCTCCCGCGGCTTCCATGAACGACGGAAGGAAGTCCGTGAAGTGCAACATGGCATCGTTGGCCGCGCCCGCCTTGATCACTCCAGGCCATGACGCAATCAACGGCAGACGGATGCCCGCGTCGTACAGGTTCCACTTTGCGAAAGGCCATTGAGCCCCGTTGTCGGAAGTGAACAGAAAAAGCGCATCGCCACCAAGATGCTTCCGCACCGACGCGTACACTTGGCCTAACTGCTCATCCATCTTCGTGACGTCGGTGTAGTAGCGGCAGCGGGCGGCGCGTGTTTCCGGCGTATCGGCGAAAGACGGAGGCAAGCTGACCCTTGCTGGATCATAGTCGCGATTCTCATCCCACGTCACATGCGGGCTGTGGCAATTCACGATCAGGCAAAGCGGCTGCTTTGAGGCGGATCGATCGGCCAGCCACTGATCCACGGCCTGCGGATTCAGATCGCTGGTGAGTGCTTCGCGGCGGATCTCGCTCGGTACTGCTTCCCAATCGGCGTAGCTCTCCTTCGGAAGGTAGTGGTTCTTGCCGAAGTGCGCGGTCTTGTAGCCGAGGTCTTTCAGATAAGTGGGCAACGTGCGAATATCCGCGCGCAGCTGCCTGCCGTTCGCGATTGCGCCATTGCGATGCGAGCACAATCCGCTGGCCAGAATCGCACGGGAAGGAATGCAGATCGCCGCACCGGAAAAGCAGTTGGCGAATGTAGTTCCTGACGCCGCGAGCCTTTCGACGTTGGGTGTGCGCACGGTGCGGTTGCCGAAGACGGAGGTATCCCAGCATCCCAGGTCATCCGCGAGGAAGAGTATCAGGTGAGGCTTCGTTGCGCGGCGTGCGGCTTGCACTACTCCAGTGGCCGCAATCGTGAGGAAATTCCGCCGGTCAATGGGCATGAAATAGCAAGCTTATCATCCGGCTTCGGCGGTTCGGATTTCGGCGTCCCAGCACGCGTAGTACAGCTTCCTGAATGCTGTATGGTTCGTTCGCCGTTGGCGGCTGCCGCGCGGCCAGCGCTCAGAATGCCTCTTGCGGCCCGGCGATGCGCGCGCCGTCTCAACTTTTGCGCCACCCTGGGTTGGGAGCGCGGCCACCAGGACCGCGCTCTTCCACACACTGAATCCTCCGGAGCGGGTGCTCCCCTCCGCTCCGAAAGGAGTGGCTTCTCCGGGAACCCATCAGTTTCTTGAGGGGTAAATCCCTTCCAGCGCGATAATGAAGTTCAACACCGTATAGGGCTGTATGTTGTTATGCGCCTGGCTCCCTCCAGATGGCTGAACCATTGACGGATTCATTGTGGAGCCATCGGAAGCGGCGTCATAAATCGAGGTGCCGGACACCCCGGGAACCGTGCCGCCTGGCCGCCCTCCTGTCGCGCCTGAATTGTTGCACAGCACTAAGTGGTTGTGCTGCGGCATTTCAGTGCTGATCAGTGTGTGGTTCTCCTCGCCCGACATTTCGCCGAGTACGCGGGGAGTTAATCCCGGCCCGTTGCCAAAACTCATCGGCACCCGGCCGCGGAGATCCGGCAATGCGAAGGTCGTGGTGCCGTTTCCTCCGTAGGTCGTTCCCAGGATCGAGAACAAGGCAGAGTTCGTGGCAATGGCCAGCAGACGGCCATCGCAAAACGCCCACCCCTTGGGAGCGAAGTTCCCCCCAAACATGCGGATCTCTCCGATAAATGGTTCAGACATGAATTTTCATCCTCTCTAGTGGCTATTGACGCGGGAGCGTCAGGCCCAATCATACATTGAGTTCCCACACAACTTGCCAGAAATTGCACAACTTTTTTCGAAACTGAGTCCGGCGCGCCGCGGGTGGCGGATGGTGCCGGATGCCGGGTGGAAATCGCGGGAGCCGGGAAATCGATAAGATGGGGATTGCCGCTTCGCGCTGCTTGTGCTAGAAAAGAGTATTCGCTAAACGGCTCGCGACCAGTGCGGCCAATCAGGAGGAATCCTTGCGACGCCTTTGCATCAGTTTGTGCGTGGTACTACTCAGCCTCATGGTGATGGTAACGCCGTCTACCGCGGGGATCATCATTTACGACGTGCAGGTGAATACCTCCGCCCCCGGCGTTCCCGGGACTTCCGGTTCCTTCGAATTTCAGCTTTCTGCGGGAATTCCTGGTGATCCACTTATCACCGCTACCATCACGAATTTCACTACAAGCGGCACCCTGGTTGGCGCGCCAACCAATGCCGGCAACGTGAGCGGAGCGCTTCCGGGAACGGTGTCGATCGACAATGGGAACGTCAATTTCGCGGTTGCGTCCATGCTGCAGCAGATCACCTATGGGATGGGATTCAGTTTCCGCCTCACCATCGACACGGTTGCCGTGGATCCTGGCCCGCCGCTCACTTCGCTCCCTCTGCTCGCCTTGTACCTTTACGACAATTCGCTGCAGCCGATCCTCACCACGGATATCTTCGGCTCAGTGCTGACGTGGGAGACGGACGCGGACCGCAACCCGATCGTGTCCACCTTCCCCGCGAACGCCTTGGGTGCTCCCAGCGTCATTACGATCAGCGACGTCCCCGAGCCCGCGGCTGTCTCGTTCGTCCTGGTGGGCATGGCGATGATTCTCGCCCGGAAACGGTTCCTCCCGTAATCTCCGTTGCGTTCCCCGCGCGGTCTCCCGTGGAAGTATGATGGGTGTCACCAATCGGATCTCACCCATTGTGAGGAGGTACGCGACCTTGAAACATCGACGGAGTTTCCTGACCGCCGCCGGCACGGCACTCGCTGGAGTGGCACTTCCCTGCGACGCCGACGCTGAATCGCAAGCCACACAAGCATCCACGCTACGCCCCGCAAGCACTACGCAACCCGCTGGTGCGATGCCCACATTCAAGCTCGGCAAATTCACCGTGTCGAAGCTGATGATCGGTGGCAACCCCTTCCACGGCTACTCTCATTTCAATTCGCTCTACAGCAAGCACATGCTCGAATGGGCTGACCGCGACCGGGTGTGCGGCATCCTTGCCAATTGCGAAAAGCAGGGCATCAACACGTGGCAATTCTCTCATCACGAACGCGGCGTTGGCGACCTGTTGAAGTATCGCGAAAAGGGTGGCAACATCCAGTTCATTCTGCTCAGCCATCGCGAGATTGAAGAGGATCACCGGCTGATCAAGGAAGTGGCGAAACTCAAGCCCGTGGCGATTGTCCATCACGGTGGTTCAAGCGAGCGCAAGCGCCGGGCCGGCAAGACAGGCGAGATTCGCGACTTCCTCAAAGCAATTCGCGACAACGGCATTCTCGCGGGCCTCTCCACGCACGATCCCGATTTCCTTCGCGAGGCTGAGGAGCAGAACTGGGAAACCGATCTCTACATGACCGCGCTCTACTACCTCACGCGCTCGCCTGAAGAGTTTCGCAAAATCCTCGGCACGCGTCCTCTCGGCGAAATCTATTTGCCTGAGGATCCGCCGAAGATGCTGGCTGCGATGCGGCAGGCGAAAAAGACCTGCCTTGCCTACAAGGTGCTGGCGGCGGGCCGGCTCACCGATCGCCCCGCCGACGTGGAAGCCGCGTTCCGCAATGCGCTGCAGGGCATGAAGCCCAACGACGGTATGATCATCGGCATGTATCCGCGCTATCAGGATCAGGTGGCCGACAACGCCGCGCTGGTTCGCAAGATCTGCGCGTCACTGCCCGCTGGGGCGTAAGCTCAATACTG
Organism: Bryobacterales bacterium; assembly: GCA_016789785.1. The sequence continues at coordinate 8,105 of JAEUQE010000038.1, forward strand.
TTCACTTTCACGTTGGCGCCGCGCACCTCACGGTAGCGCAGGGCGAGGTGAACGAAAATGCGCGATCGCCGAGGTACTACGAGCCTAACGCCCTTCGGCCGCCGTGGCCACCGGGGGCGATTCGCCGGCCCCGGGGCACGGGCCTCGACAAGACTGCCGAGGCGGCAGACTGAAGTCTCCGTTACCGTAGCCGCGTCCCGACTTCGGGACGATTTGCGGTGCCCGAGCCGAGCGCCTGGCTGAAGAGTATTGGCGTAAGCTACATTTTTCGCGCAGAGCCCAGATAGACAGCGTTGAGCAGGAACTTGAACGTGCCGAACGTTTGCCCGCGGAACTGCGGGCGAAAGCCGAACAGCACCACGCGCCCCTGTCCGTGCCGCGCTTCGAGCAGAATCGATTTGCCCGTCACCTGACGCTCGCCGGAGAGCCAGCCGCTTGCCAGCAGATCCTTCGCCGCATAGCGCACCACCGTCTTCACTTCGCGATCGTCTTTGTTGAACTCGGGCAGCAGATTCACGTCCCATGCCTGGCCACCCGTGGTGAAGATCGTGATGTCTTTCGGCATCCCAAACGCGATCGGCGTATTCTGCTCCACCGTTGCACGAAGCAGCGATCCGGGACTGTAGAAATTCGCCGCCGAGGCTTCGGCAGGCGCCTCGCCTTCTCCGCTGGGCCGCAGACGTCCGGTCACCGGCAGCGGGAAGAACTGGACTGGCAGGTCGGTGGCTGCGTCGAAGGCGATCAACGTTCCTCCTCCCCGCACGAATTCATCCAATGCCGCCAGACCCGTCAGCGTGATGCCGCCGGTGAACTCCGGCCGCTGGATCACCTTCTCCGTGGATGCGCCGGAACTCCGCCGTCCACTGACTTGCTCGCCCGATCGATTGCCGTGCAGGATGGACTGCGCGTTTTGCGAGGCGATCACAATCGAATCGAACTTCGCGCGCAACCCGCCTGCCTGCATGTCGGCATTGCGCAACACCTGATGCGGGACCTTGAAGTGATCCAGCAGCCATTGCGTCCATCCGGAATCCATGTTCGCGGTGAATGGCTCGTACAAGCCCACGCGGGGAGTGCGTAGTTCGTAGGCGCCCCGGTCGAAATCCGCTTGTATGGACCGGCCTTCCACCAGCACCGCTCCATCCGCCGACCAGCGCACCTTCTTCCCACTTTGCAACGCGTCGATTGTTGCTAGAAACGAACTGTTGTCGCGATGGTCCAGCGAAGGTTCGCCATGCCGCAGATCCGGATCGCGATCGGTCTGCGCGGCGAATGCCTCATTGATGCGGTCCACCTCCACGCCCATCATCATGTGCAGCGTCCAGCCCGCGACATCATAGGGACGCTTGGTGGGCCCGGTTTGTCCCGCACGGATTTCCGGATAGTGTTGCGGCTCCATCAGATCCACGAGATAGGGGCGGAATGGTTGGCCTGCCGGCAGAATGAACGTGCCTGCCGGATACGACTTTCCGTTCGCGGTGAACTGCGCCTTGGCGCGCTCCACCACCACTCCAGCCAGTTGCAACTTCCGCAGCATCTCGATCGTGGAGTAACGGTCAGGCTGATTCGCCGGCACCACATACGCAAAGGGCTTGCCCTGCTTGCCCAGCGCGATGTTCGCTGTGGCGAGATCCCAGGCCTTGTGGAGAAAGTGATCCGGACGCGCCGCCGCCAGATCGAGGATCGCGAAGTCCGCGGTGAGCATGTAGTCCACCGCATCACGCAAACCCCAACGCCCGCCCATCCATGGCCGCTGATAGAAAATCGATGGCTCTCGCGTGGGAATGCCGTTTCCAAAACGCTCCGGCAGATCACCATTGCGATAGGTGCGGGGCGTCGCGTAGCTGTTGCCCGCGGTCTCCGTGAGAATTCCATGCATGTTGTGAAACGCCGGCGTCGAGCGCAGGCCACCGTTCCACCACGCATCGAAGCCGAAGTACGAAAGGATTCCCGGCTTGTTCTCTCGCGCGAAACGCTCCTTCATCGCCGACCCGATCAGATTGATGCCTTCCATCACCTGCGCCGGGATGTGCGGATTCAGGGGTTCGGCATATGGCGGGATGAAGATGCGCGCGGGAAACGCCGGTGATTGATGCTGGTTATAGACGATGTGCGGAAACCAATCCTGAAACAGCAGACGCGTGACGTGGCGCGTCTCTTCCAGGTTCATCATGTACCAGTCGCGGTTGTTATCGTGCCCCGCATACTTGTGATACAGATGCGGCAGCGGCGCGAGTTCGTGCGGCGTGCCCACGTTCTTGCGATACCAATGCGCGATCCAATCCAGACCATCGGGATTGATCACGGGTATCTGCATCAGGATGACGTTCTGCCGGATGCGGCGAACCTCGTCGCTCTCATCGGTCAACATGCGGTAGGCGAGATGCGGCCCATGCTGCACGGGAGCCACTTCGCTGGCATGCAGACCGGAGTCGATCCACACAATCGCTTTGCCTTCGCGGCTCAGCTTGCGTGCTTCTTCAGGCGTTGCCAGCCCCAAGGCGAGGCGGCGGTTCATGCCCCGATACTCTTCCAGCCTCTCGAGATTCGCCGCGTCGGAAATGTAGGCGACGTACATTGTCTTGCCCAGCGCCGACTTCCCAAACGGTACCAGCTTGATGCGATTGGAAGTGATCGCGAGTTTCTGAAAGTAACCGATGATCTCCTGGTAATCGGCGAGCTTGTAGTCATCGCCGGGATCGTAACCGAAGTGCTGCCGCGGTTCAGGTACCGCGCTCCACAACGATGCGGCCAAAGACACTGCGAGCGCAACCAGTTTCCAGGAGTGCATATTGGCTTAGGATACCAGTGGACGGGACGTGTCCGGCGGCTATCCCCGCGTCATCTTACCTGCCGCGAGTACCGCTTGTCCGAACGATAGCCCGCCGTCGTTGGGAGGCACTCGCTGATGCAGAAAAACACGCCGTCCCCTCGCTTCCAGGCGCCGCTTGATGCAGGAGATCAGCAGACGGTTCTGGAACACGCCACCGCTGAGCACGACTCTGGTTGCGCTCATGCGCGCGGCCACTTCCTCCACGGCCTGGCCGAGCGCGTGGTGGAATCGCGACGCGATCACGCCCGTGCCGGCCTGTGCCAGGCGGTCTTTCCAGGCCGCTTCGATCAACGGGCGCCAGTCGATCGTCATGGGCGTGGAGGGCTCGATCGCGAAGGGATATCCGTTCGTCTCGGCCGCGTCCCCACCCGCCCACTCGATCATCTTCGCCGCCTGGCCATCGTAGTGGTTTTCCTGTGCGATGCCGGCGATCGCCGAAACCGCGTCAAACAGGCGCCCCGCCGCGGAGCATTTCGGCGCTGCTGCCGCCTTTGCGAGCAACTCCGCCACCATCTTTGACTGTGCCGCTCCCAGCAGCGAGCAATTCAGCCCGCTTGCATCCATCAGCGCGCCCGCCACCCGCCAGCCTTCACGCACCGCCTTCTCTCCGCCGAGCAAAGGAAACTGCTTGAAGTGCGCGCAACGCAGCATGCGCCCGCCTTCCACCCAGAAGAACTCTCCGCCCCAGATCGAGCCGTCCCACCCGTAGCCGCCACCATCCCACGCGACTCCGAGATAGGGCTCCGCGACATCGTTCTCCACCGCGCATGCGGCCACGTGCGCTTCATGATGCTGCACACGAACCGTCGGCAGTCCACACTTCGCGGCATACTGGCTCGGGTAGTAGTCCGGATTGAGATCGCAGGCCACGAACTCGGGATGAATCTGGAACAATTTCAGCAAATCGTCGATCGCACGGTGAAACACCACACGCGCATTGAGGTTGTCGAGCAGACCGACATGCGAACTGAGAAACACCGCATTCGCCCGCGTGACCGCGACCGTGTTGCTGCGGTGTCCGCCCACTGCGAGCAGCGGTGGTACGGCATGCGAGACATACACGGGCAGCGGAGCGTACCCTCGTGCCCTGCGGAGCAACATGGGGTGATCCGCCACCTGTACCACGCTGTCCTCGCACGAGCGTGCGGCGCGCGAACCATCCGTGAGAATCGCATCCGCTACACCCGTCAACCGTTCGCGGGCCTCTTCCGCGGACAACGCCGGCGGCTCATCGCCTTTGCTCGCCTTCACAGCGACGAGTGGCTTTCCGTAGCGGGCAAGCAGAAGATGCTGCAGCCCGGTGCTGGGCAGCATGGCGGCGACATAGGGCGAGTGCCGCGATACCGAACGTGCGAGTTTCTTTCCGTCCGCTCGCAGAATCACGGCTGGCCGCGCTGCGCTCTGGAGGATTTCCTTTTCGCACGCGCTGATTGAACAGTACTCCAACAGAGCGGACAAGGAGGGGAACAGTACCGCCAACGGGCGCTCCTCACGCTTCTGCCGGCGCCGCAACCTGTCCACTGCGTCCTCTTTCGTAGCGTCGGAGATCAGATGAAAGCCGCCGGCGGACTGCATCGCGAGCACAGCACCGTCTTTCAACAACGTACACGCGTTGGCGAGCGAATCGCCGTCGGGAATCGAGCCATCCGGCAGGCTGTATGTGACCGGAGGTCCGCACACCGGGCACGCGCTTGCAGACGCATGAAGGCGCCGTCCACCCGGGAGTTGGTGCTCTTCCCTACAGGCGGCGCAGAGCTTCGAATCACCATTCGCCACAGCCCCCTCCGCGCCGGCGGACGCAACACTGAACCGCGGACCACAGCGCGCGCACGAAGTCAGGGCATAGCCGTGATAGCGGCTGTGATCATCGAGTGTCTCGGCCGCACACTCCGGGCAGATTGCAACGTCGGGGCGCAGCAGCGGGTCCAGCCCAACAGCCAGATCGTCCCGTACCTGAAACACATCGTAGCCAGCCGGATCCAGCCAGGCAATTTCCATGTTGGAAACCCGCCGCCCATCCTGGCATTCCGAGCGAAAGCGAGCGAGAAACGTCTCTACCGCGAGGCTCGATCCCTCCACTTCCAGACACGCAGCGCTGGCGGAGTAAGAGGCAAATCCACCAAGCTTCAGTTCGTGGGCGAACTGGTACATGCTGTTTGCGAATCCGTTCGAGTCGATTGCCCCGCATACGCTGATACGCAGCCGCAGTTCTGCCAGTCGAGGATCCGCCGGGACGGCCCAGCCCGAAAAATGTACCAGGTTATCCATCGCTTGTGTCCCGTAGCGCGCCCTTGGTAAGGGCATGGAAGTCCACCGCGATCCCGGTGGACACCTTCAATACCGCGGCTTCTACGGCCTCACTGAGACCTGCGCCTTCCTCGAACTGGGCTGCTTCGATTCCGTAGATCACCATCCGCTGAGGCAGCAAGTCCAGTGTTCTTGCCAGACCCACAGCGTCCGCCAGTCCGAAGCTGTGGCTCGACGCGAATCGCATCTCCGGCGCGATCTCCGGCAGCGCTGTCAGCCGGTGGACAGTGCCCGGCTCGGAGCCCGACACCACCGCGTCCACCAGAATTGCCGCGTCCGCGTTTCGCCACGCGTCCAGCAACGCTGTGCCATCGGATGTGATGGAGCGAACGTCAGCGAACGGCGGCAGACAACGGCGCAGAATCCCCGCGGCAATCAAACCAGCCGCATCGTCGCCACGATACGGATTTCCATAGCCGATCACGACAACGCGCATCAGTCCCTTTCCAGGTGCAGCTTCAAAAAGTGAGTGGCGCAAGAGATACATGGATCGTAGTTGCGCACCGCCTGCTCGCTACGCCAGGTCATGTCCGCTTCGCTTGCACCCGCCATTCCCGTGATCAAATGCCGCAAGTCATCTTCAATCTGCTTCTGATTTTGCGAAGTCGGGGGCACGATCTTCGCGGCAAGAATGTCGCCCTGCGCGTCCACCTGATAGCGGTGATAGATCAAGCCGCGCGGCGCCTCCGTGGCCCCGGTTCCGACGGCTGCCTGCGGTTTCGCTTCCGCGTGCGGATTCTCCGGCGGCTCATAGGCCGCGATCAAACGCAGCGCCTCTTCGCAGGCATACAGCGTTTCCAGCGCGCGAATCACAATGCTCTTGAACGGATTCCGGCACGGCGGCGCGACTCCACACTCCACCGCAAGCTTACGTATCGGCTCCGGCAGTTGTGCGAAGTTGAGGCTGAATCGCGCCATCGGCCCAACCATGTAGGCGCCGCGTTGCCGCAGTACCGAATGCAGCGCGTTGGAATGTGCGACGTGCTGCTCCATGAAGTGGTCCTCGTACTGCGAGACCGGGATATCGAGCCCTTTGTTCGAGATCACGCGGCCTTCGGTGATCGCATATTCGTCAGGGTGGCTGAGCGCGACAAACTCGTAGTCCTGCTCGAAGTCCGGGAAGGGAAGTCCGGCTACCGTGCGCAGCAGTCCAAGCGCCAGTTCCCGCGCCTGCTCCAGCGGGCCGTTCAACGTCCGCAGTTCGCGCTTGCCCGGCGTCCGGTAGAAACCGCCCACGCAAAGCGAAACTGGGTGGATCTCGCGCCCGCCCAACAACGTCATCACATCGTTGCCCGTCTTCTTCAGCGCCAGCACATCCTTCACCAACTGCGGATGGTCCTTCGCCATGGCGAGGCTGTCTTCATAGCCAAGAAAGTCGGGCGCGTGCAGCATGCCCACATGGAGCGTGTGGCTCTCAATCCACTCGCCGCAATAGATCAGGCGGCGCAGCAGACGGATCATCGGGTCCACTGTGATGCCGAATGCCAGCTCCATCGCCTGCACGCAACTCATCTGATAGGCAATCGGGCAAATCCCGCAGATGCGGGCCACGATGTCGGGCGTTTCGCGATAACTCCTGCCGCGGAGGAAGGCTTCAAAGAACCGTGGTGGCTCGTAAATATTCAGCTTGACTTCGGTGACCCGTCCTCCCTGTACTTTGACGTGGAGACCGCCCTCGCCCTCCACGCGAGCCAGCGTCTCGACATGAATTACGCGGCGCGTCTTCATGGAATCTGCACCTCCTCACTTGCCTTGCGGAATTGCCACGACCATGCGTTGATTCCCCGCCATGCGCGCTGAATCTCGATGGGTGTCTGGCCAAGCACGCGGAATTGCTCTGAGAGCGATTCGGTGTTCGGCGACTCCATCGGGCCGAAGCATCCGTAGCATCCGCGGCTGAACGCCGGGCAGATGGCGCCACAGCCGGCCTGCGTCGCCGGACCGAGGCATGGAATCCCGCGCGCGACCATCACGCATACGGATCCGCGCCGCTTGCACTCGAGGCAAACGCTGTGTGCGGGCAGGTTCGGCTTGCGTCCCATCAACAACGCGGAAAGCACTTCCAACAGTTGACCCTTGTGAATCGGGCAGCCGCGCAGTTCAAAGTCGACCTCCACATGCTCGGCGATCGGTGTGGAGAGCTTCAGCGTACTGATGTAGCTCGGCCGCGCATAGACGACGCGCGCCATTTCGCCGACGTCCTGCCAGTTGCGCAGAGCCTGAATGCCGCCGCTGGTGGCGCAAGCCCCAATCGTGATCAGCACCTTGGAGGCCCGCCGGATCTGGTGGATCCGCTGCGCGTCGTGGTGAGTGGTAACACTCCCCTCCACCAGGCTGATATCAAACGGTCCCTTCAGCATCCTGCGCGAGGCTTCCGGGAAATAGGCGATATCCACCGCACCGGCTACCGCCAGCAGTTCTTCCTCCGCGTCGAGCAAGGACAACTGGCATCCGTCGCAGGATGCGAACTTGAACACGCCAATCTTCGGTTTTGACTTCTTTTCAGATTTCACGTTTGTGTATCCACCGTTCCAGATTGCTGTGGGAAAACACCGGCCCGTCCTTGCACACAAAGACCGGTCCGTGCTGGCAGTGGCCGCAGAAGCCGATGCCGCACTTCATGTTGCGTTCCATGGAGAGATAAACGTCGTGCCGCGACACGCCCCGCCGGTCCAATTCCTGCGCCGCGTAGGTCATCATGATCTCCGGGCCGCAGATCATCGCCACCGTCCGCACCGGGTTGAGGACCGTGCGCTTGAACAATGCCGTCACCACTCCCACGTTGCCTTTCCACGAAAGTCCGCCATAGTCCACCGTGGTGAGAATCTGCGTCTGCGGTTTCTTGGCCCAGGACTGCAGCTCTTTGGTGTAGATGATGTCGCGAGGGCTGCGCGCGCCGTAGAGCACAATGAGACGTCCGTAGTCGGCGCGGTTCGCCAGCACGTGATAGATCACCGGCCGCAACGGCGCAAGTCCGATTCCACCGGCCACCAGAACCACGTCCTTGCCGTGCGCCTTGTCGATCGGCCAGCCATGTCCAAAGGGCCCGCGCACACCGAGCCAGTCCTTCGCCTTCATGCTCACCAGGCGGTTCGTCGCCATGCCCACCGAACGTACCGTATAGACCTGCTTTTCCGTCTCGCCGGGATCACCACTGATCGAGATCGGCAACTCGCCCACACCGAACACATAAAGCATGCTGAACTGTCCCGGCAGGAAGCGCCAGCGGCTGTGCGGCGGCGTTACCTCCAGCGTCCAGGTATCATGCGTCTCGCGTGTGACACTGGTGACGCGGCTGTTGAGGGGCGTCATCGGGTCAATCGAGTGAACGGCCTGCTCACCGAGCATCACGGGCTTTGGTCTCCTTCCTGTCGCCATAGATGTCGAGCAACTGCACGCGTGCCGACTCCAGGCGCTGCTCCATGACCGTCGCGAAACGCGCAAACAGGTGATAGCCGAGTTCGTAGTCCGTCTGGCACTTGCCGCGCAGACACTTCCCGTCCAGCACGATGGCTCGCACCGGCGTCACCGCGCGGGCATCAAAGTGCCAGGTGTACGGCGCCACCAGCCACGACCACCCGAGCACATCGCCCTCGCGCAGTGTCTCCAGCCGCATGCCTCCCTTCTGCGGCAGATACAACTCCACCGCTACCAGCCCCTCGCGCAACAGATAGAAGACTTCGGCGTCTTCCCCCTGACGGCAAAGGTACTCTCCTTTTTCGAATTTCCGGTTGCTCGCACACCCCACCAGCACTTCGACATGCTGTGGAGAGAGTCCTGCCAGAAAGGCATGCTTTTCGAGAATCGGACTGAGATCCTTCACTTCCATGTACGGCTACCTCCCCTTCCGCGCCTCCCCCCTCCTGGCGTGAGTAATCCGCCAAAGCGCCAGCCGCCTCCCGGGCAAACCGGACAAGAGGAGAACGCGGATCAAACGAAGTCAGATCAACAAGGCCGCCGCGGCGCGTTGCTTCAGTGCCGCGTTGCGCTACGCATCTTTCCGATGGCGTGTGCTTCCGCCGTGAAGTCAATCGCCGCTGGGCACCACGTAATGCAGCGGCCGCAGCCGACGCATCCCGAAGTGCCGAATTGATCCCACCAGGTCGCCAGTTTGTGTGTGATCCACTGGCGATATCGGGCTCCCACTGAGGTGCGTACGGAGCCTCCATGAATGTAAGAGAAGTTCAGGTTGAAGCACGAATCCCATCGCCGCCACCTCTCGGCCGTTTGGCCTGTGACGTCGGAGGAGTCTTCGTAGTTGGCGCAGAAGCATGTCGGGCACACCTGCGTGCAGTTGGTGCACGCCAGGCAGCGCTCCGCCACACGCTCCCAATGGGGCGACTCGGCCTGCGCATGGAAAGCCTCCCGTAGTTCGCTCGTGTCGAGAGACCTTCGAAACTTCTTCAGAGCCTGTTGATAGGACTCCTCGGCCGCGCTCCGGTCCGCCGGTTGCGGATCGCTCAGAGGCAGCCGCTCGAGGATTGCTTCTCCCGCCGTCGAACCGGATTCGATCAGAAACCGGTGCTCGGGTAACAGAATCTCCGTCAGCAGGAGGTCGAATCCATGGGCCGCGCGGGGACCGGTCCCCATCGAAGAGCAGAAACAGGTCGCTCCCGGCTCGTCGCAATTGACGGCGATCAGGAGCGAAGCCGCACGGTTTGCCTCGTAGTGCGGATCCCTGTAAGTACCGCCCGTGAATACGCGATCCTGCACGGCAATCGCCTGCAAGTCGCAGGGGCGGACTCCGAGGAATGCGCGCTTTCGCGGCGGAGGGGTGATCGCGTCCACCTTCATCTGCGCGGATTTCTGCGAGATTTGGTAGAGCTTCACCTCAGGTGGGTATAAGTAGCGCTTCCAGGATTGAAGCGATGCGGTGGCGCCGAACACTTTGTCTTGTGCGCGCGGCGTCAGGCGATACCGGCCGGGAGCGTGTTCCTCCCGAAAGCCGGAAGCCAGATCACCCTCTTCGAGGATGTCGTAGACGATGGCATGATCCCGGATGTGTGGACCGATAACCTCGTAACCCAACTCCTCCAACACCCGCTGGAGTGTGCTGAGTTGCGTCCGGGCAAGAATGCCTTCCTTCTGATTGCCATTGGACAGCATTCACCCAACCGGGTTTGCATTTTGGCTGCCACTGGCAAAGTGTTGATTTCAGGCCCTCTAGCCTCTGCCGGTAGTGAGTCAACCACAGGCGGCTGCGTCAAAGTGCGCAACCTCCCCCCGATGCGCACGATTCTCCGCCCCCCGCGCCACACCAAACAGGGAACTTGCTGAAAGCCCCCTCAGGCTTTCGCCTGATTGCCGGGGGGGACTCCACCAGCTTACTTTGGGGCAGAAGGTAATCTGCGTAACAGTGCGCAACGCCGAGGCATTTCATGCCATTTCAACTTGGTTCGATTGTTGATGGTTTCGAGTTTATTGATGTGCTGGACAGCACACGCGAAGAAGTGATCTACCGCGTCCGGAATCTGGCCGAGGACCGTTTCGAATGTCTGCGGGTCCTCTCCACCGGTTTGCAGGAAGATCCGGAACACATGGAGCGTTTTTTGCGCGAAAGCCGCGTCCACGCCCGGCTCGTGCATCCGAACATCCTGACGTTTCTCAACGCGCTCGTGCTCAATGGCCAGCCCGTCATCACCACAGAGTATGTGGAAGGTGTCACGTTGGCCGCACGGCTGGAAGCCGGCTCGATGGCCCCGGAGCAGGCTCTCCGTTACATGATGCAGCTTCTTGCCGCGCTTCGCTGTGCTCATGAGATGGGCGTGGTCCACCGGGCTGTCACTCCCGCCAACATCATTCTCACAACACAGAACGTAGTGAAGCTGACTGGCTTTTCCTATGCCCGCGGCGCCGCCGATCCGCGGCTTACGCAAATCGGCATCTCGCTCGGCGACGCGCACTACATGTCGCCCGAGCAGGTGAAGGGACTCCATCAGATCGACCATCGCAGCGATATCTACTCAGCGGGTGTCGTGCTTTACCAGTTGCTCACCGGCCACTGTCCCTTCGACGCCCTCAGCCAGTTCGACCTGATGGCGGCTCAGGTCAACACACAGCCGGTTGCTCCCAGCGTGAAGCGCCGGGAGATTTCGGATGAACTGGACGCCATTGTCTTCAAGGCGCTCGAGAAAGATCCGGCGCACCGTTTTGCGGGCGCAGGGGAATTTGCCCTTGCTCTTCAGCCTCTTCTCGACTCGCCCCAGAAGGCTATAACCCGCACCACGCATTCCGGGCCGCTGCAACCCGGGCATCGCGCCGCACCAGCCGTCCCTTCCGAGAGGGTCTTTGGCTTCCATGTCAACGACATTGTCGTCTTTGGGATCTCCCTGCTGGTGATCGCGGCGGTGTTCCTCATGGTCCAGACCTGATTCCAAAATGCCGATCCAACCAGGCCAAATCGTCGGCGACTACCTCGTGCTCGAGCCACTCGGCGCCGGCGGCACTGGCCGTGTGTTCAAGGTGGAGCACCTCGTCACCAAGCGCCTGGAAGCGATGAAATTGCTGCTTGCCGGGGAGGCCGCCACCTCCGAACAGGTGCAGCGCTTCGAACGGGAGATCCGCCTTCAGGCAACTCTGCGGCATCCCAACATCGCTCCGGTTTTCAACGCCTTCTTCCACGAAGGCTGCCTCTTCATGGTGATGGAACTGCTGGACGGGGCTTCCCTGGAGAGCCTCATCAGCGGTGGAATGCTTCCTCCCAATCGCGTCCTGCGCATCATCCGCCAGGTTCTCTCGGCCCTCGACCACGCGCACTGCCGCGGCGTGCTGCATCGCGACATCTCCACGGCGAACATCATGATCGGCGTCAACGACGAGGTGAAGCTCACGGACTTCGGGCTGGCGATTCATCGGGAAGAAGTGAGGCTCACCGTTTCCGGCACACCGGTCGGCTCCTACTACTACATGTCGCCCGAGCAAGTGCGTGGAAAAGAAGCTCTCGATTCGCGTACGGACCTCTACTCCTGTGGCGCGGTGCTGTATGAACTGGCGACGGGACAGAAACCGTTCGCCCACGCCGATGCCTTCTCGCTGATGGAAGCGCACACGCAGCAGGACCCGAGAAGACCTCGCGATTTACAGCCGGCCATCCCCGTGGCGGTGGAAGACGCGATCCGCCGAGCGATGGCGAAGGATCGGAGCCAACGCTTCTCATCCGCCGCCGAGTTTCTCGCGGCCTTGAATGCTGTGGGGGCTACCACCCCGGTCCCCGCTCGCGGACACGAGCGCCCCTGGCTCGCTTTGACCGCAAGCCTTGTGATCGTGCTGGCGACGGTGGCCGGCGCGCTATGGCTCGCCAGGTCAAACCCGGAAAGTGCGCCTACCGCCGCTGTCAGCGCCGTTCCGGACACGGCTGTTGTGGCGCCCGCGGAGGCTCCGCCAGTGCTGCCGCTCTTTCCGGCCGCCGAGAGCGCGCTTCCCGAAGCGGTGGTGCGATCAAGCGCGAAGCCAGTGGCGAAGCCGAAAGTCGCGACCAAAGTCCGGGATCGGGCGGAACCCAGCGTTCCGTCGCGTCCGCGAGTGCTGCTTGCGAACAAGGAGACGGAGACAGCGCTGCCCCCAACCGCTGCCGTGAAGGAGGAACCCGTTTCTCCGGAATCCGCTGCTACACCCGCTCCCTCATCCCACGCGGCTGTGCCACTGCCTCCGCAAGGGACTGAGCCTGCCTCGGCGGAAAAGCAGGAGCCGGCCGCCCGCCGCCCGAGCCGCTGGGGCCGCCTGCGCGTGTTGAACCCGGCCCGGATCTTTCAGCGAGGCGAAACATCCGGTAAGGCCGAAAAGCCAGGCAACGCCGACAAACCGGTGAAGGAAGTCCAGCCCAGCCCGCTACGCCAGCCCTGAATCCGCGAACACGAGTCCTCGATTGCGTTCCAGCGCGATAAGACCGCCAGCATCAAACGTGATGCCCGTCAAGCAGCCTTCCCGGGCGTAGGCTTTCTGGTCCGCCGCTTTTGCGGTGAAAGCGCCTTCTTGGCCCACGCGCGCTCTTTCGGTGTCAGCGGCCCGCCCGACTCCATCAGACCCTGGTCAACCATGGCGCTGAACTCGGAGGAATTCAGGAGCGTCCGTTGAACAGCACGCTGGATAAAACCGGAGACGCTTGCCGACTCGTGAATCGACACACGTCTGCGGATCTCCTCGATTTGCTCTTGCTGGAGGGTGATGGTGATCTTCACGGTCGCCATACAACTGACCGTACCATGAGAAGATGTCACTTGCCTCCCGCCGTGACCTCGCCTATTGTGGGCAAGATGCCTGCACTCGCCACCCCCCGGCCCACGCGCCGCCAACTGCTCGCCACCGCCGCGTCATTCGCCATCGGCTCATGCGCGAAATCGCGCCGGCCAAACATCCTCTTCGCCATCGCCGACGACATGTCCTACCCGCATGCCGGCGCATACGGCGATCGTGTGGTGCGCACACCTGCCTTCGACCGTGTCGCCCGTGAAGGCGTGCTCTTCCACAATGCTTTCTGCTGCTCCCCCTCTTGCACTCCGTCCCGTAGCGCAGTTCTCGCGGGGCGTCCCATCTGGCAGACCGGCGAGGGCGGTGTCCTCTACGGCACCCTCCCGCGCGGCCTCCCGCTTTACACTGACTTGCTCGCCAACGCCGGATATCACGTTGGTTTCACGGGCAAGGGCTGGTCGCCTGGGAACTGGCGTGCCGGCGGACGCACCACACACCCGAACGGCACGGAGTTCAACACGCGCCTACACTCCGAGCCCGTCCCCGCCGGCATCGACAAACGCGACTACGCCGCCAATTTTCAGGATTTTCTCGCGCAGCGGCCCGATGGGGCACCCTTCGCCTTCTGGTTCGGCTGTACCGAGCCGCACCGCGTCTACGAAGAGGGCGTTGGGCTGAAGTCCGGAAAGCGCCTCCAGGACGTCAAGGTGCCGCCATTCCTTCCCGATACGGAAGAAATTCGCAGCGACTTACTCGATTACTATTTTGAGGTCGAATGGTTCGACCAGAAGTTACAGAAGATGCTTGCCGTGCTCGAACGTTCGGGTGAGATGGACCGCACCATCGTAGTTGTCACCAGCGATAACGGCATGCCGTTCCCGCGCGCGAAGGTGAATCTCTATGACTGGGGCGTGCACATGCCTCTCGCGATCCGCTGGCCCGACCGTATCGCCAAGCCAGGCCGCGCCATCTCTGAATTCGTCAGCCACACCAGCTTTGCCCCGACGTTCCTCGAAGCCGCCGGCATCGCGCCTCCGGCAGCAATGGAAGGCCGGAGTCTGCTGCCGCTGCTGTACACCACCGCGCCCGACAAATCGCGCGACTTCGCAGTGACCGCGCTCGAACGGCATACCATGTGCCGGCCCGATGGCGCCACTTACCCTTGCCGCGCGATCCGCACCGCCGGCTATCTGTACATCCGCAACTTCGCGCCCGACCGCTGGCCGACCGGGGGCGAGTTCCTCTCCTCGAACAAGACCACTCACGGCGACGTCGACGCCTGTCCCACGAAAACCTACATGCTCAGCGATCAGGCCCGCGCCGATCACCCGGAACTGTACGACCTCGCCTTTGGCCGCCGCCCCCACGAAGAACTCTATGATGTGAACACTGACCCGGGGCAGATCCGCAACCTGGCCAGCGATGCCGCCTCCCGCACCGCACGCAATGCGCTCAGCGCGCGTCTCGACGCCTACCTCAAGCGCACGGGAGACCCTCGTATTGCGGGCCGCGATCCCTGGCAGCAATACGTTTACCACCAGACCACCGGCTACGGCGCCAGTTTCAATCTCAGCCTCCCGGAAGAGCAACGCCGCGCTGCACGCGAGCGCGACACGCACAAGCCCGAGTAACCCTCCGCCGGCGGCCCCTCGAATTGTCACAAGGCGGCCCGACTTGCGACCATAGAACTTTGCAGAAGTTTTCCAATGAAGTTAGGTATTGATTTCGGTACAACACGAGTGGTGGTTGCGGCAGTAGACCGCGGCAACTACCCGGTGGTCACGTTTGACACGGTCGACGGAGCGGCTGAGCAGTGGTTCCCGCCCCTGGTTGCGGTTCGGGGAGGCGACAGGCTCTATGGGTGGGACGCCTACGCGGCACAAGCGGACGCGTCCTGGACCGTCATTCGATCTCTGAAGCGTCTGCTCGACGAAGCGGGTCCCAACACCCACCTGGAAATCGGCGACCAGACCATCCCCCTCATGGCGTTGCTGCGCTGCCTGACAGGAGCGCTGATGCACTGCCTGCGCGAGCGGTCGAGCTTGCAACTGGAGCCGGGCGAAAAGATCGAGGTGATGCTCGGCGTTCCCGCCAACGCCAACAGCAACCAGCGTTTTCTCACAGCGGAAGCATTCCGCCAGTCCGGCTTCGAAGTGCTCGGGATTCTCAATGAGCCATCGGCCGCATCCATCGAGTACGGCCATCGCAATCCGGTCAAGGGGCCGCAGCGTCTGGTGGTCTACGATCTCGGCGGCGGCACCTTCGATGCTTCACTCGTCGAGCACGATGATAAGACGCACTCTGTCGTCGCGAACGAAGGCATCGCGACGCTCGGCGGCGACGACTTCGATCATCTCCTGGCTGAGATTGCCCTCGAACAGGCCGGCGTCACGTTCGACCAGTTGTCGCAAGGCGAGAGCTTTCGTCTGTTTGAAGAGTGCCGCGTGAAGAAGGAGAGCGTGCATCCGAACACGCGCAAGATCACGGTGGATCTCGGTGTGGTGCGCGAAGGCCTGCCGGTGGCATCGGTCCCTGTCTCGGACTACTTCGATCGGGCGCGCCCCTACGTCGATGAGACGCTGCATGCCGTCCAGGATCTGATTTCGAAGAGCGGCATGGACACCGTCGACACGCTCTATGTCACCGGAGGCGGGAGTGAGTTGCCGCTTATCGGGCGTGTGCTTCGCGAGGAGTTCGGCAGACGCATGAAGCGCTCCTCTCATTCGCGGTCGGCGACAGCGATCGGCCTTGCGATCCAAGCCGATGCTTCCGCGGGCTACGAATTGCGCGACCAGTTCACGCGCAACTTCGGTGTCTGGCGCGAGGCCGATTCCGGACGCCGCATCATCTTCGATCCGCTGTTCGTCAAGGGCACACCGTTGCCCGCGCCCGGCGAGTCGTCGGTCGAGATCATGCGACGCTACCAGCCCGTCCACAACATTGGCCACTTCCGCTACCTGGAATGCAGCTATGTGAACGAGTTTGGCCAGCCCGCCGGCGACATCACGATTTGGGATGAGATCCAGTTTCCTTTCGATCCCGTGCTGCAGGGCGAGTCCGACCTCTCCTCAATCCAGGTCGGATTTTCCGAAAGCGCACGCGCTGAACGTGTGGAAGAGTCCTACCGTCTAAGCCCGGAGGGACTCGTCATCGTCGCCATCCGCGACCTTGTTTCGAAGTATGATCGTTCCTGGTCGCTTGGACGTTGGGCGCCGAAAACCACCACCATCAAAGCGACGCGCAAACGAAAATCCCGAAGCAAGCCGCAATCCGCATGAAAGATCTCTTGAAGCCGTCGCTCAACTGGCTGTTGGTGTTCGTTCCTGTCGCGTTGTATCTGGAGCATTTCTCGCCCGATGCGCACACGGCGATCTTCCTCTCCGCCTGCCTCGCTATCATTCCTCTGGCGGGATGGCTCGGCCATGCGACCGAGCATCTGGCCGCGCGCACGAGCGAGGCCGTCGGCGGCTTGCTCAATGCGACCTTTGGCAATGCGGCGGAGCTGATCATCGCGCTCATCGCGCTCCGCAAGGGCTTGTACGACGTGGTGAAGGCGTCGCTCACGGGCTCCATCATCGGCAACGTGCTGCTGGTGCTCGGTGCGGCGTGTCTCGCGGGCGGGCTGAAATTCAAGATCCTCCGCTTCAATGCCGCTGGCGCGCGCTCTCAAGCGAGTTTGCTGACGCTCTCCGCCATCGCGCTGATCATGCCCGCCGCGTTTCATTATCTGGGTGGCGCGGAGGCGATCAAGAAAGAGGCGGGTCTCAGTCTCGAAATCGCTGTCGTCCTCCTGATCACCTACTTCGCAAGCCTTCTCTTCACGCTGCACACGCATAAGACGCTGTTTCAGAGTTCTTCCGAAGTGGAGGAGGTCGAAACACCGCATGAGACGTGGAGCGTCGGCAAATCGATGGGCGTTCTCGTCGGCGCGACCGCTCTGGTGGCATGGATGAGCGAAGTGCTGGTTGGATCCGTGGAGCAGGCCGCGCACGCCTTCGGAATGACGAGTGTGTTCGTCGGCGTCATCGTGGTTGCGATTGTCGGCAATGCGGCGGAGCATAGCACCGCGATCCTCATGGCGATGAAGAATCGCATGGATCTCGCGCTCGGAATCGCGATTGGCAGCAGCCTGCAGATTGCGCTGTTTGTCGCGCCGGTACTGGTTCTGGCAAGCTATGCCGTGGGCCCTCGTCCGATGGACCTGGTGTTCACGCCCGCCGAGGTGGTCGCGGTGGTGCTGGCGGTTGCGATTACCGGACAGATTTCGGGCGACGGCGAGTCGCACTGGCTGGAGGGTGTCCAACTGCTGGCGGTGTACGTCATCCTCGGAATCGTGTTCTACTTCTTGCCGGAAGTGGCGGGAGCCAAACACTGAACGTTGGAACCGGCGGTCTGCGAAGGATTGGAGAATCAGAGCAATGCTTGCTGAATTCAAAGGAAAAACGGCGCTCGTGACGGGTGCTTCGCGCGGCATCGGCGCGGCCACGGCGGTGACGCTGGCCCAGAACGGCTGCGCGCGGGTCGTGATTCATTACAACTCGCATGCTGAAGGCGCCGAACAAGTCATGAACAGCATTCGCGCCGCGGGCGCCGAGACAGCCGCGATGCAAGCGGACCTCGCCACGCCGGCGGGGATTCGCGAACTTCGCGAGAAGATGCGCGTCACCGTGCCTGATGTCGACATTCTGATCAACAACGCGGGATCGCTGGTGCAGCGCGCATTGCTTGCGGACTTCAGCGAGGATTTGTTCGATCGCGTGATGGATCTCAACTTCCGCAGCGCATGGTTTCTTTCGCAGGAAGCCGCACCGGCGATGGTGCGCAAGGGCTGGGGCGTGATCGTGAACTTGAGTTCGATTGCCGCGCGTCATGGCGGTGGGCCGGGAGCCGCGATCTATTCCGCGTCGAAGGCGGCGGTCGCCTGCATCACCAAGGGTCTTGCGAAGGAACTTGCGCCGAAGGGCATTCGCGTGAACGCCGTGAGCCCGGGCACGGTGGACAATGATTTCCACGCGAAATTTTCGACGGCCGAGATGCTGGAAGCGATGCGCAAATCCGCGCCCATGGGCAAGCTCGGCGACAATCAGGAAGTCGCGGACACGATCCTCTTCCTGTGCTCCGAGAAAGCCCGCTACATCCAGGGCCAGACCATCGAGATCAACGGCGGCATGTTCATGGTTTAGACGGACGCGAAAGGGTGAAGCGATTGATCCAGCGGCATCGATGTCCGCTATTCACCTTTAGGTCTTGGCTCCGCCCTTCGGTAGCGCTAGGCTTCACATCCTGCCGCACTGAGAATCGTCTCGGTGCAGGGCGAGGTACCGAAAATGCGCGATCGTCGAAGTGCTACGAGCCGGGAGCCCTCCTGGTCGAGTGATTATGATCCATCAGGGGCGATTCGCCGGCCCCGGGCACGGGCCTCGACATGAGAGTCGGGCTGATACCGGCTGAGCCGCGGGATCCAGCAACGGACCACTTGGCAGTAGTCCACATAGGGCTCGCCGAACCTCGCGGCGAGATCCTCTTCCTCGAGCGGACGGAAAATCAACTGCCAGATGACACCGCCGGTCAGCGAGTAGAGGGCGACCAGTGGTGAGCCGAGATAGAGCGCCACCGCCATTCCCTGGCTGATGCCCGAAACCGCCATCGGATTGCGGAGAAACGCGTAAGGTCCCGACACCACCAAACGGCCCGCCGTATCCATCGGCAACGGCGTTCCGCGCCCCCAACGCGCCATCGCCACGGCTCCGGAAACGCCAATCATGCTCACAACGACAAAGGCAGCAACTGCGATGGGCTTCTGCCCGGTGAACTCGATCGCGGCAATTCCGATCCTTCGTTCGACGGCCGTGATGAAGGGCGGAATCACGAACAGGATTGTCGTCCAGACGACGATGAGTTGCAGCAGCGTTTTCGAGAGTAGCCGTGGGGTTCCGGAGTCACTCGAAACCCGGAACATCCGGGTGGCAATCTCCGGCGTAATGCCAATTGCGAAATTTCCGGATGCGATCATTGCCGGGAACATGCAAACGACGCCCGGCCAGCCAGTTTCGGTCCACAGCGCAAACGCGAGGCAGAACAAAGTCGCGTAGGAAACCGCGCCGACCGTCATCCACGCGGCATACGGCGCAAGGCGGTTCCTGGCCGCGCAGAGAATGGCCGTTGCTGCCGTCGCGGCAAAAAAACACACTCCGTCGGGGAGCAGGAACGCGAGCAGCACCGTGTCGTCAGCTCCGAGCCGGAACCACTCACGGACCGGCGCGGAGAATCCAAGCGCGGCCCACCAAGCCGCAGTGGCAATCGCCTGCACCGCAAAGAACACAGCAGCATTTCGGCGGACTTTGTTCATCGGTCGCTGATCGATTATATGATGAGCCGCCCGATTGGAATGATCGCAACACTGGCGGCGTGTTTTGGTGTCTTCGGACCAATCCGTCTACATACGACCTGGTGGAATCCGCCTTCGGCGTCCGTGCCTGACGTGGAGAACGAAAACGGTGTCACCCTCAATGGTGTACAGGATCCGGTAGATGTGAGGTTTGTGCCCATACAACATCTGGCGAACCTCATAGGGCACACGCGCATTCTCGGGAGCCAGCGGGAAACGTTGAGGGAAAGTTGAGAGGCTCTCAATAGCCTTTTTCAGGGCGTCGAACCACCGCATTCCAGCCTCTCCCGCCTCCCGTGACTCAAGGTAGTTCAGGATCTCCTCACCATCCGCCTGAGCCTCGGCACTGAACTCAACCTGGTAGGCCATGCTTCTCGCGAAGGCTATCCAGAAACTCCGAGGCTGGCACCGTCCTCCCGGCCCGCACATCTTCGTAGCCCCTGCGAATACCAACAAGAGCCTCTTCGAAGTCGGTTTGTTCCCAGTCGAGGTAAGCTGCCAGCGCTTCGTCAAGCGCAGCGGCCGTGTCGATTTCCCGCCGCTGGGCGTATGCCTCCAATTGAGCCATTCGCTCCGGTCTGACGTTGATCTCGCTCATCAGTTCACCTCCGAGTACCATCCTAGCTCAAGCCTTGTCGAACGCCACGCCCAATTCTTATGCTCGCACCTCAACGCACAAACACCGTGACTCCCCGCTGGCTCGCGATCCCGCCCACCGTCAGAACCAGAGGCTGCACGCCTGCCGCCAGCGGCCCCGGCACCCGGACCGTGAACTGCGCAATCCCAGGACCGGTCGCCGACGGGACCACATTCACGACCTCCGCCAACAGGCCTCCAATGGTCACCTGCACTGGCAGAATCGGCTTGGCATGCGGCGCCTCCGACACCTTGCCATCCACCGGCGTCGGGTCCGCGGCGCCCTCGCCCGTCGCGTAGAACGTAAGAGCCGATCCCACTGCCGCGGGTGCAGCCACTCCGTTAAGCGAATAGTCCTCATTTAACGCCGCCGCCGGCCCCGACCCGGCCGCTGTCGTGAAAATCCCTGGCGTTGCCTGCGCCACCGGGATCGTCGCCTGTCCGCGCAACTGCCCGTCCCGCCTCACTTCCACCAGCGTCGTCAACTGGCTCGCCACGCGATACGGCACTTGCACCTGCACCATGTTCGACTGTGCGTAGAGTATCGGCGCGGCGGTGCCATCGAATCGCACTTGCACGTTCCCGAGCGTCGACTCAAGAACACCGCCCGCTCCCGGCATTCCCGACAGCGGGTCCCGCGGCCCGATGTTCGTTCCCTGCAGCGTCAACATCATTCCCGCCGCGGCCGCTGACGTCTCCATGCTCGCCGCATTCAACTGTCGCAGTTCCACGGGGGCATCGCCCGGAAGCGGAGCCGGCACGGGAGTAACCGGGGTCGGCACTGGAGTAACTGGCGCCGGAGTTACTGGAGTTGTTGGAGTTACAGGCGCCGCCACAGGCGTAAGCCTCCTAATGCGGTTGTTCAGCCGGTCTGCCACCAGGATCAGCCCCGACGCATCCACCGCCAGTCCCATCGGGTCGTCGAAACGCGCGCTGATCGCGGGGCCTCCGTCACCAGCCAGCCCGCGCAGTCCCGATCCGGCAATAGTCCACACGCTGCCGTCCGCCGAGACCCGCCGGATTCGCAAGTTGTCCGCATCCGACGCGAACAGGTTCCCCTGTGCGTCCACCGCGATTCCCAGCACATTGGTGAAACTCGCCTCCGTCGCCCGCTGCCCATCGCCGCTGAATCCCATCCGCCCGGTTCCCCCAACCGTGGAAACGATTCCCGCCAGCGTCACCCGGCGGATCCGGTAGTTGCCCGAATCCCCCACATAGAGATTGTCCTGCGAGTCCACCGCCAGGCCACGCGGCAGATGGAACTGCGCCTGGTAGGCCGGTCCGCCATCGCCCGAGAATCCGGCCACCGCGGTTCCCGCGATCGTCACCACCAGCCCCGGCGGTACCAGCCGGCAGATGCGATGATTCCCCGTATCAGCCACAATCAGCCAGCCCAGGCTGTCGAACGCAAGTCCGGTGGGCCTGGTCAATTGCGCCTCCAGCGCGTTGCGAACGTTGCCGTTGAAGCCTGCCACACCCACGCCGGCCACCGTCGTGATGACGCCCGCGCGGTTCACCATGCGGATCCGGTGGTTCTCCGTATCGGCGATGTAGATGTTGCCTTCGGCGTCCACAGCCACGCCCTGAGGGCTCGACAGCCGGGCTTGCGACGCGGGCCCTCCATCTCCCGAAAAGCCCGCCGATCCCGTGCCAGCGATGGTCGACACAACCCCGGTCGCACTGATCCGCCGGACACGGTGGCTTCCCGCCTCGGCGACAATCCACCCTCCGCTCCGGTCCGGTTTGATGTCGGCGGGTTGCGTCAGTGCCGCAAGGCTGCCTGCCGTATCCGCGCCTGGCTGTGGGGACCCGGTCAGCACGGTCGCAACCCCGGCGGGCGTCACCCGCCGAACCGCACTGGCCGAAAGCAGTGCCAGATTTCCCGATGGGTCCAGCGCCACATCCCGCGCTCCCTGGGCGAGCACATCGACGGTTCCCTGCGTGTTCAACCGCAAGGCCAGATCCACGCCGGAAGAGGCGATGAACACGTTCCCCGCGGTGTCCACGGCCACCCCGGTCGGCAAACTCATCAGGTTCGCCGCTCCTACCCGGACCGTCGCCACACTCCCGTTCAGAATCTTCCGGATCGCATGATTCCCGCTATCAGCGACATACACCGCCCCGAAGCGATCCACTGCCAGACCCGCCGGTGCGGCAAAGGTCGCGTTCAAAGCGGCTCCCTCGGTCACCGCGCCGCGAGTGCCCGTTCCGGCGTACACGAACACCCGGCCGGCCGGGCTCAACCGGAGCACCCGGTGGTCTTCGAAATCGGAAATGAACACGGTGCCCGCGTTGTCGATCGCGAGGTTTCTTGGCGCGCGCAGAGCAGCCTCCAGCGCGGCAACGCCGCTCGCCGGAACCCGGAAGGTTCCGCCTCCCGCCACAGTACGGATCCGGCCGTCCGTGCCGGCCATCCGAATGCGCGCATTCCCCAAGTCCGCGATATACAAATTGCCGGTACGGTCCACGGCCAGCCCGTAGGGCGCGTTCAGTTCCGCCTCTACCGCCGGTCCTCCATCACCCGAAAACCCGGCGCGGCCCGTGCCAGCGATGTAGCGCACTTCGCCCGAAGGCGAGATTCTCCCCACACGGTTCCGCCCGGTCTCAGAGAAATAGACATTCCCTGCTGAGTCTACGGCGATCCCTTTAGGATCCTCGAGTGCTGTACCCGCCGCCGTACCTCCTTGCGGCGCGGATTCTCCTCCTGCAAAGGTGTCAACCACATAGGAGGTTTGTTGGCCCGCCAGCAAGCGCGTGATCAGAAGATAGACCGCGACTATGAAAGACAACGTGCGGAAACGCATATCAGTACGAGGGATTTCGGCCCGCCGTTTCGGCCTACGGGATTTTCCCTCAGTAACTAAGTGGGCGCACGCCACAGATAATCTCTGATCTTTCGATATGGGAGTTAGATGTATCCGGCCCTTCAATACGGTCTATTGGCCTTCCTGGCGGCTACGGCCCTGTTACAAGGGCAGCCGGGTGTATCCTTGAAAACTCCAGCGGATACGGCAGCCATCACTGGCCCGGCGCGCAGTGGCGCCCGTATGGCGCAGGCGTTCAAACGCCGTACGGCGGGGCGATGGCACATGCTGCTGGTTTTCCCGGAAGTGCCCACTTCCCGCGCCCGCAAATCGTTGGAAGATCGTGGCATCCAACCGCTCGACTTCGTTCCTGAGCGCGGGCTCATGGCAGTAGTCCCCGACGGTACATCCTTCGATGGCCTCGATCTGGAATGGACGGGGAGGCTTAGCCCTGAACAGAAAGTGAGTCCGATTCTCTCCAGCCTCGGGCTGCTCAGCGGCGCTCTCGACCCTGCTGGACGCCAGGAATGGAACGTCCTCGTCGAATTTCACAGTGACGTCGATCGCGCGGACGCCGTGGGACTGGTGTTTGAGGAAGGTCTCACCATCATCGACAACCCCGACCTCGTCCGTACGCAACTGCTTGTGCGCGGCTCAGCCGGCAAACTTGCCGCCTTGCCTGCCTGGGACGAAGTCAGTTATCTGTTTCCCGCGTCTCAGGAAATCGAAAATGGAAAGCCGGTGGAAGCCTGCGGCGGTGCGTTGACCGCTTCCGGACCCATTGGCCAGATCGTGGCGAAGGTTGGCGACGGCTGGGATGGCGCGGGGCAAGGTTCCGCCGACCTCGGCTATATCTTCACTTCGTTCACCGGACGCATCCCGCCGGAGCAGGTCAAGACCGAGTTCCAGAAAGCGCTTACCGAGTGGGCACGGCATGCCAAGGTACGCTTCCAACCGGCCAGTTCCGCCACCAACAAGAGAACCATTCACGTCGTGTTCGGCACTGGGGACCATGGTGACGGCTATCCTTTTGACGGGCGGGGCCGTACCCTCGCCCACACCTTCTATCCTTCGCCGCCCAATCCCGAGCCCATCGCCGGCGACCTGCATCTGGATGACGACGAGCCCTGGCACACCGGCGATGGACTGGACCTTTACAGCGTGATGCTCCATGAACTTGGCCACGCGCTCGGCCTTGGCCATTCCGACAATCCCACTTCGGTGATGTATCCCTATTACCGTAAAGTTTCCGCGCTCACCACGGAGGATATCGGCGCTATTCAAGAACTCTATGCCAAGCAGGATGGCGGGACCCAACCGTCTCCCACGCCATCTCCCACGCCCACGCCAGTGCCGCTGGACCTCACCATCACACAACCCACCCAAACCAGCCTGATCACCCGCGAATCCCAAATCTCACTTGGCGGAACCACCACCGGAGGCAATGCCAGTGGTCAGATTCAATGGTCGGCTTCCACTGGCGCCAGCGGCATGGCCCAAGGCTGGCGAACGTGGTCGATCTCCGGGCTCGCTCTCTC
The DNA here is from genome assembly GCA_016789785.1 of Bryobacterales bacterium. The sequence continues at coordinate 32,798 of JAEUQE010000038.1, forward strand.
CCCGGGCGACACCATCCTCACCGTGACTGCCATCGACGGCGCACAAGCGCGCGTTTCGCGCCAACTCCGTATCACGCGGGAACTCACTCCGGCCACCGGCCTTTCCATCCGCATCCTCACGCCCACCACGCAGACTTCCATGATGAGTTCCGTCAACTCGGTCACCTTAACCGGATCGGCCGGACCCGCCAGTGCGATCTCCCGGATCTTCTGGTCCAACTCGAGAGGAAGCGGCGGCTCGATGGCAGGTAGCGTTTCCTGGACCACACCTCCTCTCCTGCTCGAAACCGGACTCAACCGGATCACGGTCACCGCGGCCGCTCCTGACGGCGCCACCGCCACCGCCACGGTCGAGATTGACTACCGCCCCTCCTCGAACCCCACTCCTCCCGCCGGGCCCGACACCGTGGCGCCCGCGCTTGCGATCCTCGAACCTTCGCTCAGCATCCTCACCACCAGCAGCGCCACTTTGATGCTGATGGGTACCGCTATCGATGGCGGCGGCGTCACCGAAGTCAACTGGCTGTCGTCCTCCGGGCGCACAGGTGTGGCGCAGGGAACCACACAATGGCGCATCCCCGATCTGCCGCTTCTCGTGGGGATCAACACGATCGTGATTCGCGCCTGGGACGCCTCCGGCAATATGTCCTGGAGATCCCTTGTCGTCACCCGAAATTGACTCGCCTCCATTGGCCGTCTACGTGCTGAAACCACCGTGGAGTACGGCACGTCAGAACCAGAGCTGTCTCTTTTGGGATGGATCGCCACCTCGCCGCAACCCTACCGCGCGCGAGGCCAGCGGTTGATATACTGTAAGAACGCCTTTCAGGTCTATCTTCTTCAATGCGGACAATCGCCTTCTGTTTTCTTCTGGCGGCAGGATCGTGTGCCGGAGCTGAGTTCTTCTCCGGTATGGCCGCCCGAGCCGTTATCGGCCAGCGTACTTTCACTGCGCAGGATCCCGGTGACAAGCCCTCCGCCCGTGTTCTTGGCGGAGTGAGCGGTATTGCTCTCGTGAATGGCGACCTTTGGGTCGTCGACGACAACCGCGTCGACGCGTCTCCCTGGAACAGCCGTGTCCTCCTGTTCCGCGGCATTAACCGCATCCTGCCATCGCCCACCGCCGAACTCCCGGTCACGGAGGCACGTTGCCCCGTCTGTCTTGGCGAGGCGGATCTCGTTCTCGGGCAGCAGAACTTCGAAGCCCGTGGCATTGGACTTAGTCAGAGCGCTCTCAACCGGCCGACCGCCATTGCGAGCAACGGCACGGCGCTGGTGGTGGCCGACACCGACAACAACCGTGTGCTCATCTGGCGCACTCTGCCAAATTCGAACAATCAGTCTGCCGACGTCGTTCTCGGCCAGCCCGATTTCCGTACCAATCGCTCCAACGAAGGTGGACGTCAACCTTCCGCCCGCAGCCTCAGCGGACCGCAGGGCGTCTGGCTGCAAGGTAACCGTCTCTACGTTGCCGACACATTGAATAATCGTGTCCTGGTTTGGCGCAATCTTCCCACTTCCAACTTCCAGCCCGCCGACGTTGTCCTCGGTCAACCCGATTTCACGGCATTCCAGGTTCAGGACCTGCGCGCTCAGACGTTCGATCCCAAGCCTGAGAACATGCTGCAGCCGGTCTCCGTCACCTCCGACGGAACCCGCCTCTTCGTCGCGGATCTGGGTCACAATCGTGTTTTGATCTGGAATCGTATTCCTGATTCCAACACCGTGCCGGCCGACGTTGCCATCGGCCAGCCCGATCTGCGCAGTGGTCTCGCGAACAACACGCAGAATCTTTGCCCGGAAGAGCGCACAAAGGACAGCGAAGACAAGGATGTCTTCCCGCCGATCTGCAAAGCGAGCCTCGACTTTCCACGATACGCTCTCTCCGATGGCACCCGCCTCTTTGTTGCCGATGGCGGCAACGACCGGATCCTCGTCTTCAACCGGATTCCGACACAGAACGGCCAGAACTCCGACGTCATCCTCGGCCAGATCGCGAGCCAGTTGAACCAGGTCTCCGACAGCGCCAACCCTCTGGGCCGCGCGAGTTCCGATTCGGTAGCCGCGCCCATGGGACTCGCCTGGGATGGCACGAATCTGTTCGTCACTGACCCCTTCCGCCGCCGTGTGCTTGTCTTCACTCCAGGCGAAACCGTGGTCCCCTATACCGGCGTGCGCAACGCGTTCAGCCGCGACATCTTCTCCATCGGAACGGTGACCTTCGTGGGCAACGTGAAGGAGAACGACGAGGTCACGCTCAAGATCGGCGATGGCGACGCTGCACGTGAGTATAAGTACAAAGCGGCGAAGGACGAACGGTTCCCCGCGATCATCAACGGTCTGGTGGCTGCGGTGAATGGAGCGAACAATGGCGCGGGCGACCCGCAGGTTCTCGCCACGCCAAACGTTGCCTTTAATACCATCGTGCTCACCGCCCGCACTTCCGGTTCGGCGGGCGACTCGATCGCCATCTCTACCTCACTCTCCACGGGCGCCGAGATCCAGGTCACGACGAGTGGTGCGACGCTGGATGGAGGCGAGGACGCCGCCAAGATTGCACCTGGCACGATTGTTACGATCCTCGGCGACCGGCTCGCCGACGAGACCGCGTCAGCTCCCGACAATATCAATCCATTGCCCCGCGAGTTGGGCGGAGTGCAGGTCTACTTCGACGGAATCCGCGCTCCCCTCCTGCTGGTGTCACCCACCGAGATTCGCGCGCAGGTCCCCTACGAAGTGAATGACTCTAATAGCATCAGTGCCTGGGTCCGCATCCGCCGTTCCAATGGCAACATCGTGAACACGGCCGCGGTTGCCGTCCCCATCATCGGCGCAAACCCCGGCATCCTTGCCGCCGAGACAGGCGTCGATCCGCGTCCCGGCATCATCTACCACTATTCGAGTCAGGCCACAGCGACCGTTTCGGTCGACGGTACGGCCAAAGAGGGCGACCGGGCGACCATCCTCATCGAAGACCGCGAGTACTCTTACACGGTCAAGGCCAATGACACTCTTGAACAGATTCGCGATGGGCTGATTGAGGCGATCAACGCAAACCCGGAAGAACTCGTCGAAGCGTTTGCCGCCGGCGTGTTCACTCGCGTTCGCCTTCGCGCCAAGATCGCCGGCCAGGAAGGCAACGGAATCCGCATCAGCACTCGTACCCAGGATGGCGCTCAGGTGATTCTCACCGCCACCAATTCGGAAACCTGCTGCGCCAACGCCGCGCTGGCGCCCGTCACTCTCGACAACCCTGCGCAGCCCGGCGAAACACTCGTCGTGCTTGCCACGGGCCTCGGTATCGTCAATCCGGATGAAGCGAAAAACGTTCTCGCCACGGGATTCCGCTACAACGGCCCCGAAATCAATCGTCCGAACGAGTTTGTCGCGTCACTCGCCGGCGGCAAGACCGCGAATGTGCTGTTCTCCGGCTTGGCGCGCGGACTTGTCGGCGTCTACGAAGTGCACCTCGAGTTGAACTCTGATCTGCCGACCAACCCGCTCACTCAGATGACCATCGCGCAGGATGTTTTCGTCAGTAACATCGTGACGTTTCCGCTCAACAATCCGAGGCAGGCGCCGCAGTAACTCATTTCTTGCGTTTGCGGGAGTGCTTCACAACGTCGCGCTGCGGCGCCTCGACGGTCACTGGTGCCGGCTTCGGCATCAATTGCCACAGGCACCACGTCACGATCAGCACGGTGATCCAGCAGAACAGCTCATAGAAAATCGCTGTTCCCGACCATGGTCCGAGCTGATACGAATCGGCGAGTATCCATCGCCCCACGCTCCAGTGCCGGTAGACTACATATAGAAATACCGTTCCCGCAAACGAGTAAGCCATCACGGCTTCCACACCGGCCAGCGCCAGCCACGGTGTCATCCATGACAAGTACTGGACCCCGAACCCTGGCGTGAACGACAGAAAAACACCCGTCAGAATCGCGATCCGCAGACGAAGTGGCGCATCCGGGCGCCGCGTCTGCAGCCACCACCCGAACACCCCAATCGACGCCAGCATCAGGAACCGCCCATACGCCTCGAACAGCTTCGAGAATCCATCGCTGCTCCACGCGGCGGACGCCCACGTCACCAGCCTCGACGTGCCCCATTGCCCATACACGCTCGGATAGCCGAGCAGCCGCCGGATCACCAGAAACGGATCCTGCGCCAGGAACGGCATGGACGCCACGGCGAATACCGCCCCCGCCGCCAGCGAAAACCGGATGCGCGCCCGCCAATCGGGCAGCCACAACAAAATCGCCGGGATAAACATCGCGGGCCAGATCTTGATATTCAGGCTCATCCCAAAGGCGAGCCCGGCCCATACCCCACCTTCCGGCTTGCCCAGGAAGTAGACCGTCAGCAATACGAACAGAACCACCAGCGAGTCCGTGCTTCCGTGAAAGCCCGAAATCAACAGGCTCACCGGCGACAGCGCGACTGCCATCAGCGCCAGCCAGTCGCGTGCCCGCTGCGGCGCCAGCATCCTCCAAAGCAGCAAGACAATCGCAGCGTCCGCCAGAATCGAGGGCACGCGCATCCAGAACGGAAAATGTAATCCCACCTGGGTGGCGAGAAATCCGCACGCGCGCAGCAGGTGAATCACGAACGGCGGATTCATGTAGTGCTCGTGATAATAGGGACGCCCCAGCACGTCGACATGCGAAATCCCGTCGCGATAGAGCCCCATGCCCCCCGCCGGCTCCAGGCTCTTCCGCCACGAATACTGATAGAACATCAGATCATTTGTGCCCGTGCTCCTCGCCGCGAAAGCAAATTTGCCCAGCGCGGCCGCCACCACGCACACGATCAGTAGTACTCGCCAGCGGGAATTCGTCACCAAGAGGTATTTTACGCGCCTTGCGCCCTGGAGGGCATCCAACCCTATAGCGTCCTGCTAAAATTCGGATTCGCCTGTAAGGAGTCTTTCCCGATGATCCATCCAGCACAGTCCCTGCCTGCCACGCTCGGCGAACTCAAGAAGAACGAGAGTTTCACGGAAGCGCGTCTGGTCCGGCGAACCGTCAAGGACGAGATGCGTGAGAATCTCATCGCCCGTCTCCAAAGCAAGCAACCCCTCTTCCCCGGCATCGTCGGCTACGAAGACACCGTGGTGCCGCAGATCGTCAACGCCGTGCTCGCGCGCCACAACTTCATCCTTCTCGGCCTGCGCGGCCAGGCGAAAACGCGCCTCATCCGCATGCTGACGTCGCTGCTCGATCCCGCCACGCCCTACATCGCCGGCAGCGAGATCCGTGACGATCCCTACCATCCCATCTCGCGCTACGCCCGCGACCTCGTAGCCGAAAAGGGCGACGATACACCCATCGCCTGGATGACGCCGCATGAGCGATATGTTGAGAAACTGGCCACTCCGGACGTCACGATTGCCGACATGATCGGAGACATCGATCCCATCAAAGCCGCACGCCGTGGCCAGGACATCTCCGACGAACTCACCATCCACTACGGCCTTCTTCCGCGCGCCAACCGAGGCATCTTCGCCATCAACGAACTCCCCGACCTCGCCGGCAAGATCCAAGTCGGTTTGTTCAATATCATGCAGGAGGGCGACGTCCAGATCAAAGGCTATCCGGTCCGCCTTCCGCTCGATGTGCTGCTCGTCTTCACGGCCAACCCCGAAGACTACACGGCCCGCGGAAAGATCATCACGCCCTTGAAAGACCGCATCGGCAGCGAGATCCGCACACACTATCCGCTCACGGTTGACCATGGCATCGCCATCACGCAACAGGAAGCCTGGGTCCGCCGTGCCGGCTCGCCCGTCTCCGTTGCCGTGCCCCGCTACATTCAGGAAGTCATCGAGCAGATCGCGTTCCTCGCGCGTGACGACAAGAAAATCGACAAGCGCTCCGGCGTGTCGCAGCGGCTGCCCATCACCGTCACCGAGAACGTAGTGTCCAACGCCGAGGCTCGTGCCATCCACTGCGACGATTCCGATGGCGCGGCGCGCGTCTCCGACATCTACAACGCGATGCCCTCCATCACCGGCAAGCTCGAACTCGAGTACGAAGGCGAACTCAAAGGCGCCGAGACCATCGCCCGCGAGTTGATCCGCCTTGCCGTTGCCCGCATCTACAGCAACTACTACGAGGGCGTCAACATGAATCACATCATCCAGTTTTTCGACCTCGGTGGTTCGTTGAAGCTGGATGACAATGTGCCCTCCCATTCCGCGATTCGCCAGTTGCAGGCGATTCAAGGCCTGCTCGACAAAGCCGCGGCTCTCGGCGTCGGCCCCGGCGCAACGGAGTCCGAGCGGGTTGCCGCAGCCGAGTTCATTCTCGAAGGGCTCTACGCGCATCGCCGCATCAGCCGTCATGAAGAACTTGGCTTCACCGGCGACGATCGCCGGCGCGGCGGAACTCCCGAGCCTGGAGAAGAGGAAGAAGTGCGGCGGCGCGACAAGAAACGGCGCCAGTACAATTGACCGTACAACTGATCGCCGTTTTGTCCGACCATGGAAGAAGATCGGCAATGCCGGATTGAGGAGGCTACATGCGCTGGATCCGCTATTCGAAATACTCTCCCGAAGATATCGAGATCTCTTCCGAGGATCTGCTGCGCGCTCTTTCGGAGTTCTTCCTCCGCAGCGGCTTCGACAATCCTTACTACCCCGATCCCGATCAGAAGATGTCGTTCGAGGATCTGCGCCGCGCCATTGAGCAGGCTCTCTACGAAGAGCGCCTCTTCGACGAAGAGAAGCTGGAGCAGCTTCGCGAAATGCTCGACCGCATGTCGCAGGAGCAGTTGGACCAGCTTGTCGAGCGCCTCGCCAATCAGTTGGTCAACGAAGGTTATCTCGAGCAGCGCCAAGGGCAGGGTTCGACCGGCGAAGGCGAGAGCGCGCAGTCGCTCGAAGTCACCGACAAGTCGATTGACTTCCTTGGCTTCAAGACGCTGAAGGATCTGCTTGGCTCGCTAGGCAAATCGAGCTTCGGCGCGCACGACACGCGTGACCTCGCCACGGGCGTCGAGTCGAGTGGCGCTTCGAAGCAATATGAATTTGGCGACACGATGAATCTCGATATCAGCACCACGCTGTTCTCGGCCATGCAGCGCGAAGGGCTGAAGCTGCCTCTCGAACTCGAGTATCAGGATCTGCATGTGCATCAGTCCGAGTACCGCAGTTCCTGCGCCACCGTGCTGATGCTGGATTGCAGCCACAGCATGATTCTCTATGGTGAGGATCGCTTCACGCCGGCGAAGAAGGTCGCTCTCGCGTTGGCGCATCTGATCCGCACACAGTTCCCCGGCGATACCTTGCGTACGGTGCTGTTTCACGACACGGCCGAAGAGGTGCGTCTTGCCGATCTCGCGCAGGTGCGTGTGGGACCGTGGTACACCAACACTCGCGATGGATTGATTCTGGCGCAGCGTCTGCTCCAGAAGGAGCGCAAGGACATGAAGCAGATCATCATGATCACCGACGGCAAGCCCTCTGCGTTGACGCTCGAAGATGGCCGCATGTATCGCAACGCGTTCGGTCTCGATCCGCTGGTGATGAGCCGCACGCTCGAGGAAGTGGGCCGCTGCAAGCGCCAGGGCATCATGATCAACACCTTCATGCTCGCCAGCGACTATCATCTCGTGCAGTTCGTCCAACAGGTGACGGAGTTGTGCCGCGGCAAAGCCTACTTCACTACGCCGTATACGTTGGGAGAATACCTGCTGCTCGACTACATGAACCGCAAGAGCAAGACCATCCACTAACTCATCTTGTGAGTTGGCACCAGCTTGCGCAACAAAGCCGGGGTGTGAACTCCAAGGCAGGTGAGAACGTGCGCCAGCGTGCCGGCATGGCACAATTGGGAGTTGACTGACGCGCCACCTCCCGCCAATCTCAGCGTAGTGCTTGTGCATCCGCGCAATCCGCTCAACATCGGCGCGGCTGCGCGCGCGATGAGCAATTTCGGCTTCTTTGATCTGCGCCTGGTGCAGCCCTACGATGTTGCATTCCGGGAAGCGAAGTCGGCGGTAAACGCATCTCCAGTGATGGAGGCGGCGCGAGTGTTCGAGAGTGTCGCGGAGGCGGTGGCGGATTGCTCGCTGATTGCCGGGACCACTGGAGGCGATCATCGCGAACCGAGCCAGTTGTTGTACCGGTTGGAAGCAGGGGCAAAGCGGATCGCCGGACATGCGGGAAGGACCGCGATCTTGTTCGGATCCGAGAAGTACGGTCTCTCGAACGACGATATGAGCCATTGCCACTGGCTGATGAGGATTCCGTCGCGTCCGGAACACTCGTCCATGAACCTCGGGCAAGCGGTGGCGGTGTGCCTCTACGAATTCATTCGTAGTGATGCGGCGAGTGGGGCGCCGATCTCCGGGCGACGGTTCGCCGCATCGGAACACACAGAGGCGATTGTCGCGAAGTTGCAAGCAGTGTTGGAAGCGAGCGGATATTACGAGGGCACGAACACGGCGGGGGCGGTGCGGCGGCTTCGCAATGTAGTGAAGCGCATCGCTCTGAACAAGCAGGATGCCGTGATTGTGCTGGGGATGCTGCGGCAGATTCAGTGGCGCCTGAAAAACAAGTAGGCGCGTCCAAAAACACGTGTGGCCCGGATGCCAGGTCCGGGCCACGGGCATATGTCCTTTCCTTGTACGCGAGGAGCGCCAGGTTCGGCGCTCGTCGGCTTTGGCGAACCCCCTGCTCGACGCACCGATTCAGAAGCTGAACGCCTGACCGCTCTCCAGAAACTTGCGCCTCTAGGTTGCGGGATCTCGACCAGATCGTGCCACCTTCGATGACACATCGCTCCTGTCCAGATCAAGTTTCAGGTTCCATGAGCGGGGATCTCGCCCCGCTCGGGTGCTGACCGCTGAGCGCAGCCAAAAATTTCAAATACTTTTGGCTATCTTTAGAACAGCACCTTCAAGACGATCACGATCACGCGAGGCTGGTTGCCTTGCGCGGGATCGAGCTGTCCGAAGCGGGTGTCCTGCACATTGTTCGGGCGCGAGATCAGGCGTCCGAAAGAGGCATAGTCGAACGCATTCTGGAAGTCCCCACGCAGTTGCACGCGGGCACGTTCCTTCACGCGGAATTCCTTGTATGCCGAGATCTCCCAACTCTGCAGATAATCGCTGCGGACATCCGGGAAACGGGTTGGGAAATCGCGCAAGGTGAACGGAGCCTGGGCGCGATTCGGGAAGATGGACGTGTCGAACCACTTATCGAAGAACGGGTTGAACTTGTCGCGTCCGGCGGCGCGCGCCAGTTCATCGCGCTGTGAGGCGGTGAGCTTCGCGCTCCGCGCCACGTTGGGCGCCGCGTTCGGGAAGTCGATCGGAGTGCCTGAGCGATACATGTACTGTGCGTTCAGGTTCCATCCGCCGATCACCGCATTGGCCCACGGATTCGATGTAGTGAGCAGCGGCTTGCCCTTGCCGAAGGGAAGTTCGTAGGTCACCACACCGGAGAAGGTGTGCGGCGTGTCGAACTCGACGAGGCGCTGTTCGAGGCCAGTGCGCGTCAGGTTCTGCAAGTCGACATCCTGCGCATTGAGCGTGGAGAGGCTCTCGAGCGTTTTGCCCCAGGTGTAAGCGACCTGCGCGGCGATGCCACTGCGGTAGCGGCGCGTACCCTTGATCTGCAACGAATGGTAGTTCTGGCCGCCAATCGGCACGTTGCTGATCGATACGTTGGAGTAATGAGGATAGGCGAACAGCAACTGCTGGCGCGGCACCGTTGCGCCATTGAACGCCGAGCCGGGAAGCAATCCACGCATCGGATTTGGTTGCTGGGCGCTGAAGAACGCCGGCCGCTGATCCACGGGAAGACTGTTCAAGGTCTGCGTGGGAATGAAGTTCAGATTCACGCCCACCGGCATCTTCGATGTGACGTTGCCGACATAGGACGCGTCCACGAGCCACTGTTGTGGAAGCATGCGCTGAATGCCGAAGCTGAACTGCTGCGAGTACGGCAGCGGACGATCCCGGAACTGCGCGCCGACTCCAAGCCCAAGATTGGTCGCCAGTCCCAAGGAATTACCGATGGGCTGGAGCAGACCCGTCGGGAAAAGGGAGCGCGGGAACGGGTCAGAGAGATTCACTGCCGGCGTCAGACCGTTGTCGGTGCTGGCGATGAGACCTGTGGTCTGGCTGAAGCCGGTGTCGGGGCCGGCCGCGTTCTGGCCCATGGTGAACACTCCGTATCCACCGCGGATCACCCACTTCTCGCGCACCTGCCACGCCACGCCAACGCGCGGCTGGAAGTTGTTGCGGTCGCGATTGAAAGCGAGGCGGTCCGTGCCGCTGGTTCCGGCATAGAGCAAGCCGCCGCGCAGCGTGAGCCCTTGCACCTGATTCGCGATGGGGCTGGGCTGATCGAAGGCGAAGCCGCGTACCATTCGGTTGAAGCGCTCATAGATGGGCGCTTCGTAGTCCCAGCGCAGGCCGAGGTTCAATGTCACGTTGCGGGCGATCTTCCAATCGTCCTGAAGGAACAGCGAGTAGTACCTGTTCTGCAGGGCGGGGTCGGAGTTGCGATCGACGAAACCGGAGGTCGGATTGCCGAGCAGGAACGTCGCGAAAATGTTGCCGGAGAGCGCGTCACCACGCTGTGGGTCGGCCTGCGACCAGTTGCGGCCGAAGGTGTAGTTGCCGGCGGCGGAGCCAGGACGGATATTGTTCTGATTGTAAAGGCGGAGTTCCGAGCCCATCTTCAGATTGTGGCGGCCACGAACCCATTGCAGGTTCGGCTGCACGCTGTAAGCATCGGAGGTTTCGTAACCGGAGGTCTGGGTCGCGCCAAGCGGGCTCTGATTGCGGTCAGAGAAGTTGAAGCGCGGAAACTGCAGGCCGACGAACTGGGAGACCAGCGCCGAGGGGAAGCCCAGTTCGCGCGGATCGAAACCGCGGCCAAAGGTATTGCCGCTGAAGCCTTCATAGCGCGCCAGGCCACCGCGCAGATTGAACACCATGGCCGGGCTGATGGTATAGGTCCAGTCCGCACCCCAATTGCGCGAGATGCGAGTGGAGGGATATTCGCTGGAAGGTTCGGCTGCGTTGGTGCCCCACTGCACGCGCGCGAAGTTGTACCAGGGCGTCTCGCCGTAGCGGCCGCTCACCCGGCTGCGCGAAGTGAGATTCCAGTCGAGTTTGCCGAGCCACTGGTTGTAGCTGTTCTTGGAGCTGTTCACAAAGAGGTAGTTGTTCTGGCCGTCGGGGCTTTCGCTGACGCGATTGGCCGCTGGATAGAAGCTGGCGGCTCGCGCGGCGACCGGGTTGATGCGGTTCTGCGGGATACGGTTGTCGGCGAAGGGCTGCCGCACGAAGGTATTTCCACTTTGCGCGGTGGTGAGGGGATCGTAGATGGAGACGCGGCGGTTGCTGTTATCGACCAACTGCGAGAAGTCCCCGCGCAGTTCGTTGGCGGTGGGCACCGTCCAGAGTTGCGTTTGCGGGTTGCGCTCGCGGAGGAACTCTGTGGAGATCATGAAGAACATCTTGTTGCGGCCATCGAAGACTTTCGGGATGTAGATAGGCCCGTCGACGGTGAAGCCGAACGTGTTGTTCTTGAACTCGGGCTCGCGAAGACCCACGGAGTTGCGCGAATAGCCGTTGGCGTTCAGGTTGTCGTTCTTGAGGAACTCATAGAGCTGGCCGTGGAGTCCATTGGTGCCGGTGCGGAGCGTGACACTGGTGACGCCGCCGCCGATGCGGCCGTACTGCGCATCGTAGGAGTTGGTGAGGACGTTGACTTCCTGGACCGCGTTGAGCGCCGGAGCGAAGGAGGCGCTGCGGTTGCCGCGGGTGGACGTGATGCCGTCGATCAGCGTTTCATTCTCACCGGAGCGCCCGCCGTTGATGGAGACACTGTTGATGTTTCCGAATGCGTAGAGTTCGAATGAGCCCCAATAGCGGCTGACCTTGGTCACGCCGGGAAGCGTGAAGAGGAACTGATAGAGATTGCGTCCGCTGGCGGGGATGTCTTCGACGAACTTTTTCTCGATGGTTGCGGAGCGCGAAGCAGTTTCCGTGGCGAGCCCGGAGATTTCCGCGGTCACGGTCACGCTCTCGGCCAGTGCACCCAGTTCCATCTGTACGTCGATGGCCAGGCGATCGACGGAGGAAAGAGTGAGACCATCACGGACAGTCTTCTTAAAACCCGTCTTCTCGACAGTCATGTTGTATTGACCGGGAGGAAGGAAGCGGGTGACGTAACGGCCAGCCTCGTTGGTGACCGCATCATAGGCGACATTGCGCTCGACACTGACGACGCTGATCTTGGCGCCGACGACGGGCGCACCGGAAGGATCAGTGACGAGACCGGAGATCGTGGCACGAAACTCCTGGGCGTGGAGCGAACAACAAGCAAGGGCGAGTAATGCCCAGAAAAACCTCAGATTGGAACCCATAGGGGGATGGTATCAAATCCCCGTTTCGAAGTCGTGACGTAAAGGGGAGCAAATGAAACGCATTCGCACAATCGAAGCGCGGCGGGGCGCTGCCCGATGGAAGGCGCCCCGCGGTATTGGAGGATCCACGAACTACTGGGCGTGGACTTTGGCGGCGTCGAATTCGCGGCCGCGTCCATGGCAAGTTTCGCAACTCTCGCCAAGCGCGCTGATGTTCGCGGCTGCGTGCTGCCAGGCGGTGGTCTCGTTGTGGCAGGAGAGGCACGCGTTGGTGATCGGTGGAGTGGGGTTCAGAGGCGCTTTGCCGTTGGCAGTGGCCTTCAGCCCTTTGGCGATGGGCAGCGTGTAAGTGTTGCCTTCGTGGCACTGCGTACAGTTGGCCAGCGCGCCGGGATAGCGGACCTCCTCGGCGTGTACGCGGTGAATCATGTTGACGAAATTCCAACTGACGCCGTCTTCCACGAGATTGGCGTTGTGGCAGAAGGTGCACATTTCCACCGTGTTGCGATTGCCGCCATGGAACGACATGCTGTAGTGGCAGGCGTTGCACTTCTGATTGGAGACGATGGCGCGGCGCTTCTGCATGGGCGATCCGTCGACAGTGACGGCGACCACTTTGTTCGTACCGACGTCGCGCACCTGGCGAGCCTTGGTGGTGCCGGGGAAGATGTCGGTGGTGCGATAGCCTTCGATGCCGAACTGCCAGGATCCGCGCGCATCGGCGGGGATTGGCGTTGCGAACGTGAAGAAGTAGCGGCCGTCTCCAGGACCCTGGGAGGCTCGCACATCCTCGCGGACATAGCTGGGGATATCGGTGGTGGGGCCGGCCATGTAGATTCTGGCGTTGGTCATGCGGCTGACGGGCACCGGCGCGCCGTCGCGATCCTTGACGGTGAAGGTGACGATGGGATTCTTGCCAGGCGCTGCGTCATCGACGGCATCAATGGTGAACTGAATGCCTGACAGGAGCGAGGACTTCGTTGGAACCGTATGTGCACCACTGACCGATGCATCGAAATCGAGTTCGCCACGTGCCGCATGGCAAGTCGCGCACTGGTTGTCGTTGAAGGCAGGACCCGCGGCATGGTTCGCGCCCGTGGCGAAGTTCACATTGTCGTGGCAGGAGCCGCAGGCTTCGCGGGTAGGCTTGTTCATCCAGTTGTCGGCCTGCGTTGCGCCTGAGACCCGTTGGGGCTCGTGGCATGCGCCGCAAGCCATGGCGGGTGAGGGATTTCCCACCGTTGAATAATCCACATTGCCGAGTTGATACTTACCCTTGGCCACCACGCTGGGGAGATTGCGGCCCATGTGGATCTTGTGGGTCATCACGGTCATGTCCAGTGTGTTGCCTGTGGTGGAATCCGGCGTCTGCGGAGTGTGGCAGATGTTGCAGACTTCGACGCTGCGGCGATTTCCACCATGGAAGGCGAGTTGATCATGGCATTTGTTGCAGGATGAAGTGCGCACGACATCGCGTACTTTGGTGACGGCGCCGCCGGAAGGCACAAAGTGGAACGCGTCGTCATCACGGTTGGTGCCGAGTTCGAACTCGGTAAGGTTGCGGGAACCGTAGATGCCGACCGTGTGCGTGGCGTTGCGATCGATGTTGGTGGGGACTTTGTTGCTGAATGTGTAGATATAGTCACCGAGAGCGACTCGCTGCCAAGTGCCGTTGTTCTCGCCGGTGGCTTGCGTGACGGTGTTCGAGCCGGCCGTCCGCTGGCGCGTGATGTAGGACACGTAGCGGGTTGCGTCGTTCGGGATGTAGCCGATGAGGAAGCTGACCGCGATGGCGCCGGGGGTTTCGATACCGGCACGGTCGAGCCCTTGGCCACGGGAGTCGGTGAGTCTGACCCACGCGCGAATCGTACCGTCGGTGGCGATTTCCGCCCTGGTCACTTTCATGGTGAGTCCTGGACGAATGAACGCGGCGGATCGTTCATCCAGGTAGAAGGCCTTGTCGGAAGGCCGGAAGAGTTGAGCCCGCTCGTTCGCGGTTGCCGTCCAGGCGGCAATGATTGCGACGCAGGCGAGCAGGAGCAGCACGTATCGTTTTGATAACATAGAAAGACTTGCCTCAAGTGCGACCGCGCTGAACTGCTCTCGCTAGCGATCGCCGATAGGAGTCTATCACTTCGTCACAGATCCGCAACCGCGGTGCATTCGGTGGTGGAGAGGTTCGCGCACGATGGGGTGCCGCATCGAAAATTGGCGCAGTCACGGATCAACATGGCGGTGACTACTGAATCTCGTGTCACGATTCACATGGTGGCAAGCCTGGACGGCTTCATTGCCCGTAAGGACGGAAGTGTCGACTGGCTGGAGACGGCGGACGAGTTCGCGGGCGGCGAGACTCTCGATCCGGAGTACATCGAGGCGTTCCTCAAGACGATCGACTGCTATGTGATGGGATCGCGGACCTATGAGACCGCGATCGGATTCGAGGCGAAAGGTCTGGGCTGGGCGTATGGCGACAAGCCGGTCTTCGTGATGACGAGCCGCGAGTTGCCGCGCACTCGGGATGCCGTGGAGTTTGTCTCGGGTCACCTTGCGCAGTTCGTGAACGAGCGGCTGCGGCCGAAATTCCGGAGCATCTGGTTCGTTGGGGGCGGCGCCTTGTCAAGCGACTGCCTTCGTCTGGGACTCGCGGATGAAGTGCGCTATTCGGTTGTGCCGGTCCTGATCGGCGAAGGGATCCGGTTCTTCGAGAGGCTGGATCAGGACATTCCGTTGCACTTGACCGAGGTCAAGGCATACAAGAGCGGGATGGTCGCGCTATGTTACGACTTGCGGCGGCATGGGGATTCACGAGCCGCTAGGCAGACGTGAGATGGCAAGGAGTTCTTCCAGGCGCTGGTATCCCGC
>JAEUQE010000390.1 GCA_016789785.1 Bryobacterales bacterium
GGCGTAGAAGCCGCAGAATGGGTTGAGTGGAGAAGGTGACGGGTCTCATAATGATCTAGTTCCGTTCAGTAGAGATCGGACATACGGAACTATATCATAACTAGAAGCGTCCTTGCTCCCGACAGGGATCGTTTGCTCCCTTATGGGTTTCGTTATTGCCGACTGGCCGATGTGCCGCCTTCCGTAGTGCGGACCTTTGGGTACGCGGGATATGAAAGGTGTCGGTCTCTATCGTGATACTTTATTTTTGCGCGCATCCTAAGGGCGGACCGCGATTGTGGTGGCAACCCGCCGTCCCGTCGGGTCGCTATTGCTCGGCACGCTATTGACGGTCGCAACGAAGGGCACCTGAGGGCTTGGCGCCACACGATCTGGCACCCGCACGTTCAACTGCCAGACGCCGATGAGGGTGGGAGCCATTCCGGAGTACAGAATGTCACTCGCTTCAACAAACGCCGTGCCGATGAGGACGCGGACCTCGCTACTGGTCGGCAGAGGTCCGGGAACTGGGGTCCCATCCGCCGGAAGGCCGGGAACGAGTCCCACTCCGGTGCCGAAAACGGTGACAACACCGCTGCGAGGAATCATGTTCACAGGCGAATTGATCGTACCGTCCTGGTTCAGTGCGGCGACCTGTCCGGTCCCATCTCCCGAAGTGGTGAAGAAGGCAGGCGCCACCGAACTCATGGAGATCGCGGAAGTCGCGAGAATCTGGCCGGTGGATTGACGAAGAACCACAATGTCGACGATCCCGGATGTGGGTGTGGCCTTGGGAATGATGAAGTTAATCTGCCCTGGCGACACAAAATGAATGGGAGACGGCACATCGTTCACCAACACCGTAAGGTCTGCCAAGGTTGTTGGCATGGGAATCGGATTGGGGGCCTGATCGAAGATCAACGTGGTATCGCCGAAATTCGCGCCCTGGACCGGTTTGATGGTGGAATACGATCCGGGCGCAAAGGTCGAGAGTTGGTTGGCTGCGTTCGAGCGGATCAGTCCCGGGAAGAACATCTCCACGCGATTGGAACTCAGACCGACAAGCAGGTTTCCCACGGCGTCTTGAGTGACCGTGATCGGGAATGCCGTCATCGGGATCCGGTAGTTCGGTTGAGCCCCAGTCACGATCATGTCGATGAATCGCGGATAGCGCAGCATTTGGGGACTACCGGTGGAGGTATTCGTCACCCACAACTCCCCGGTGTTCGGACTGACATAGACCCCATGCGGGCTCGCGAGGTTCGGGATCGTGAGAGCCGGAGAAGGATTGTTGTCGGCCACGGTCACACGATCGAAGATCAGCACGCGGTTATTGAGGGCGTCGGCCACATACATTCGGTCATCGGTGTCCAAAGTGATGGAACGTGGACTCCCGAAGCGGTTTGGGAGGGTAGAAGGCGAGATTGAACTGAAGTCGGCCTGTCCGATGACCCGGTCGGCAGCTTGACCCGACGTGAAATCGCCCCCACCGGGGCGCCGGAATAGCAGAACACGGTTGTGAACCGCGTCGGACACGAGCAGGTGCCCATCGACTGAGAACGCCAAACCATATGGCCGAGACATCGTCCTGGCAGTAGCGTCCGTGATTTTGTTGAAGAAGGTTGACTGGCCGAGCACCAGATCCGGAACCACATTTCCGCTCTGATCGAAAGGCCTTGGGAACCGCAGGACTCGCCCGTTGCCGGAATCGGCGACGAAGAGGTTTCCGGCCGAATCGACGGCAAGGCCAGCGGGAAACGCCAGTCCAGTATTTGTCACCTGATTGATGTCGTTGGAGGGGTCGTTCAGAAGCGAGCGGGTGAAGTCGCGCTGCCCGATCACGATGTCAGCGCGATCGCCCTGCTTGGCTGAGCGTGCGTCCCGATACCCGAGAATTCGGTGATTGTAGGTGTCGGCGATATAGAGCCGCGGCGGGTTCGAGCGATTATCGACGACAATACCCGCCCCCGCGGTGACCACTCCCGGGAATCCCGCAGCGGAGTCGAAGCCGGCAAAGAGAAACAGCTCGCGGCCATCGATATAGTTTGGCGCGGATTGATAGAATTCCGCTTGGCCAGCGACGCGGGTTGCGCTGGAGATTGAACCGCCGGAAACTGGAAACACCAGCACGCGGTGATTGAGTTCGTCGACGATGTAGACTTCATTGTTCGCGACAGCGGCTCCGGAAGGGCCGGAGAACCCAGTCGCCGAGGCTTCGGGGTTGCCGCGGTTCGGACGGAATGACGTAAAGTCCGCCTGCCCGAACACTTGACGGCCAGGAGGCGAAAAAGAAGTCGCTTCGGTCGGCCACGATTCGAATGGGTCATAGCGGACGATCCGGTTCGCCCCGGTATCGAGGACGAAAGGCGTTCCTCCTGCGATAAACACGCCTTGTGCCGGGATGTTCCCCGTGCTGCCGCCGATGGTGGTGTCGTTGACCGGAGGAGGCGGGGGCTGTCCCGGTTGCACGATCAGAACGCCCATGATGCGGGCCGCCGAAGCGCCCGTAGTGGTTGTCGTGTAAACCAGCACCCGCGCGAAGGCATCACAGACGTAGAGACGCCCCAGCGCGTCGAGAGCCAGCGCCGAGGGCGCGGTCATGGTGGCTTTGTTGTTGGGGCCGGTAGAATTCGTGGTGGCAGTGTTGAACGCGAATTGCCCAAGAACGACGTCGGCAGCCGGTTGATTCTGGCCGCGCTGCAAAGCTGCCGCGGGATAACGAAGAACCCGGTTGTTTCCCGCGTCGGAGAACCAGAGATTGCCAGTCGAATCGAAGACCAGGCCTGACCGGAAGTTTCGCGTGGCGCCGAAATTGAGAGCGATGGTGGTAGCGCTGGGAGTCTGGTTGCCCTCGTTGGGCCGGTTGCTGTTGAAATTCGGCTGGCCAATCACCATGTCCGGGAGCTTGAGGTCATCGGATTGGGTAAGTGGCCGGGGGAATCGCAGAATACGATTGTTGCCGGCATCGGCGACATAGAGATTCCCGGTGGCATCCACGGCCAGCGCGGCCGGCAATGCCAGGCCGGTACTTAGGGTGGTGCCAGGACCATTCGGGAAAGTGGTGATACGGTCGCGCTGGCCGATCACGGCATCCGCGGGGGCTCCGTTCTGAAAAGCGGATGCGTTGCGCCATGCGAGCACGCGATTGTTACCCCGGTCGGCGATATAGAGAATCGGCGGGGATGTGGAAGTGTCGACCGCTACAGCGGCGGGGAAATAGAGTTCGCGGCCCTCCACCAAGTTTGGTGACGCTGAAAAGATCTGGATCTGCTGCTGTCCGATCACTCGCGAGGTGGCGAGATTCAGGTCCACCTGAGCCAAGAGAGAGATGGTTGTCAGGCAAGTGCCGGCAATCAGGATTTTGAGTTTACGGAGATGTCTCATGGGTTTCTTTTTCAGAGCGGGCGAGGGACGCGGAATCTACCCACTGGTCTTGATTATCTCGCGTGTACGGATGCTGGCGCAAAGAGGGTAAAACCCCAAATTGGCGTAGGTGCGGGCCATTGGGCTCACATGGAGCAGCCGCGAGTGGCAGCGGAGGCTTACCCGAGCACGTCAAACAGGCTGCGCCGGGGGTTGGATGCGCGTGCCTGGAGCGCCGCTTCGAGATTGATACGGGTTTGAGAAAGCTCGACGGCGGCGTGGGCAAGGTCGGCCTCTTCAATCTCCGCGATTTGGGCGCGCTGGCTGATTTCGAGCCTTGAGGCCCCGTCGAGTGATTCGCGTACACGGTTCTGGATCAACCCGTAGGTGGACAACCGCTGGTTGAGGTAGCGCCCGGCGGTATCGAGGCGGTGGAGTGCTTCGGATATGGTGGGAATGGTGGGATCCGGGGGATCGGGCGGGTTATCAATGGCCAGCAGCGCACGCCGGATTCCGTTCACCGCCCCGAAGACGTTCTGTTCCGGATCCGCGGAATCGAAGATCAGATCCGCGCTTTGCGCGGTGGAAAAGAGCAGGCCGCTGGCGTCGGCGACTTTCCGGTTGGCGGGAGCACCCTGGTAGGCACTGACGCCGTTCGGCACCGAAAGGTCGATGCTGTAAGGTGGGATCTGATCCGCATCCCCGCTGAAGACGTACCGCCCTTCGACGGCCGTAGAGGCCACCGTAACCAGCCGTTCCAGGATGCCCTGCAACTCATCGGCGATCTGCCGGCGGGTCGCCTGGCCTTGAAGATCGTTGGATCCCTGGGCGGCGAGTGTTCGTGCCCGTTCGATGAGGCCGACACCGTTCTGGAGAGCCTTCTCCGCCGTATCGACTTCGACTTTCACGCGGCCCAGGTTTTGTTGTGTTTGCACGACGGACGAGAGGTTGGCGCGGGCAGCCAGCAGGCGGCTGATGTCGTCCGGCGAGTCTGAGACCTTGCTGATCTTAAGGCCGGAGGCGAGTTGCTGCTGTGCTTTCGCCGACCTCTTTTGCAGCCGGTTGATATCAATCAGGAATTTCTCCGTACTCGACGGAATGCCACCCATCATCGTGTCACCTCATCAACCCGATCAGAGTATCGGTGAGTTCATTCAGCACTTTGAACAATTGTGCGTTTGCCTGATAGGCGCGTTGCGCTTCGATCAGCCGCGCAGCTTCCTCGTCGAGCGAGACGCCGGACTGCTGTTCCCGCAGCGCTCTGGCCTGGTTGGCAAGTTGCTCTTGTAAGGCTGCGCCATTGCGAACACGCACGAGATCGCGGCCAATCCGCGCGCCAAGCTGACCGTAGAACTCCGTGAAGCTCACATCACC
>JAEUQE010000391.1 GCA_016789785.1 Bryobacterales bacterium
ATGTCGGCATGGCAGCCAACGTTACGCGCAGACAATTGGCCGCACTTGCCGGGTTCTCCCTGATCCCGGCGGAGCAAGCCGCGGCGCAACCGCCGCAGCAAACCGATGACGACCTCACCATTCAACGCGAGACGCTGAAACGCAATCGCGAACTCATGGCCAAAGTGAACGTGCCGATCGCCCTGGAGCCAGCGGTCACCTTTAAGGCATAGGGCTGGGACAACGGCATTCGACATGGCAAATTTCAACGAAGATCTTTTCTTTGCTTCCATCACGGAACTGCATGAGGGCATCAAGGCCAAACGATACAGCTCAGTGGAATTGACGCGCGCCTACTGCGACCGGCTGGAGAAACTCGGACCACGGTACAACGCCCTGGCGCTTTCGTTGCGGGAATCGTCGATCCGCAAGGCACATGATGCCGATGGCGAGATCCTGCGCGACCGCATCCGGTCGCCGCTGCAGGGCGTTCCCTATGCGGTGAAGGATCTGGTGGCCGTGGCCAAGCATCCGACAACTTGGGGCGCAAAGCCCTATGCCGGACAGGTGTTCGAAGAAGATGCTTCCATTGTGAAGCGGCTGGGTAAGGTTGGCGCCGTGCTGATCGGCAAGCTGTCCATGGTGGAACTGGCGGGTGGCGGCGGGTATCGTTTCGCCGCGGCGTCGCTGCAAGGGCCTGGACTCAACCCGTGGGACCGTTCCCGATGGTCCGGCGGTTCGTCGAGCGGATCGGGAAGCGCCGTCGCTGCGGGCCTGATTCCATGGGCGATCGGCACCGAAACCAGCGGCTCCATTCTCACACCCGCGGCGTTCTGCGGAATCACGGGTCTGCGTCCCACCTATGGATTGGTGAGCAGAGCGGGATGCATGGCGCTGTCGTGGACGCTCGACAAGATCGGCCCCATGGCGCGGTCGGCCGAGGATTGCGGACACATCCTTCAGGCCATTGCAGGTGGCGACAGCGAAGACCCCGGGTCGGCGAACAAGCGCTTCTACTACGCGCCGCAGTTCGCGCCCGCGATGAAGGAAGTGAAGGTTGGCTACAATCCAGCCGACTTTCAGGATGGTGTGGTGCCCGAGGCCAGAGGTGCGTTCGCCGAAGCGCTGAACGTGATTCGCGCGCTCGGCGTGAAGATGGTGGAGACGAAAATTCCTGACTTTCCTCACGGCCCGATGGTGGCCACCATCATCAGTGCCGAGATGGGATCGATCTTCGAGGATCTCGTTACATCGGGCAAGGTGGAGGATCTCGCCGACAAGCGTCAAATCGCGGGGATCAAGGTATCGCAGGAAGTGCTTGCGAAGGACTACCTGCGGGCGATGCGGATCCGGCGTATGGTGCAGCAGGAATTCGCGAAGGTGTTCTTCGATGTCGATGTGTTTCTTGCGCCAGCACGATCCGGCCCTGCCAACAAGATCAGCGAGCCGCTGGACCGTCCTGGAGTGCCGGGCACGCCGCTGATTCCCGCGGGCAATCTCGCCGGGATTCCCGCGCTCTCCGTGCCTTGCGGGTTTGCTGAGAAGATGCCGCTGGGTCTGCAGATCGTGGGGCCGCCATTTTCCGAAAACAAACTCCTGGCCGTGGGAAAGGCGTTTCAAAGCCAGACGAACTGGCACAAGCAACGCCCACCCGCATAGGTAGCGCCCTTACTCGCGGCCAAAGAAGTTGCGGCGGGCATAGCCCGATGTCGCCGGTTGCACGCCGTTCAACTTCGACTGCCAATCCGAGCCCGCATACTTCACTTCGAACTCGCGAATGGCCGCGTCGTAGCTTGCCAGCAACCGCGCCTTCACCGCGGGCTCAACGAATGCATGCTCAATGCTGTTGCGTCCCACGCGCGCCACCTCGTCCCACGTGAGATCGAAGTTGCGTACCGCGATGAAGTACTCGTCGGTGAGATTGGAATCCCACACGCCGGCATCATCGGTGCTCAAGGCCACGGGGATGCCGAAGCGCAGATACTCAGGGAATGGATGCTGCGCGAAGCTGTTGACGTACTCGAGCAGACGGTTGCTCACCAGACAGGTTTCCACCAGATTGCGGCCGTGGCGCAGCAACAGCATCGTGTCGGGATCGCTGATGAGATTGAAGCCGTGCCCGATGCGCTCGGCGCCGAGCAGCAGCGTGTTGCGCACCTCGCGGCCCGGCGAATCGACTTCGCCACCGTGAATCGAGAGATGCACGCCCGGATACTTGCGGCGCAGTTTGCGGAAGGTGTCGAGGAAGCGCAGCGCGTGACCCTTGTCGTTGTCTTCGCGGCCCACCATGTTGACGCCCACCCAAAGGTCGCGGTTGTTGTGAACGAAGGCATAGGCGCGGTCGAGCAACGTCTCTGTTTCGGGGTTGAAGCGTATTACCGAAAACAGGAACCGCAGCGTGACTCCCGATGACTTCACTTCGGGCCGTTCCAGCATCGCCTTTGTGAGACGCACGAACTCGTCGCCTGCCATCGGGTTGCCCTCGGCATCCACTGCGCCGAGCGGATTCGATTGTGTCTCGAGATAGCGCAGCCCTTCGCGCGCATAGCGTTGTACGTAGCGCGTGATCACTTCCAGGAGCACGTTTGGATCCTTCGCCAGCGCCGCCAACCGCAGCACCACGCGTTCAAAGAACTCATCGCGGCCCTCGCCCGGGCGGTCGAGCCGCATCGCCGACAGCCACTGCGAGCGCTGTTCCCCATTCATGGACCCAAGCGCGACGTACTCCGCTTTGGCGCAATCGGAAAGCCGGCGCCATTGGAATCGCGCGATGTTGTGGTAGCGGAGAAACGGCTCCACGCTGTCGCCGCACGCGCTGAAGCGAAGGCGCGTGTAGAATTCGTTGCCCTTGAGAACCGCCGGATCGGTGGCCGCGGTGAGCCACTCTTCGGCATATGCCGACAGCGTTCCGTGATGGTGCAACTCGCCACCCTTGGGCAGATCGTACAGGAGCGCGTAGATCTGTTCGCGCGTCGCCTCTGCCTTGATCCGTTCGAATTGTGCGGCGAAGTCCTGCTGTGCGCGGGCGGACACAACAGTAGCCAGGAGGAGGGCTAAGCGGAATCCCATTTCTCCTACTTTGCCAGCCGGAGATGAAGTTTCGCAATCTCCAGCATGTACCCGCCCGTGTTCTGCTTCACGGATTCCTGCAAGTGCTTCTTCGCAGTCTTCGCGTCGCCCGCAGCATCGGCATAGAGCGCGAGATAGAGATGGCCGAAGAACGCGCGCATTCGCACTTCGCGCTCCGATGGATTGCCGCGTGCGACCGCGTCCAGTACGGACTTCGTGGAGGCGCGTCCGGCGTAGAGTTCGTACACCTGCATCATGGGGATGCGCTCATCCTCGCCCACAGGCAGCAGTTTCTTCCGCGCTTCCTCGCGGCGGCCAAGCTTCGCCATGCAGAGGTACCACCATGCGGCGTTCTCCACATCGTTGGGATTCACACTGCGATGGATCTCGAACTGCTTGCGGCCCTCGTCATACTGGCCGGCGTAGTAGTAGGCGATGCCGCGCTGCCAGAGATGGGGAATCACCTCTTTGTTGCGGTCCGCCGCGGCGTTGAAATCGCGGATGGAATCAGTGATGCGCCCTTCGGCCAGCAATTGCATGCCGCGTTCGATCAAGGCACGCTCATCCAGTTGCGCACCCAGCGCCAGCGCGGATGCGGCGAGTACGGCAAGGAAGCTAATCGAGAACGATTTCATACCAAGGTGACCATTGTTGCCCATCCGCTTGAAGCCTTGCTTGCGTTCCGTCCACTGCGATCGCCTCCAGACGGTTGCCCGAGCCGTCGAGCGGATAGATCTTCATTGTGCGCCCGCCCGTGTCGAGCTTCACAGTGCACTCGATGCGTTCCATGTAGGTTGGCCGTGAGCCGGCGCCGCGATTTCCAGACGGCCGGTTGCTGCCAGGTTCGGGCTCGATGGTGAACCAGTCGGTGGTGCCGGGATAGTTCACCACGCGCTGCGGATTCGATGTGCCCGGTTGGGTGCGGAGGCTCTGGCCGGGCAGCGTGAACAGCAATCGTGAGGACTCCGCCAGAGGCTTCGCATCCAGAGGCGTGAGCATCGCTGCCACGAAACCACGTGCGGAGGCGGCGAGTGTCAGCGTCAGCGGGCCCGCGCTGATTTCGCGAGTGCCCGTCTGCCCGAAGATGCCTGCGACTTGTGGCGAGTGCATGCGCAGGATGCGTGACGAGGTGTCAAACGAGAAGTGCTCGGATTCCGCGGGTGGCATGGCAGGCAGCGGTCCCTCGCGATCGGCCAGCGCGACCCGCCGTGTCAAGGCAACGCTCGAAGGCACCGTGAGCACATTGCTGAGGAAGCTGCTCACGCCTCCGTTGTAGCGTTCGCGCGTGGCGCGTTCGCGCAGAGCACGGCTCACAGGCACTTCAAACAACTCCTTGCCCGGTGCGATGGCGCCCGTGCGATACAACCACGCCGCTTGGCCGAATCCGACGAACTTTGGCCAGTCGCCGTTGAGATCAAAGCCATTGGGCACGCCGTCGTCCCAACCGCGCCCGTGCGCATAGGCGAAATGCATCAGCCCATCCCAATCCTGGAAAGCAGCAATCGCGGCAACCAGCGGCACATGTTCGGCGGCATGCGAATTGGGCCAGTTCTGATTGAACTCGCTTACGGTGTAGGGCATGCCCGCGGGCCTTGCCATCGCCATGCCGAGAATG
>JAEUQE010000392.1 GCA_016789785.1 Bryobacterales bacterium
CAGAACTCATTGGACATGTGCGCGAGATCGTAAGGCGGGCGCAGACCAGAAGCACCTGCGTTGTAGTTGCGGAATCTCCAAGCCACCAGCCGGCCACTTGCATCCACACCGCTCTCCACCTTGAGCAGCGCGGCAGGACGCGAATAGGCAACCCAGAACTCCTCCTCGCGGGTCCATGCGAGGCACACCGGCGCGCCCGCGGCCCGGGCCAGGTGCGCCGCCTCAATCTCACATTCGCCACGTTGCTTGCCTCCGAAGCCGCCACCTGGCATCGTTACTCGAATCCGCACCTTGCTCTCGGGGATTCCAAACGTTTTCGCAAGTTCGGCCCGTACGAGGAACGGCGCTTGCTTTCCGCAGTCAACAGTCAGGGCGCCGTCGCGCCACTCCGCGATCGCTGCTCGCGGTTCCAGCGCCACATGTGCAATCGGTGGTGTCCAGTAAGTCTCACTCTTGGTTCGATGCGCCTCGCGCAGGCCCACCTCCACATCGCCTCTCCGGATCAATGGCGGATAGCGGACCTGATTCGCTTCCACGGGTGCAACGGCTGATTTCAGAAACTGCTCGGCCCAGGTGTCGATGGCAGGCAGCGGATCGGCCTTCCATTGGGCGCGAACCAGTCTGGCGGCCCGTTCGGCAGTGCCTGGATCCGGCGCCACCACTCCAAGCAAGTCCCTGTCGCGCACCACACGCACGCCGTCGATCTTGCGGGCCTCCGAGTCGTCAAAACTCTCGAGCGTGGCGCGATACGCATCGGGCCGTACGAGACGTCCATGCAACATACCTTCCACGCGGAGATCGGAACAATAGCGCAGCGCGCCAGTCACCGCGTCTCGTCCGTAGACCGGCTTCACGGACGTCCCGAGCACCTTCCACTCGCGCGGATTCGTCAACTCATGACCTGCCAGTCCGGCAGCGGCCTTACGCACCGCAGGCACGGTTTCGGGCGAAGTGAGCGAAGCCCACGTGCCGCCGTCGTCAGGTACTCGATCGGTATCCGCCATTGTCAGGTGGATCTTTTCGAGCGGTACGCGCAGTTCCTCCGCGATTGCCTGCAAGAGAAGCGTTCGCGCACCCTGGCCCATCTCCATCTTTCCGGTAAAGGCCTCGTAGATACCGTCTTCCCGAAGGCGGATGCGCACAGGCCCTTCCGCGCCCGCAACGGGCAGGCTCAACAGGCTTCCCGATCCGAGCACCTTCAGGAAATCGCGGCGCTTGTACTCAGAGAGAAGTGAATCGTACTCAGCCACCGCGTTGCTCCTTCGCAAACGCTGCTGCGAGGCGCACAGCTTGTACGATGCGCGGATACGTGCCGCACCGGCAGAGATGCCCGTTGAGGGCCACTCGCACATCGGCTTCACTCGGACTCGCGTTCGCCGCGAGCAAGGCGGTAGATGCAATGATCATTCCCGGAGTACAGAAGCCACATTGAAACGCGGACTCTTCGAGAAAAGCGCGTTGCACGGGATGAAGGATTTCGCCCTGGGCCAAGCCCTCAATGGTCGTGATGGACTTGCCACGCGCGGAGATCGCCGGCGTTACGCAGGACTGCACGGTGCGCCCGTTCACCAATACGGCACACGCGCCACACTGTCCTTCCCCACAGCCATACTTGGTGCCGGTCAACCCCGCATAGTCGCGCAGCGCCGACAGCAGCGTTGATCCGGAAGGCAGGTCGAATGTCTTGCGGCGTCCGTTGATCTCAAGTGTCACCCGCATCGGCGTACTACCGTGCCGTGCCCGCCTTCATGCGCCGGTACAGGCCAAGCAGCAGAACGGCCCCAAGAACGGACATAATCAGCCCGGCTCCCTGGCCCGCGTCGTACCAGCCAATGGCACGGCCCAGGAACCCCGCGACCACCGATCCCGCTATGCCAAGAAGCATCGTGATCAGCAGTCCGCCCGGGTCTCTCCCTGGCATGACTATCTTGGCGATCCCACCGACAATCAGCCCGATGAGACACATCCAGATCAATTGGAGCATGACAGCCCTCCGGCTTCCCAAACTCGAACAGCCTAGCAAATACCGCTCTGCTACTCTTACCAGAAATCCTGGCTGGTGTCATTGGGTGCGCGAAATCGGAACTCGCTCGATGGGCCTCAGGAGAGCAAAGCGCGCAACATCCACGCCATCTTTTCGTGTTCTTCCATCAAGCCCGTGAGGAAGTCGCTGGTCCCCGCGTCGCCGAATTCGTCGTTGGCCTTTTTCAGATCCTCGCGTAACGAGCGGATCACCGCTTCGTGATCCGCAAGAAGGCGCTCCACCATGAGATCCGCACTGGTCAGTTCGCCCTTGTTTTCGCTGAGCCGGGCTGTGGCAAGAAACTCCGCCATCGAGCCGGGCGAAACTCCGCCAAGCGAGCGAATGCGCTCCGCCACTTCATCGATCGTCTCGTCAATCGCGTCGTACTGGCCCTCAAAGAACTTGTGCAGATCATGAAACCGCGGGCCAGTCACATTCCAGTGAAAGTTCCGGGTCTTGGTGTAAAGTACGTATTCATCCGCCAGAAGGGATCGAAGCAGCGCAATCACACCTTCGCGCTGGGCCTTGTCCAGGCCGATATTCAACTTGCCGTTGCTCATATCCACATAGATGCATTCCCGCGGAAAGCGATTCACGCGCGCCCCGCTTGCATGCGCATGTACAATGAGCCGCATGGAACGACGCAGCTTTCTCTCCAGCAGCCTTCTTTTCGCTCAACAGGAACCGCCCGCCCGCGAGACGGAAGCCGGCGGCACCGGCAGCACCGCCTACACTACAACCATCACGGTGGACCGTCCTCAGTCCGGCAAACCGCATCGTGGCCGCATGCTGGCTGCAATCCAACCGCACTGCGACGATATCCCGATCTTCGCCGGTGGCGCAGTGCTGAAGCTGATCGATGAGGGATACCGCGGCGTTCTCATCACACTCTCGAACGATTCGATGGCCGGCACTGGCTCCTCCATCGGCGACATCGTCCTGAAGAACGAGCGCGACACCGTGGAAGTGGCCAAGCGCCTTGGACTCGAAAAGAGCTACTTCCTGAATTACCCGAACCACAACATGGACGCGTGGCCGATCATCGAAATCCGCGCCCGTCTCATCTTTCTGTTCCGGCTGCTGAAAATCGATACCGTGTTCGTCTATGATCCTTCCGCGCTCTATGAACGCAACCCCGATCACTACACGTCGGCGCGCGCGGTGGAAGCGGCGTGTTGGATGGCGGCCTCGGAGTGGGACTATCCGGAGCACTTCGAAGCTGGCCTCAAGACGCAGACTATCCGCGACAAGTACTACTTTGCGCGCGGCCCGCAGATTGTGAACCGGGTGGTCGACATCGCACCCTACTTCGATAAGAAGGTGCATGCGAATCTCGCGAATGTGACGCAAGGACCGGCGGGGAATCTCGGAGCGGAGTTGCGGCGCAAACTTGCGGCGCAGGGAAAGCGGCTGCCGCTGCTCGGCAGTGACGATGATACGGCGAATCGCCAGTATACGAAGCACTTCGCCCTGTCTCGCGATCGTGTGCGCGGGCAGGCGCACGGGCTTGAATATGCCGAGTACTACCATCACGTCGGCCCGGATCAATCTGCCGTCGAGGATTATGTTCAGAAGAACGCGGTGAGCTTGTAGGGTACGCGATAGGCGATACTGATCCACGTGAGTGTGAATGTCAGCGTGATTGCGGGTGTGCATCCGGTGCGCGAGGCTTTGCTTGCGGGCCGCGCGATCGACAAAGTCGTCATCGCCAAGGGTGCGGGTGGCCCGAAGCTGCAGGAGATCATTGATTTGTGCCGGCAGGCCGGGGTTCCGGTGCGATACGAGTCTCGCGAGTCATTGGATCGGGCAAGCCGCAGTGCTGTGCACCAGGGCGTGATCGCGTTCGCGGCCGAAAAGAAGTTCTCCGCGCACGACAACGTGGCGGGCAATGCGCAATGCATCGTGGTACTGGACGGTGTTGAGGATCCGCACAATCTCGGCGCGATCATCCGGACGGCTCACGCCGCGGGCGCGGGCGGTATCGTGATTCCGGAGCGCCGCGCGGTCGGCCTCACGGAGACAGTGGCGAAGAGCTCCGCGGGTGCGGTCGAATACATGCCGGTTGTCCGTGTGCCCAACGTCCGGCAGGAACTCGATCGTTTGAAGCAGCGCGGATACTGGATTTACGGGCTTGACGAACGCGGCTCCGTGGACCACGATCAGACAGACTACACCGCGCCGACGGCCTTCGTATTGGGCGGCGAGGGGAAAGGTCTGCACGAGCATGTTCGCAAGCAGTGCGACTTTCTGATTCGGATTCCCATGGCAGGCGCGATTGCCTCGCTGAACGTGTCGGTAGCAGCAGGCGTTGTGTTGTTTGAGTGGCGGCGCCGACTTCGAGGTTCCGAACGGTAGCGGAGATCGTTGCGTGTACCTCGCGAGGGGAAGGCCTCGCTACGAGAAGTTCGCTATGAGAAGATGGAGTCGCTATGAAACCGTTGCGCTTCACTCTTCTGTTTGCCGCGCTCTTCGCGGTCTCGGCAGTCATTCCCGCCGACGCACAACCGCCCGCCCGCAAGAAGAAGCTGCTTGCGATCGGCCAGACCAAAGGGTTCCAGCACGATGCCACCACTCACGGGCTTGCCACGATATGGA
>JAEUQE010000393.1 GCA_016789785.1 Bryobacterales bacterium
AGTGCCCGTGCAGCGATCTGCAAGGCTCGGTGACGCAGTGCCGTTTCCAGGGCTTCGAAATCCAGGTCCTCAATCGCCTCCGCGCCCAGAAGATTTTGAACTTCTTCGGCTAGGCTGACCTGTAACGTCTCGGCGAGCATCGTTTTTTTTAACCTCGCGCGGCCCGCTATCGGCCACCGCGTGAAGTTGTGCATCGCAGACTTTTTCGCTCACTTCGATAAAATCCCTTGCCAACTCCCGGAACCGCTTGCATTCCTCGATCTGCCGCTGTGTCTGTTGGACCGCGGAGGATGGAATGATCTTGGTAACTGTCTTGCCCTCCACTTCCCTAGTGAGCGAGTAGCTGGGGCCGTGGCCGGGAGAATCTCGCCTGGCGCAATGACATGTTGGTTTGCCGCATTTGCGAAAGCGTTCCACCAGCGACCCGGGTCGGAGATCGTCGACCTGGGAGAGGGCGACTTGAAGCCTGGCGCGTTCGCGCTGCAGATCATCGAAAGATGGAGCCAAGAGGCACCTCCTATCTGACAGTTAGTACCGCTGTCAGAATAGTAGACCGAATCGCCGGCACTGTCAAGACTCTCATTCTGGTGTCGTGCACCCAAAGCGCAACAGGTATTGGACCAAACAGCGATTAAGGCCTATAGGAATGCCGTCGCTTTGACTGGCGGACCTCGGAAATGTCGATCTTCAGTGGGGTGTATTCCTTCGCAGTAAGCTTGCGGATCGAGTTGATCGTAGCCGGCTTGCCCTTTGGAAGGTACGGAATCTGCACATTGCAGCGAACATTAGTCGCTTGACGGCGGACTATCCCGGAGGCAGAGTGAGCGGCGACTCCAAACTGACTCCGTAGTCACCTGCCACATGGTCGACGGGCGGTTGGGCTGGTACGGGTATCCTGGTGGGTTCTGGTTGCCGGTCGATACCTACCTTAGCGGCAGCCGCCGAACTCTCAAAGACCGGCCATCCGCCGAAACGGCGGCTCCCTCGACCAGAAGGACGTCGCAGCGCCTACAGATTGAGGCAATCAAGTCAGCCTGCTCCTCGGCAACCAGCCCCTCAATGCGGAGAAGAATTACAGAGGGACTGCCCTGACCGGCGATCGCAAGATGGGTGTGGAAATCGTGGTCCAGAGTCACACACGCGCGATTTTGGAGCCGTGCCGCGGCCAGAATATCCGCGTCCTCCGCGCGGTCCAGGCCGAGTTCCATCACGTGGATCGCGTCAAGACCACGCCCTCGAAGGATTGCCGCCGTCCGGGGTGCGAGCCCCTGGTCCAGCAGCAGTGCGATCATGCGACGCGATCTATTCCAAGACTTTCATCGTCAACGCTTGCGGCCGCGTAGCGTAGTGCCTGATTGAGATCTTCGGATTCAAGAAACGGGTACTCGGACAGCAGGGTAACGCGATCCGGATAAGACGCCAGTAGCTCCAGAACACGCCGCACGGTAATGCGCATACCGCGGATGCACGGCTTCCCTCCGCATTTTCCGGGCTCAACTGTGATGCGGTCGAACGACGCGACTGTCACCATATGCTTCAGTCTAAACCATGATCGCAATGGCCGCCCGATGCTCGAATACCAGCCAAGCGTGCCAACTCTCGACAAACCGCGCAGGCGGTTTCAGGGCTCAAACGTCCAAACTCCAATCGCAGTCTTTTCGAGACCACCCTCTTGAAGCTGGCGTGCGCGCCAGACGGGATCTTCAAACCGTGCATCATTGACGCGGTTCGCGGCCAGGAAATCCGACTCACCGCGCGCGAACTCTCCGCGCCTTCGGAAACAGGGTTGCGTCGCTGGAAGCTCATGCCCGTGGCGACATGCATCCCCTCACGCGGAAGTCGTGGGATGCCATCGTTGCGGACATGCGGCGCAAGAAGGTCTGCCATAGAGGCCTGCCGTCGACGTTCTCACACCTCGATATACTGGAGAGATCCAGATGTACCGGGGAATCCTGCTCAAAGCGGTGCTCTTGTGGAGCGTCAGCGGCGTTCTTGCATCCGCCGACCACCGAGCCCTGCGCGATCGCATCCAATCCATCAATGACAGTCTTCGCGAGACCGCTCTTTCGAAATCAGCCCGCTCCGCCTCGCATCTGCGGCCGTTGATCGAAGAACGGTATCACGCGCTTCGCAAGCTCGTAGCGCTCGACCCTGCGCTCGCGAAAACGCTGCTGCTGGAACAGGCAGTTGCCGATGAATGGCGCACCGCCCACCGCGCCGTCGCGTCCCTCCTGGAAACACCCGAAGCCTACGAAGGCCAGGCCGAGGTCATCGTTGCCGATCCGGAGGATCCCACCGCGCAACCCGTCTGGATCTACCGCTTCCACTCCGATCTCAAACCGGTGGATGCCTACGCCGCTAATGAGATTCAAGCCGACTGCGACAGTATTCTTCGCATCGAAGGCTTGCGGCTCGGCGATCGCATGATCGTCATGCGGGCCGAGATTACTGGCCGCGCGCAGGAGGCGCCTCGATGCACTCCGCTCGGAACGCAGCGGGTCGCCGTGCTGATGGTGCGTTTCCCCGGCGTCGCCGAACCTCCGATCTCGAAACAGCAGGTCGCCGACGCGTTTTTCGGCGAGACCGGCCGTACCGTTCGCACTTATTACACCGAGGGCTCCTTCGGCCAGGTGACCATGCAGGGCGATGTCTTCGGATGGTACGAACTCGATCGCGCCTACATTTGCGATGAATCGACGCAACTGCGCGCAGCCGCCATTCGCGCCGCCGACAACGATATCGATTTCCGCGAGTACGACCGTATCTACATCCTGTTCACGCGACCCGCGAGCGGCTGTCCATGGGCCGGGCTTGGCACGGTCGGATGCAACAACAGCACCTCTCCAGGCGATGGGGCCATTCGCGTGTCCACCTCATGGCAGCCGGTGACGAACAATACCAACGGCATCCTTACCGTCGCGACGCACGAACTCGGGCACAACCTTGGGCTCGGGCACGCGCGCACCCTGCGTTTCCCCGGCCTCACCGCCGGACCCGACCGGCTTCAATCCATCTCCGCCGAGTACGGCGATCGCTTCTCCACCATGGGCAATCAGGCCGTGTCGCATCACACCATGGCGCACAAGGTCCGCATGGGCTGGCATGATGCACGCACCGCCGTCACCGAAGTCACCGCGGATGGCGAATTCGAAATCATGCCCATGCAGGCCGAAGGGGATCGCCCCCGTGCACTCCGCGTCCGCCGCCACGTCGGTCCCGGCCAATGGTTGTGGGTGGAGTATCGCCAACCCATCGGCGCCTTCGATTCGGTATGGCCGGCCAACGTCCGCACCGCCTACAATGGTGCACTCGTTCGACTGGAAGATACCGCCACAGGCATCGCCTCCGACCTCATCGATTTCAATCCGCCGCCCATCGCCAACTTCGCCGCGGCGCCGGGCAACTTCGTCGATCCCACGCTGAAGCCCGGCCGCATCTGGCAGGATCCCTTTTCGAATCTCACGCTAGAGGTACTCGAAGCGACCCCGGAACGCCTCCGTGTCGCCGTTCGCTATGAGCCGCAGTGTGTGAATGTCGCTGAGACCATGCCCGCACTACTGCGCGGCACGTTGTCGATCCCCGGAGATCTCGATCGCGTGTTCGTGAAACTGGATGCGCCGGACGATTGCCGCTATCCCATCCAGAGCAACACCTATTGGCTCCAAAACTCTCAAACCTCCGCGCAAGGCGCCGCCTCCATGGAAATGCCGCTGGCGCCGAATCTGGAAACCGCCGCCCGTAGCGGCAGCATCACCATCGGCCGCAACACGATTCTCGCCCGCCAGGATGGGCGTCCCGAGCCTCCCTCACTCACTTTCCTCACGCCTTTGCGAGGGGAGGTCCCGAAAGCAACCGCGTCCACATGGCAACTCGGATTCCGCGACCCGAACGGTACCGCCGACATTGCAAGAGTGCATCTCCTGATCCACACCGGCCTCGAGTTTGCGCGCTCCTGCTATCTGCGCATCGACTATGCCAACAACCGCTTCGGCGTCGCCGATGATGCCGGCGCGTTTGGCGAAGTGGCCATCGCCGCCAATCGCGTCGTCCGCAATGCGCAATGCGAAGTGACCTACAATTCGCGCGTTGCGCTAAGCCCCTTCGAAAGCCGTCTGCAGGTAGCCATTCGATTCCTTTCCCCATCCGCGGACTCCTATCGCGTCTTCACCCAGATCACGGATTCCACCGGACGCACCACGGACTGGCAAGAGAACGGTGCGGTCACGTTCAGCGACGCCTGCGCGTTCCTGCCAACGCCAGGCCGCATCGTTTCGACTGCGAATGGGGCAACCGTCAATCTCGTGCTGCAGACTGCGCCCAACTGCGAATGGAGCGCGGCGGCTTCGGAGGACTGGATTGCAGTCGGCACTGCCACCGGTACCGGGCAGCGCATGATTCCGATCACTGTGCGTGCGAATCCCGAAGCGGAGGATCGCAAAGGAACGCTGCGCATTGGCGGCACGGAGGTACAGGTGGAGCAGTTCGGCACGCAGAATACGGATGTCGCCTTCCTCTCCTTCTCTCCCCGCGAAACAACCATCGGCGCCGCGGGCGGCGAAGTGCGCGTTACCGTTTCCGCATCGCCCAGCACGTT
>JAEUQE010000394.1 GCA_016789785.1 Bryobacterales bacterium
TCCGCCAACATCGCCGCGTCTTCCGCCGAGCATTCCAGTGGGGGTGCATGTCGAGGCATGCCAAAACATTATCATACAAGAATGATTTAATGCAATTAAGCACTAGCAATCGCATGGCCTCTGAGCGAACCCCACCGTCAAAGGTGCAATGTAGATGAATTTGTAGACGAGAAAGCATCCGGCCTCCCCAAATGCCCAAGAGTTTCAATACGGGAGCGCTGATCTTCATTGAAACGAAAAGCCCGGTTCTCCGAGCCGTTTTTCGGAATCGTGAAAAGCGCCTTGGGCGCAGGGGGTCGCGTGTTCGAATCACGCCGCCCCGACCAACAACTTGCAGACAACATAGAACTCAACGGCACTCCGAGAGTTCTGCGAAACAAGATACGAGAATGGCAAGGACATTCACCGCCGTTTTCGAAAATGGCGTGCTGCGGCCGTTGGAGCCTCTCGATCTTCACGAAAGCCAGCGCGTGTCCATCACGTTTCCGATACGCCTGAAGATCTTCTTGACGACTTGCTCCATCTCGACACCAGCGCGAATCCCGGGATTCATCGCGCGAACGGAATTCCCGCGGACTGCAACGCGCCGATGATATAGCCGAGAGCAAAGATCTTGCCATTCATCCCATAGCCCGGCCGGTCATTGGCTTCGCCTTCCAGGGTCGGCGCGTGATCGGGCCGCAACGGGCCGTCGAATCCGATTTCGTGATAAACGCGAAGCATCATTGTCAGGTCGCACGGGCCATCGTCGTGGAACGTCTCGCGGAAGACCTCGCGCGAACCGCGAACGTCGCGCAAGTGAACAAAGGTGATCCGCGAGCCCCACTCGCGAGCCAACGCTGCGATATCCTCCCCCATCAAACGAAAGTTGGCCTGGCAGAAGGTCACGCTATGAAAGGGGCTGCCGCTCATGGCGAGGATCCGCCGGAAGGCGTCCGCGCTGGTCAGGATGCGGGCAATGCCGCGCAAAGGACTTACGGGTGGATCGTCGGGATGCAGGCTCAACCGGACGCCCGCACGCGCGGCTTCCGGAAGCACGGCATCCAGGAAATAGCGGTAGTTCTCCCATAAGCGTTCTTCCGGCACGACTCCCCATTCCGTCAGACCTTCTCCCTCGGCGGCCGCCCAATCAAACTCACTCACCAACGCCCCGCCACGCGAAGCCACATCCGTTCGCGTCCGGTACCAGCCGAGTCCGGCCATCCAGTTGTAGCAGAGCAACGGGACGCCGATGCTGCCCAGTGCACGAATCATGGCGAGGTAGTTCTCGATCTCCTCGTCCCGTCCCGGCAGGCCGAGCTTGATCTTCTCCGCAGGCACCGGATGGCTTTCCACGCCTTCAAACGTGAGACCCGCGCCGCCGAGTTCCTGCTGCACTTGCCGAAGAAGCGCGGGGTACTCGGACCGCGGCAATCCAGCGGTGCGAGGCAACAGCTTCATGATCGCCCCAGTCACACCAACCTGACGCGCCAGCCGCAAGCGCGACGATTCACCGGGCAGGAACAACTCCGCGAGGCGAATCAATGGACGCTCCTGAGTTTGAGCGCGGCGTCGAGACCCACCTCGTCCAAGGGCACCTCGACGCTTCCTGAGGAGGAATTGAGCCGGATGGTCTTCGTGATGGACCCAGTGGCGGTGTCCCAATACTCTACCGTCCAGGCACCGCCGCGAGCCACGGGGACGCTCACAGCAGCTTGGCGGACAGGCACTCCGGGACGCCCGGTCACCTGGTCGAGCCAGTTGAAGGAGCGGTTGTGCACCAGGGCCAGAGACCTGCCCGGCGCCACCAAAGCCCACGCCTGAAGATGCTCGCCTCGCGCTGGCGCCGGCGCCCGTTTCCACAAAGTGCGCGTGAGCGACTCCCCTTGCAGGAAGCGAGCGAGCGCACCCGCGTACTTCATGTTGCCATCGGCATCCAGGACATTGTTCAGCCATTCGGTGCCCCCGGCTGCGCTCTTCAGGAAGAGGCTCAGCCAAAGGTGTTGACGAAAGGTCATCGCTTCGGGATAGCCCCACTCGCGCCCACTGTTGTGCACCGTGCCGTTCCATCCGTAGAGGCCGCCCTCCACGTCAATTACGGGAAAGGACCGTTCGAGCCACGGCTGTGTCTGACGCAGGACTTCATCCACAAGATTCAGCTTACGCCCGTTGCGCCAGTCATCGTTCTTATGCGGAGCGTGATTGAGATACCAGCCTTCAATCGGCAGTACATCGCCTCCATTGAGAATCGCCTCTTCGCCTTCGCCGATCGCGTGAGGGTGCTCGTAGACGTCAATGGTCCGGACATACTGATGCAACTCCTTGATCCAGGAGCGAACGAGCGGCACGCTGAATTTGTTGCCGGGCTGGTCCTTCCACTCATCGCCGATGTTCCACATCCAGATGGAGGGCGAGTCGGCGAGGCGGGCCACGATGTAGAGCAGTTGATTCTTCTGCCAATCGAGAGCGGTCGGCTCGGTGTAGAGTTCGTTGAAACTCGATACCGTGCCGCCCTGGGCTTTGGAGTACGGCAACGCCGCCACGCCATAGCGGTAGTAGCGGCGGATGTCGTCGTGGAAGAAAAGCCACCGGATGCCGAGCCGCTCCATCTTGCGGAGCGACCGATCGAGCTTCCAGGCGATGTGCTGGTCCATGACAGCGTGAGCCGTGAGCAATCGGCCGTAGTGGAATGTGCCGAGGTATTCGTAGTTGGAGCCCGCGGCGGCTTTGCGCTCGTAATAGGCATCCATCATCGCGGCGGGGACCCAGCGTGGGTTGCCGCCGAAGACATAGTTCTTACCGCGGTACCAGCCACTGGGTCCGATACCGAAAAAGGAATCGCCGTTCGAATATTCGAAGAAGCGAGGATCGGTGCGGCTGACGCGGAGGTAGCCGGGGTCGGAAGACGAAGTGGCAGTGAATTTTCCAGCGGCGAACTTGACGAGGCCGGAACGGTCCTGCGCGAAAAGTTCGACGGAGTACTCGCCCAATTCCCGGGGACGATACGTAACGCGCCAGGGAGAGTTTTTCACGGGAAGGAGGATCTCTTCTTCCGGGTTCAGAGCGACGGGCCGGAAGTCCTGCCAAAAAAACGCGGGCACTTTCTCGACCCGGCGCGACGGCGTCAGGATCACCGCCTGGACGCTGATCTGGCGCGGATCGAAGGGATTGGACCAGGAGCCGGTGACTTCTGGCGTCACATCAAGGCGATGATAGAGGGGGACCTTCGCCGGCAAGGGCGCGCTCTTCACACTCAACGCGCCGCTGGCCCTCAGTGGATGGACGTGATCGAGTTCGACGGTGTGCGGTGGCGGGGAAGCAATGTCACTGGCGCGAGCCACGACGACAAGTTCGTCGTCGCGCAGAACATACGAGGGAGCCTCCATCTTCCGGAGTTCGGCGGCGCTGAAAGAGGTTCGGCCCGCTCGCGCCAACAGAGCGTCGCCAACATGCAGAAGGACGGAGAGGGGTTCGGAGGCGCCACTGACCTCCAGGCCGCCGCCGGGCAAGCGGGTGAAGGGCAGAGTGCGATAGAGAAGGACGTTGCCTAGAAGGCCGGGCGATCGGACATACTTATCACGCACCTGGATGAGCAGTTCATTGGAGGCGTCGAAACGCAGATAGGGTGTCAGATCGATCTGCGTGGGTCCCGGAATCGCGTAGCCGAGTTCGTAGGACGCGCTGCCGGCCTTTTGGTTGTTCAGATAAATGTCCGCCATATCGTCGACTTCGCTGAAAAAGAGACCGACTTTCTCGCCGCGCATTGACGAAGGCACGGTGAAGGCGAGGCGCAGCCAGACGATCTTGCGCTCCAGGCCGGGATAGCCCAGCTCGTTCCAACGAGAGCCTACGCGGATGGGCTTCCAATCGGTGATCGAGGCAACGCTGGACGCCGTTTGCTCAGCGGCTCCGATCGAGTATTGCCAGTTCACTTTGCGAAGGTCGAGCAGGTGCTGCTTGTCCGTGAAGCGGAGCTGGGCCGAAGCGGTGAGGCTGAGAAAGAAGAAGGACGTAAGTTTAACGAGACGCATAAGAATTCAAGTCCCGGCGAAGATAGAGTTGGTTGAGATGATGAACCGTCGCCGAAGCAGAAGCCTGACGGCGGAAGAAGACGTGAAGTGCACGGCCGGCCGCGGACTGCAGATCCGTATAGCCATCCCAGGTCGGCCGGACCCAGGCTCGTTCAACGAGCGGACGCGCGTCTTCGAAAAACGGGCCGTGCCACGCTCCGCGAAGGCCGGGCTGCCCGCCGTGCTGGACATAGAGAGTTGACTGGCACTCCGGCCCGGAGACCCATTCGGCGAAGCGTAGCGCCACTTCGCGGTGACGGGACCAGGCAGAGATCCCGAGGCCGGCTCCGCCTAAGACGGCCCCCGAGATCCCGTCTCCCACCGGGATGGGGGCGAATCGAAGTGGAAAGCGGGCGTAGCCCGGGCGCGTGTAGTTGACGTAGCCGTACACGAGGGGCGCATAGAGCGCATCGTTGGTGGCGGCCAACTCGCCGAGAATTCGAACCGGGCCGGCGTCCAGGGCCGCGGCACCCACAGCGTCCAACAGGTGCTGAAGTTGTTCGAGAACCTGAAT
>JAEUQE010000395.1 GCA_016789785.1 Bryobacterales bacterium
AGGTCCGCCACCTGCGCCGCCGTCTCCATGTCGGTTTCGCGCAGATTCTGACGGATCTCGTTCAGATCACGCATTCCCTCGCGGTAGGTGTTCTCCAGCCCGCGTTGCAACTCCGCCGGCATCTGGCCACCGGGCCCGCGCAGCGTACCGTCGTTCAAGGCGCCATAGCCGGTGTTGCGGCGGTCATCATCGGAGCGGCCACCTTGGACCTGACCCGGCTGAGGGCGCTCGCCGCCAAAGGATCCGCCGCGGCCACCAAGTCCCTGCTGATTGCCCGCCTGCTGCCCCTGTTGACCCTGCTGCCCCTGTTGTCCGCGCTGTCCTTGCTGCCCGCCTTGACCTTGCTGTCCCTGCTGCCCTTGTTGCCCTTGCTGACCTTGCTGACCTTGCTGTCCCTGTTGACCTTGCTGCCCTTGCTGCCCCTGTTGTCCCTGTCGCCCGGCCTGCTGTCCCTGTTGGCCTTGCTGACCTTGCTGCTGCCCCTGTTGCTGACCCTGTTGTCCTTGTTGGCCGGGCTGTTGACCCTGCTGCTGGCCGCGTTGACCCTGCTGACCTGCTGGCCCTGCTGACCCTGCTGCTGACCGCGCTGCTGCTCAGTGAGCCGCTGCAACTGGGCTCTCAGCTTCTCCACCTGATTCAACGCCCGCTCGAGCTCGCCACCTTCGCCGCCCTTGCCGCCATCCTTATCCACCTTCTCCTGCGCCTCGGCCAAGCCGTCGCGCAACCGTTCCATGCCATTCGTCAGCGGCAACTCGCGATTGTAGATCTGTGGACCATAGCCCTGCCTCAGATACTGCGCACTCCACTCCATGTTGCGAGGCAACTCCTTGCCCTGCATCTCCCCGAGCGTCTCACGGATCTTCGACGATGCCGCCTTGTTGCTCTCGCCCAACTCGCGAATCGCACGCTGCATGTCGCGCTCCATCTGCTTCAACTCACGAGCCAGCCTCTCCTGCTCGCCGGCGAGTTCGCGTGAGCGCTGCATGTTGCTCTGCATCTGCTGCAGATCCTGCTGATTCTGACCCTGGCCCTGCCCGAACATGCGGAACATCTCCTGCTGCACGGCCTTCTGGCGGTTGGCCATGTCCTCGGCGCGGCGCGCGAGATCGCCAACCTGCCCCGAGTTTTCCTGCTTGCGCATGGAAGACAGCAGATCCTGTGCCTGCTGCAAACGCTCCGCGGCGCGGCGGGCATTTGCATCCTCGCCACCGCCCTGGCCGGTCTTCCGCATGTCTTCGGTCGCGCGCTTCAACTCATCCAACGCACGCGCCACGCGAGGATCAATGCGATCGCCGCCCTGCCCGCGCTGCTGTTGTTGTTGCTGCTGCTGTTGCCGCATGCGCTGATCTTCGCCGCGCGCCAACTGCTGCATGCGCTGCTCCATGCTCATCTGCTGTTGCTGACCGGACTGTTGGCCGGATTGCCCGCCCTGGCTTGCCGATGCCTGCTGGCCTTGTTGCCCTTGCTGGCTCTGTTGACCCTGCTGGTTCTGTTGGCCCGCAAGCTGCTGCATCTGACGCTGCAACTCCTCGGCTTCGCGCCGAAGCATCTCCTGCTGCCAGCGCTGCTGCGGCGTGTTCGGCTGTTTCCTCTGCTGCTCGGCGAGTTCTTTCTGTCGGCGTGCCAACTGCTCCAGCTTCTGCAACGCCTCGTCAATCTTCTTCTGCTTGTCTTCTTCGCCACCGCCGCCGCCACCCTGGCGGCCCGTCTCATACTGGTTCTTCTCGGTGTCGAGTTCGAGATCAAAAAGGCTGGCAAGATCGCGGCCACCGCCGCCGCCACCACCGCCTCCACCCTGCTGGCCGAAGGCAACCTGGATCTCACGGAACGTCGACTCGGCTCGCAACAGGTGCTGCAACGCGCGCTGTTCCGGACCGAGCGCATCCTTCCATGAGAGCGACTTCAGCTTATCGGCCGCCGTGGCCATCTCCGCCGCCGCACGCTCCATGTCCGTTGCGAACTTCTTGAACTGATCGTTCGTGCCGGCCAGTTCACGGCTGCGCATGCGCCGCGCCAGCGATGCGGCCTGATCCTTCAACTTCGCCTGCACATCGGCCAGGAACTTCGCGTTTTCCGCCGCGGCTTCCTTGTTGTTGGATTTGTCGCGAAGCTGATTCCACGTCGCGGCGATCACTTCCTTCTGGCGCGCGGAGATTTCATTCTCCTGCGGACCTTCGCCGCCACCACCGCCACCGCCCATTTGTTGCGACTGAGAGAACTCGCGCTCGTACGGATCGGCTTGAATGAAGATCATGTCCGTACGCGCTTCCACCTGTGCATCCCGCGCCGTCGCATACGCGCTCACCACATCGCCCGGCACCAGCTTGTAGTCTTCCAATGACAGCATCGTGCGGCCGTTCACCTGCTTCATCCCGCGATTCGGAAGCAGATGCACCACCTTCTCCTCGCCGCCGTTCACCGAGTAGTGCAGCTTCACTTCCTGCAATCCGTAGTCATCCTCGGCTTCCACTTCAAGCGTCACTTCCTCGATCGGAGACACACGCGCGTCATTGCGTGGGCGCAGGATCTTCACAATCGGCTCCAATGCCTGCCGCGCTTCAATGAAGAAGTCCTCACTCAAGCGAACCTTCTGCCCCTGGTCGATCGCCGCCAGGTGATAAATGCCATCTTTCTCGATCTTGATCCGCGCAGCGAGCCATCCGCCGCCGATCTCTTTGAGCGGTACCTCGGTCTGATTGTCGATGATGATCAGGCCATCGCTGAGCGGCTTGTCCATGAGAAACGCGACTTCCGCTTCCGTGTCTTTCACCGCGCGCAGATCGCCTGTGCCTTCTTCCGACGTGTTCTGCAATCCGGACCACGATGGATACTTGTAGCTGACCCGCACTTTCTTGATGCCCGGAAGATCCACAACGCCGATGGTGTACTGCTTCGAACGAATCGCACCAGCCTCCACGTAGTAATCCACGGTTTCCGGCAAGCCTGCGAAGAGGAACTCGAATCCGTTGCCCTGCGACTGTGCCGACATCTGCACCTGTTCCCATTTCGTGGTGCCCTTGTAGCGGGCGAACAGCCGTACGTTGTTGGTCTGGAATCCAAGCAGGTGCGCCGTCACCATTTGATCGGTACGGCGGCGGATGCGACGGTCGCCCGGTGTGACGGTGATGTTGTAGTAAGGCTGCACATCGCGAGGGGTGCCACCCCACAGCAGCGACGCGCCATGGCCCAGATATCCCGGGCCGGACTTCGTCAGCCACACCAGCGTGGTCACCGCAAACAGCGCGGC
Organism: Bryobacterales bacterium; assembly: GCA_016789785.1. The sequence continues at coordinate 3,248 of JAEUQE010000395.1, forward strand.
GATTGCGAATCCCGCCACCTTCAGCACCGGCGCGATCACCTGCGGCTGCGTCTGCCGTGCGACCTCCACCGTGTCGGCCGCCAGCAATTCGAGGAATGGATCCTTCTTCGCATCCACGCGGCGTTCGGCGAAAGTCAGCAGACGTTCCTCAAATTGCGGGAACTTCGCTTCGGCGCCGCGGGCTGCCCGCTTCGCATTCAACCGCAGCAGCGGCGTGACAATGCCGAAGCCCACCGCAAAGGCGATGGCAAGGAACAACAGAAAACGCGAGGCGGTGAGACTGCCCTCGGAGAATGCGAATCCGTTGGCGATGATCACCAGCAGCACGGTGGCCACCAGTGCCGACGCGGCCGCGATTGCCAGTCCGCGAGTCAGTGCCATGACTCGCAGTCTCTTCTCAATGCCGCGCAGATAGAGTTCCAGTTGATCGAAGGCGCTCATGCGGACTCCTTCTCAAGTGTTAAATGCTGGCTGGCCAACAGGGATTCGAAGATCGCCACCAGGACTGCTGCTACCAATACATACCACCAAAGGCTCACCTGATGCTGTTGCGGTTCCGGAGCCGCTCCGTTCACGGGCGTCGCAGGCTTCGCTCCGGTGCCTTGCCACAGATCGAGAGTCTCCTTCGGCACGAGTTCCAGGTCACTCTCCTTGCGGTCCGCATTCACAGCCACCAGTTCGTGACGCCCGTTCGCGCGGCCGATATCGTAGAAGCCCGTTTCGGTGAGCGGAAAACTACGAGCCTTTGCCGCTTCATTCAAACTGAGAGCGCGCTTGCCACGCGGGTCAAGCACTTCCACCGTGCCCGCGCCTTGCTCGGCCCGAAGTTCCACATGCGAATCGACGAAAAACGATGCGGGCCGCACTTCCGAGCCGGTCAAATAACGGCCGGCTTGCTCCACGAATGGAACGAAAGAAGCGTGCAGCGGGAAGTCATTCGAGATGTTGTCCAGCGTGGAGGTGAACAGCAGCACCCGCCCTTCCCCGAGACGTTTCTCGAGCAGCAGCGGCGTATCGTCGGATAGCCGCGCAAGCGTGCGTGCCTGCCCCTGCTCCACTCGCATCACCTGATAGAACTTCACGTTGTCCCATCGCCCCGACCGCAGTGCGGGATGATTCACATCCATGGAGCCCGCCACCAGAAAACGCTCGGCGGTGCGTGCCGCGTAGCGCGACTCCTTGACCGCCTCGTCAAATACCGGCACCTTCTGCTTTGCGGCGATCGACGGCCCGGCGGCGATCAACAGCCCTCCGCCCGCGCGCACATAGTTGCGCAACGCATCTTCGAAGCCCGGTGCCAGGGT
>JAEUQE010000396.1 GCA_016789785.1 Bryobacterales bacterium
AGATTGAACAGACCCACAGCCAGTGATCCATCTTCCAGTGGTTTTGCGAGGACGAGTTCCTCGGCGGTCTTGCGTACCACACGCGCCTGCTTGCCGAGCACATCCTGATTGACATCGATCACTTCGTGGTTCGTCAGCACGTTCAGTGTGAAGTCATCCAGCCGGGCCATGTCCCCGCCATAGAACAGTGGGGACGCCATCAGCGACCATAACGACATGTAGCTGTACTGCTCGTTCGCGGTAAGCTTCACCCGCTCGGGATCCTTGCCGCTTTGCCACTGATGCGCGTCACCGACTACGCCAATGAGGATGTAGTCCGGATCGTTCCAGCGCCCCGGCCCCGCATACTCCCAATGCGGTGCGTTCTTGAAAGCAATGGAGTAGAAGCCCGGCAGTTCCGTATCTTTTTCGAGACCCAGATCGCCGGTGGTGCGCCAGCTTTGTCCGCCAATCTCGCCGCCCCACTTCCAGACATCCGCGAGTCCGTACTGGCAGAGATTCAGCACGATATCGCGAGGCATCCGCTGCAGAATCGTGCCCATCTTCGCATAGGGCGCTTTGTGTTCTTCGAGTGTGTTCGCGCCCGGAGTGCGCCGGTAGGAACACAGATCGTACTTCAAGAGATCGAAGCCCCATTCGGCGAATTTGCGCGCATCCTGCTCCTCGTGCTGCCACGAGCCTGTGTAACGGCCGCAGGTCAGCGGGCCAGGCGAAGTGTAGATGCCGGTCTTCAGCCCCTTGCTGTGAATGTAAGCCGTGAGTCCGGCCATGTCGGGGAAGTCAGAGTTGGTAAGGATGTTTCCGGCGGCGTCACGAGGCTCACCGCGATGACGGGGATTTGATGAGTCGGCGCGCCGGGCCCAACAATCATCAATGGAGACGAACTCATAACCGGCATCCGCAAGGCCGGAACTGATCATAATGTCCGCGGCTTCGCGCATCACTTTATCCGTGACGCGCGCATAGTGCGTGTACCAACTGTTCCACCCCATCTGCGGCGTAAGAGACAACGTGTCGCCGATGATGAGCTTCCATTCGCGGCGCACGCGTCCATGGGCGTTGCGAGCTTCCACGCTGACCATGTGCGTGCCCTTCGATTCCGGGGTTGTGCCGCGGAGGATGCCCGATTGCGGATCGAGCGTGATCCCTTTCGGGAGACCCTTCGCGGAGAACGTGATTGGACGTTGTCCGGTACAAGGAATGCGATAGAGAAACGGTTTCGCGGGTCGTGCGCCGTAGACCTTCGGCCCGTTGAGGCGAGGCGACGGTCCTGGTTTCGGAGTAAGAATAGGCCACTCATCGGCGGCCGGCAGCACGGACACGCAGAGGATAAGAGCAAGGATTCTGCCTGTCACATCCGTGATTCTATTCCAATGCGACGGCGCGCGCTTCAGAGACCGCAGTGTTCGATATGAGCGGGGATCATTTCGCGAAGCATCCAATCGGCGAGCGTATTGAAGATCTGGCGCTCTGGCCAGCCTCGGCGCTCGGGAGGCTTCGAAGTGTACGTCAGATGGACAGACGCGACCGAGCCATCATTGAGTTGGAACAGCGCGTCGTCACCGATAGTACTCCTCGCGATGCACAAGGGATGAAGGCGCCGCAACGGGTCGTCCGCGCGCATCTCTCGCTCCAACTCGCGTGTGAGACCGATGGCTGCGTCGGGATCCGCGGCAAGCGCGATCCATGGTTGAAAATAGAGCACACTGGAGTACCCCATCGCGATCCTCCAAATCGTCTCGCGATGTTCGCACGGCGGATCGCGTGTTGTCCAGCGGCTACTTCCCGGCTACTTCCCGCAGGACAGGAGCGCGGCAACCGCGAAGCCAGTGGCGGCGTCCGTCATGAAGAGCGCCGGCTCGGAACCCGCCGGATACGCCTTGTTCATCGAGATGGAATGCCAGGCTCCAGTCTGACGATTCTGTGCTTGCATCAGCCACTGGAGGGCGCGTGCGAGGCGAGTGTCGGAGCACGGCACACCCGCCTCTCGCGCGGCATACGCAGCCCAAGCCGTTGCATAGGCGTTCGACCCGGAGTCGGCAGGCGCCGATGGCCGCTCCATCCATGGTCCCAACGACGCTGTGCTCCAACCTCCATCCTCTGCCTGCGCGGTCCACAAGTCCGCGAGGACCAAATCGCGTGTTCGCTTCACCGTGGGACTGAACGCAATCCACGCCATACGGTTGTGCAACGGCTGGCGCGGTGCCTCCTTCTCCAGATACGAACGCGCCTCCGCCATCCCGGTTGCCGCGGTTTCGGGATACGCCCGAAGTGCGCGCACCGCGACAGCAGTGCCGAAATAGTTGGCATGCTCCGAGTCCCACGGCTCCAGGCCCGCCAGAACCCATGTCCACGAACCTTTTCGCGCACCTTTTCGAATCTGCTTCTTCCACAACATGGCCAGCGCCGTTTGATCGGCCTTGCCGGGCGGCGCGTCCGGTCTCGCCCTCGCCATCGAAAGTGTCCACAGATTCAGTACGGCCTGCGCGCCATCGTCGAAGCCCATGGAATGCGGGGGATCGGCGAGGACACGCGCCGACGTGGATTGGATTAGATCCTGTTGGAACCGGGCAGGCACGGGAGAGGCCAGTGCGTTACGCGCAATGAGATAGGGAAGGCCTGTATGGCATGAGATGCAAGGGCCGCCGGGCTTCTGCGCCGGCTTCCAATCCGCCCACTGCTGCTGGCGCGTTTCGAGAAACGCAAACGCAGCGTCGCGATTCCATTCGGCGCCAATCAGAGGAAGCATCGCCGGAGTGAGGAGAAGGACAACCTTCAGCATAGACGGCATGATAGCCTGCAATTAGGTCAGTTTCTGTCCTAATCGCAAAAAACATGCCTGACCCGATTCGACCGGCCACTCGCCTGTTAGGCGCGCTCGAACTCCTGCAGACGCACGGACGCATGACGGGACAAGAGCTTGCCGCCCGCCTTCAAATCGGCCGCAGAACCGTTCGTCGCTACGTCGCGATGCTGGAGGAAATGGGGATTCCGGTCACAACCGGACGCGGACCTTTGGGCGGCTACGAGTTGGTGGCCGGATTCAAGATCCCTCCGCTGATCTTCAACGACGGCGAGGTGCAGGCGCTGGCTCTCGGATTGGCGGCGGTGCGCGACCTCGGCCTGATGGGTGATGAACTGGCAATGGTGACGGCCCAGGCGAAACTGGAGCGCGTGATGCCCGCTCGCGCGAAACACCGTGTTCGCGCGATCCGTGAGTCGGTCACGATTGAGCGATTTCGCGAGACCCCGCCTGGCGCGATTCCATTCCTGGTGGACTTCAGCGACGCAGCCCATCAAGGACTTGGCGTGCGCATGGGCTATCGCTCCGCGGCGGGCGTTCCCAGTGAGCGCGACTTCGATCCCTATGGCCTGGCGTTTCGCGACGGCCACTGGTATGTCGTAGGCTTCTGTCATTCGCGGCAGTCGGTGCGGACGTTTCGAATGGACCGCGTGGCTCGAGTGACCACGCACAGCCGCTTGTTTGTGCGCCCGCAGAAATTCGATGCTGCGAGTCACGTCGCGCACTCTCTCGCAACTTTGCCTCGCCGGTATTCCATTGAAGTGCGGATTGACGCGACTCTCGGCGACATCGCAAAACGGGTTTCGCCGGCCCTTGGCATTCTCGAGCCCTGCGGCGCAGGAGTTCTGATGCGCAGCCAGGCCGACGACATCGACTGGTTTGCGCGAGAGCTCGCGGGTTGGCCTTGGCGCTTCGAGGTCCTCAATCCCCGGCGCTTGGTCACCGCCATCCAGCGGCACGCCAGGCTGCTATTGCAGATGCAGGGGCGGCCGGCTGTTATGCGTTCCCCGAATCGCAAAGCGGCATGGTGAAGCGGCATCGTGAAGCCCGTCGCGCGAGCAGGACCAATGCAACTGGATTCGTTGAGGTGCCTCATGGCGAGAGCGTGGCGATGATCACTGGCGAACTGAGCAACGTGTGCTGCGGCGATCGAGGAAACGGTCAGCGCGCCACTGGCGACGGCCAATTCTGTCCCGGTTCGCCGAAGTGGCCCCTATTCGGGCGCTGTCTGAAGAGACAGCCGGCCGACACCGATCGCTAGGCTGTCACTTGCCCAGATTTAGATCTTCCGGCTCGCCGCGACGTTGATGCGGGCCTGCGCTCTCTGCGCGGAATTCAGTGCGCGCGCGTAATCGACGTTGTCCTTCACCGTGTCCAGACGGTCATGAGCACGCTTCAGAGCCGATTGCGCACGGTTCGTATCCACGTCCTCCGGTTTTTCGGCGGTCATCGCGAGAATGCGCACCAACTCCGGCTGCACTTCGACCACGCCACCTGAGACTGCAATGGAGTGCTTCTTGCCGCCGGTGACATACACCAATTCCCCAATGCCAAGTTCGGACAGCAGTGGAGCGTGGCCCGGCAGTACGCCGATCTGCCCGCTGGTGCAAGGGATCTCGGCTTCGGAAGCCCGGTCCTTTACCAGCAGGCGCTCGGGAGTGGCGATTTCCAATTCAAACGTATCAGCAGCCATATCACATCTGCTTCT
>JAEUQE010000397.1 GCA_016789785.1 Bryobacterales bacterium
TCATCCGCACGCAACTCTGGCTGAAGCAATGGCACGCCGCACAGGCTTTCTCCGATTGGCTGGCGCCGAAGAACATCGGTGACGGCGAATGGCGCGGGCTTGAGTTCTTCAAAGATCTCACCGTCCCCTACGGCGATCCGCGTCTGGAACTTGTGTACGCGAACTTCCGCGAGAACGCGCGGAACATTGTAGGAACCGCTCAGAAGTCCGGCGCCCGTGTGATCCTCTCCACGGTCGCGGTGAATCTTCGCGACTTCCCGCCGTTCTCATCCCCGGATGGCGCGGCTTCGCGTGCCTATGCCGCCGGTGACTTCGCGCGCGCCAGAGATCTGGATCAACTGCGTTTCCGCGCCGACTCGCGCATCAACGCCATCATTCGCGAAGTTGCCGCCCAAACCTCCGCCGAGTTGGTGGACGCCGAGCAGGCAATCGAGCCCACCCGCCGTAGCTTCTGGGAGCACGTCCATCTGCGTCCGGAAGGCAATGCCAAACTCGCGTTGCTGGTGGCCCGGAAAATACATCCCGATGCGCCGCCGCCTTCGATCGAGGTGAGCGGTTGGGATGAACACCGCCTGTACCGTGACATGAAAGGACTGGTGAGCCGCCCGCCGTTTCTCCCGGCTCATCTTCCAGCCATCGGTGACGCTTCCTCAGAGGCCAACTGGCAGAAGGCTTGGGACGCTTGGCGTCAACGCGCTCTTCAATGGCCGGAGGATCTCATCGCCGCGGAGCGTCTGGCGGAGTTGGCGTCCGCAACAGGCAATCATCGCGCTGCCGAAGAATCGTACCGCCAACTGACTGGCAAGCTGCCGCTGCGAATCTGGCAAACAGGATTGGCGGAAGCTCTGCTTCAGCAAGGCAAGTTCGCGGATGCGGAGCGTGCCTATGAGGCAGCACTGGCCATCGACAAACGCTTCGCGCCGGCGTGGCTGGGCCTTGGCGTGGTGCGTGCCGCGGCGGGTGATGCGGCGCAGGCGGAAGCCGCGATGCGAAAGGCGCTCGCTCTCAGGCCCGGAATGGCGCAGGCACACAATAGTCTCGCGAGGCTGTTGCAGTCGGCGGGCAAGTCGGCTGAAGCCGAACAGCACTACCGCTCCGCCATCGAGCGCCAGCCCGATCTCGCCGTCGCTCGCTATGGCCGTGCCGGCGTACTGGCGCGGCTTCAACGCGAGCCCGAAGCGATCGCGGAACTGCGGGAAGCCGTCAAGTACGATCCGGCTCTTGCGGCGGCGCACTACGATCTCGGGTTGCTGCTGGCGCGGCGCGGATCGTTCGAGGAAGCGGAGATGCACTACGCCGAGGCACTTCGTCTTGACCCGCGCAATGCCGACGCGTGGAACAATTGGGGCACCGCGCTCGCGCGTCAAGGCAAGCAGGTGGAAGCCCGCAAGAAGTTCGAATCGGCGCTTGCCGCCGATCCGAAGCATTCCGCCGCGCGGCGGAATCTTGAATTGCTTCCGGCAAAGTAGCGAGGTGCTCAGAAGCGCGTCAGTAGTGAGGTGATCACATCCGTCACCTGACATGCTGCGCCGTCAGCACTTTGAGATTCACGCAGGGCCGGGTTGATCGGGACCTGCGGCGTCGCCGCTCGGCGAATCTCGAATTGCTTCCGGCAACGTAGCGAGGCGCTCAGAATCGCGTCACTCCTGAGGTGGCCGCGGACGCAAAGCCAGCCGAAGATTTCCTTCCGCGGCCTTGTTGTTCGGATCAATTGCCAGGCCCGCCCGGAACAGCGCGATCGCTTCCGCCAACCGTCCCTGCTGGGCCATCAGCACCCCGAGATTGACGTAGGGCTCCGGCTGATCCGGATCCGCCGCAATCGCTGCTCGGCACGCGCGCTCCGCATCGGACAGCCGCCCAGCCAGCCGCAATGCTTCGCCTTGCAATGTCAGCAGGAACGGATCCGCGGGAAACCGCGAGAGTCCCAATTGAATTGCAGAAAGATCGGGAAACCGCGACCGCGCCAGCCCTCGCCATCCGCCGAGCAGGCGCGGGTCAGCCTGGATCACCGCCTGGTAGAACTGCGGCTTTCCCGTCTTGTCGGCAACAAACAAAATCGCCTCCGGATGTTCTGGCAAAGGCTTCCCGGAATCCCATGCGTTCGCGATTGCGCGATACGTTCGGAGGTTCTCTTTGGGCGGCCAGAAGATCCGCACGCTGCCTGTATAGGCGCCAAGCACAGGCCCTGGTCTGGTGTCCGGCCGGCGGCTGATTCGATGGTCGGTGAACGTTGTCAGCGGCGCGTCCTCGGGTGCGCGGCGCGACATGTGGCACGGGATGCAGTTCTGTTTGGCTTCCGCACGATTGGCATGCGCGCGGCTGGCTTGCTCGGGTCCATGACAGGACCGGCACGCTGCGTCATTCTGCGACGGGCGCTCGTGAGGGTTATGGCAAGTGGTGCACGTCATTCGCCCGCCGCTCTTCTGATAACAGGGCGATTGCATCATCCGGTAAGGCGCGCTCACCACCTCGAACTTCTCGTTCCATGGAGGGCGGTCCTCATGATCGAAGTGCACCATGTACGATCCCAACGGCTCACTTGGGTCATACGAAAAGAACTCGCGCCCGAAGCGCCGGACGGCAAATGGCAGCGGCTGCGACGTGGTCTCCAGGTGGCACTGCATGCAGACTTCGAGTTGCCTCGCGGCAGGCAGCTTGCGCGGATTCAGGATGTTGCCGCGCACTGGCTTGCGTAGGTGCTCGGCGGGGGAACCATGGCAACGGGAGCAATCAATTCCTTCCGGCAGTGGAGTGAGGTAGACGGGGTCCGCGGAATCCGCATTTGCTGGCAGCTTCGGATAGCCGTTGTGGCAGAAGAAGCAGTCGTAGCCGATCCGGCGGCGAAAGTGTGGATGATCGGCACGGTCAAAGCCCGGAGCCATCTGCCAGTAGCCACCCAGCGGGCCCCGATACCACGACACCGGCAGCGCCAGAAGCCGGCCTTCGGATGTGCGATGCACATAGCTGCGCGCATGGTTGCCCGAACCAAGCACGTAGTGCATCTCTTTCTCCGCGCTTCCCGCCGTGGCATGCTCGCGCCGCATATAGAAACGGCCGTCCCTCTCCAACATGGTGAAACGGCTCTGGGATGCTGCGTGCGCAACCGTGTTCGCGCGCGTGAAGTCCTCAACCGCGTTGGCCCTGTTGAGACTCTGGAAGGATCGGCCCATCCCTGTCCTCGCATAGGACTCCACCACCGCCGCATGGCAGGGCAGACATGCTCCGAGCGCGAGCAAGGCGAGCATGCAGGGAATCGTAGCATCCGCGCAGACCCCGGCGGTGCTCGCGGGATCGATCTGTCATCCACTCCGGCATTCTTAAGCCGTGCACTTTACGGTAGCGCAGGCAGTCGTGCCGACTTTCTTGGCGCTTTCGAGGCTCGTTGAGGCGGAAGCTATCGATTGCTCACTGCTCGGAGGTATGTGAACGAATTTCGAGAACAGGCCCCAGCTAAAGATTATCTCGAATGCTCTTGACGTTGCGGCGTCCATCGATTACCATTGGGTTATGAAACCGAGTGGTTATGGATTTGCCGAAACCAGACTCAATGCCACCTTCGCCGCCCTGGCCGATCCAACTCGCCGCGCCATTCTCGCCCGCCTCGCATCCGGTGAGGCGCCAGTCACCGAACTTGCCGCCCCGTTCGCGATGACACAGCCCGCCATCTCCAAGCATCTGAAGGTGCTCGAACGCGCCGGACTGATCTCACGCGGACGCGATGCCCAGCGCCGTCTCAGCCGGTTGGAAGCCAAACCGTTGGCGGAAGCCAGCAAGTGGCTGGAGGGCTACCGCCAATTCTGGGAAGCATCCTTCGCTCGCCTCGACGGCTTGCTGGCAGAGATGCAATCCACTATGAAACCGCCGAAGCGCTCTGTGCGCAGGAAAGGATGAGGGGACGTGTTCTATCCCGAAAGTTTTCAAGTAACCACACCCAGTGATCGCGAAATCGAAATCAGCCGTGCTTTCCATGCTCCGCGTCAATTGGTGTTCGACGCATTCACCAAACCCGAACTCGTGCGGCGCTGGCTGCTGGGCCCGGAAGGTTGGACCATGCCGGTCTGCGAAATCGACCTGCGTCCGGGTGGCAAGTATCGCTACGTTTGGCGGAAGGATGGTGTCAAGGACATGGGAATGGGCGGCGTGTTTATCGAGGTCTCTTCCCCAAGCCGCCTGGTTGTTACCGAGAAATTCGACGACGCTTGGTATCCCGGTGAAGCCTTGAACACGACAGTCTTCGTTGAGAAAGGAGAGATCACGCACACCCGGATCACCGTTCTCTACGAGTCCAAGGAAGCTCGCGATATCGCACGCCGCTCGGGAATGGAGCATGGAATGGCCGCGGGATACCAGCGCCTGGAAGAACTCCTTGCCATCTCACGTCTGCCTAGCGGCTCGTGAATCCCCATGCCGCCGCA
>JAEUQE010000398.1 GCA_016789785.1 Bryobacterales bacterium
CCGATGATGTACATCGACTTTCATCAACAGTTCTGGCCCATCGGAACCTATGTGCTGAGGACACCGCTCGACCTGAACACGCTGGCCCCGCAGATTCGCAAGGCAGTCTCCGCGGTGGATCGCACGCAGGTGGTGGAAAATCTGAGGACGGTGGAATCGGCTCTGTATCGTAGCTACGCCGAGCCGCGCATGAATGCAGGGTTGAGTGGCGCGTTCGCGGTGGCTGCGCTGTTGCTCGCAGCGATCGGGATCTATGGACTTCTCAGCAACAACGTCACGGAGCGGGCAAAGGAGTTGGGCATTCGTATCGCGCTCGGGGCCGAGCCGGCCATGTTACTGCGGATGGTGATGGCCGACGTGTTGCCTCTCATCGGGTTGGGCACGGCAGCCGGTCTTGCGGGCGCCTGGCTGGTGAAGGATCTGCTGGGTAAGCTGCTCTTCGGACTTACGCCCACCGACCCTGTGTCGACACTGATGGCAGCCGTGGTGCTGCTGAGTGCGGCGGCGATTGCCTGCTACGTGCCCGCGCGCCGGGCGAGCCGAATGGACCCGGCCAGCGTGCTACGGCAGTAGCGCTCGTGCTACATCCGCTACGGACTAGTGAAACGGGGCGCGAATTTGAGACAATATGGGGTCTCGCCATGACCTTACGAATGCGCTCCCTTGCCGCGGCCCTGATTGCCGCCACCGTGATTTGGAACGGCTGTACGCGGACTGCTCCTCCGGAAAAGAAAGCCGCCGAAGAGCGACCCGCCGCTGAACCACCGAAGCCCGCCGCACCGGCAGAACCGGCGAAGGTGGAACCGCCGAAGGAAGCCGCCAAGAAGGGCGACCTGATGAATCCTTCGAGTTTGAATGAAAAGGCGCCCGAGCAGTTTCTGGCGCGCTTTGAAACATCGAAGGGTGTTTTTGTCATTCGTGTGGAGCGCGCCTGGGCGCCCATCGGCGCGGACCGTTTCTACAACCTGGTGAAGAACGGGTTCTATGATGAGACTCGCTTCTTCCGCGTGATGCCCCGCTTCATCATCCAGTGGGGGATCTCCGGCAATCCAAGGTATACCAGCGTTTGGGAAAAAGCTCGCCTGGACGATGATCCGGTGCTGCGTTCCAACACGCGCGGCTACGTCACGTATGCGACCGCCGGCGCCAACACTCGCACCACGCAGTTGTTCATCAACTTCGGCCAGAACTCTTCGCTTGACGGCCAGGGCTTCGCGCCGTTTGGCCGCGTGACCGAGGGCATGGAGGTGGTGGAGAAGCTGTATGCCGGGTATGGCGAGGCTCCCGATCAGGAAGCGATGAACCGGCAGGGCAATGCGTATCTGAAGGCGCAGTTCCCGAACCTCGATTACATTCGCAAGGCCACGATCGCGCAGTAGCTTCGAGGCCACACGGGAGTAGTGGTAGAAGGCACGCGGGCAAAAGGGCGCGGCTTCGCTCCGCGACACGGCCGACCGCAGGGCGCTTGGCAGGCGTGGGCAAAGAAGCAGCTTCTCGGCGCGGCCCGAGCTACCGAAGCGGGCTTGGCAGCCGTGGGCAAAAGGGCGTGGCTTCTCTCCGGGGCCTGGCTGGCGGGGCACGCTTGGCAGCCGTGGGCAAAGGGCGTGGCTTCGCTCCGCGACACGGCGACTGCGGGGCGCTTGGCAGGTACGAGCTTCGCGCCGCGGCCCGAGCTACCGCGGAGCGCTTGGCAGGCGAGGCATGGGCGTGGCTTCTCTCCGCGACACGGCGACCTCAGGGCGATTGGCAGGCGTGGGCGAAACGGGTGCAGCTTCATTTCGCGGCACGGCTACCGCGGGGCGATTGGCAGGCGTGGGCAAAGGGCGCGCTTCGCTCCGCGGCACGGGGCACCGTCTGGACGTTCCTGGCTGAAGGCCTGCGCTGCCGCACAGTGTCCAAAGCCGGGCGGACGCCGCTGAGCGATCAACAATCATCGCTATTCCTGTTCCAAACATTTCACACTGAAAATGTTTTCGCGATGTCTGGTTTCGTGCTAAACTCCCGGTCAAGTAGAGGACGGATCGGGAGGATTCGATCATGAGTTGTTTTTCCAGGCTCCATGCGCCGGTTCTCGCGCTGGCGATCGTTTCAGCGGCGGCGGCACAACAGCAGCCCACACCGCTTTACAAGGTCCAGGTGGTGGATACCACCACCATCGCGGTCAACTACGGCAACCGCCAGCTCCCCACCAAGATCAACTTCCAAGGCACTGTGCTGCTTCCCTACGTGAAGGGCGAAGCCACTGTTTTCAGCCGAAAGGGCGCTACCCAGATCTCCGCAAAGCTGGAAGGCCTGCAGGATCCGGCGCGGTTTGGTGGGCAGTATCTGACCTATGTGTTGTGGGTGCTCACGCCGAATGGCCGTGCCACGAATCTCGGCCAACTCGTGCCGGGTCACAACAACAAGGCGAGTCTGAAGACGACGACCGAGCTGCAGACGTTCGCTCTCGTCATCACGGCCGAGCCCTACTACGCGGTGACTGAGCCGAGCAACGTGGTGGTGGGCGAGAACATTCTGCATCCGGAAACGCAAGGCCGCGTGGAGACGGTGAAGATCAACGCGCAACTGCTCAATCGCGGCGAGGTGAAGTACGACACGGCATCGGCCGCCGCGGTGGACAAGGCTCCGCAGAAGATGGTCACCATGCAGGAGTATGAAGCGCTGCTGGAGTTGTATCAGGCGCAGAACGCACTGTATCGCGCGCAGGAAGCGGGGGCCGATCAGCACGCAACGGAGATCTATTCGAAGGCACAATCACTGATTGACGAAGCGCGCCGCCAGCATGAATCGAAGGCGTTCAAACAGGTGGTTGCCACCTCGCGCCAGGCGACGCAGACGGCCGAGGATGCGCGTCTGGTGGCGCAGAAGAAGCCGCGTCCGCCAGCCGAGTAGCTATCGATCTCTCAGGATCGCGTCGAGGTGCTTTTCGAGGTTCCGTTTCGAGGGCGGGCTTGCCGCCAATGGAATCGTCGTAGACTGGAACGCCATCCACAGTCATTCGCAGTTCCTGGCCGAGGATTTGGACTTCGAGGCCGTAGTCGCGATTCGCCTCCAGATTTCGGGCACTACCCGCATTCTCGATCGCTTGCCACCCAAGGCCAGCCTGAAACTCACCGAACGAGTATGCGCGGCCCCAGGCGCCGGGTTGGATCCACAGACCGGCGAACGTTTGCCCTCATGAGCACGTCCCGCAAATGCGGCCAGTAACGCGAGACGACGCCATCGGTGAGGGAACGGTTCGTGGCAGCGGTTCCACAGGTGAGTTGCGGCGCAGGTGCAGAGGGCGCCAGGCAGGAAACGCTACCCGCGAGGAATCTCCAAAGGCCGGCGAACTCCGGCAATCCATCCTGAAGTAAGCTGACTAAGATGTCCGCTTTCCCATTTCCTCCAGAACTCTATCTTGAACTGAGGAATGTTGCCGCGAGTCTGATGCGAAGAGAAGCCGCGGGACATACGTTGCAGCCCACGGCACTGGTGCACGAGGTGATCCTCAGGTTGATGAAGCAGGAGAATCTCCAATGGAATGACAGGGGTCAAGTTCTCGGCCTGGCGAGTATGGTGATGCGCCGGTTGCTGGTGGACCATGCGCGAGGGAAGGAGGCCAAACGCAGGCGAGCGCGGGTGGCTTTGCAGACGAACTTTCCCGACTCCCGGGTGCAAGGTACGGTGGATGTGCTCGCGGTGAACGAGGCCTTGGATCGAATGGCGCAACTCGATGCACGCGCCGCGAAGGTTGTGGAGATGCGTTTCTTCGGCGGATTCACTTATGAAGAGATCGCACAGTCACTGAACGTGTCCACGAGAGCGGCGAAGAGAGATTGGGAGTTCGCCCAGGCCTTCCTGCTGCGCGAATTGGGCGAGGCAAAGGTGCCATGACTCCCGAACGCTGGGCGCGCGCCAAGCAGATCTTCCAGCAATGTGTGACGGGCAATCAGGCGATCTCCCAAACGGCTCTCGCGGAAATGTGCGGCGAGGACGAGGACTTGCGCGTCCAGGTATGGGAGATGCTGGATTTGCACTGGAAGGGGCAGGTGCTGGCGCGAGTGGATGACGAGAGCACTCCGGCGATGATCGGCCCTTACCGGGTGGTCCGCGAGATTGGCAGGGGTGGCGCGGGAATCGTTTTCGAAGCGCGGCGCGTGGACGGGGAGTTCGATCAGCGGGTGGCAGTCAAGGTGATGCGGATGGCCTGGGATGCGCAACTGGCGGAACGATTCCGGCAGGAGCGGCAGATGCTGGCGATGGTGGACCATCCTCACATCGCGCGGCTGCTGGACGGAGGCACGCTCGCCTCCGGAGAACCTTAGGATGCGCGCAAAAATAAAGTATCACGATAGTGTCAGCACCGGGATAAAACGACAGCAAAACGTCCGGCGATGTAGTCGGATCCTGGTCCCATCGTCGGGGACGCG
>JAEUQE010000399.1 GCA_016789785.1 Bryobacterales bacterium
ATCTCATCTCGGCGCTCGAAGTGAAACTCCAGACCCGCGACCTCCTGATCGGCGACACCGTTCATGATGCGGACAAGCTGGTCGAAGAGCTATGCGCCTTCAAGCGCAAAGCCACGAGTTCGAAGATCCACGACGACCTCGTCTTCGCCACCGCCCTCGCTCTCTGGCCCGCCCAGCGGTAGCGCAGCCTTCAGGCTGCCGCCTCGACAATCGTGTCGAGGCCGTGTTCTCCGATGCCCACTACTCGATGTTGCTACTCAAGGCTCCGCGTCACGATCTCGCGGGCTTCCGATGCAATCCGATCCAGATGCGACGCACCCAGGAAACTCTCCGCATAGAGCTTGTAAATATTCTCCGTGCCGGAAGGCCGCGCCGCAAACCAACCATTCGCGCTCACCACTTTGAGTCCGCCAATGGCCGCATTGTTGCCCGGCGCATTGGTCAACTTCGCGACAATCGGCTCGCCCGCCAGCTCGGTCGCGGTCACGTTCGCCGGGCTCAGCTTCTTCAGCTTGCCCTTCTGCTCGGGCGTGGCGGGCGTGTCCATTCGCACATAGCTCGACTCACCGAATCGCGCCGCCAGCTCTCGATAGACTTCGCCGGGATCGCGGCCCACGCGCGCTGTCATCTCCGCGGCAAGCAAGCCGAGAATCAGTCCGTCCTTGTCGGTCGACCACACCTTGCCGTTACGCCGAAGAAAGCTCGCACCCGCGCTTTCCTCACCACCGAAACATACCGACCCATCGAACAAGCCCGGCGCAAACCACTTGAAGCCGACCGGCACCTCATACAACCGGCGCCCATGCGATGCCACCACGCGATCAATCAGCGAACTCGACACCAGCGTCTTGCCGACTCCGGCCGAAGCGCTCCACTCGGGCCGCGCGCGCAGCAGGTAGTCGATCGCCACGGCAAGATAGTGATTCGGATTCAGCAGGCCACTCGACTTCGTCACAATGCCATGCCGGTCCGAATCGGGATCATTGCCGAAAGCGACATCGAATTGATCCTTCAACTTCACCAGCGCCGCCATTGCATACGGGCTCGAGCAGTCCATCCGGATCTTGCCATCATGGTCCACACTCATGAATGCGAACGCGGGATCGACGGCCTTGTTCACCACCGTGAGCTGAATGCCGGAAACTTCGGCCAGCGGCTCCCAGTAGGCCACCGCCGCGCCCCCCAGCGGATCCACTCCGATCCTCAGCCCGGCGCTTCGAATCGCCTCAAGGTCAATCACGGAGGCGAGGTCGCGCACGTACGGCATCATCAGATCCACGGCGTGCATGCACGGCGCATGCAGTGCCTGCTCATACCGCATGCGCTTCACTCCGGCATTGCCCTCGCGCATGAGGGCATTGGCGCGATCCTGAATCCAGCCCGTGACGTCCGTATCGGCAGGTCCACCATTCGGCGGGTTGTACTTGAAGCCGCCATCGGCTGGAGGATTGTGCGATGGCGTGATCACGATGCCATCCGCGATGCCTCCCTTGCCCTCGCGATTGTACTCGAGGATGGCGCGAGAGATCACCGGAGTCGGCGTGAATCCGCCCTTCTCCTGCAGCATCGTCTCCACGCTGTTGGCCGCAAGCACTTCGATCGCAGTACGGTGCGCCGCTTCCGACATCGCGTGCGTGTCCTTGCCGAGAAACAAAGGCCCCGCGATTCCCTGCCCTGCGCGGTACTCGCAGATCGCCTGCGTCACGGCGAGAATGTGCGCTTCGTTAAACGTGCGATCGCCCGGCGTCCCACGATGTCCGGAAGTGCCGAAGCTGACCTGCTCCAGCACGTTGGCCGGATCGGGCCGCTCGCCGTAATAGGCGCGCTCAAGCCGTGCCGCATCAATGATGAGTTCAGCCGGTACGGGCTTGCCGGCCAGGGGATGTAGAGCCATAAGACACGATTGTACAGACCATGCACAGGATCTTGTTATCCTCACGTCGATGCCCTCCGCTCCACACAAGCTGATCGAACTCGAATGGCCCGGCTTCGGCGGTCCCGCGCACGCGCCGGAAATCCCGCTCGCTGAATACGAGACACGTCTCGATGCGCTGCGTGCGGCGATGGACCAGCGCGGCCTCACGCACCTTGTCATCTACGGCGATCGCGAGCACTTCGCCAATCTCGCATGGCTCACGCACTTCGACCCGCGCTTCGAAGAGGCGCTTCTGATTGTGGGCCGCGATGGCGCGCCGCTGCTCCTCACCGGCAATGAATGCATGTCGTATCTGCCGGTGAGCTCTTTGTACAAAGCGGGCAAACTGCGCGCCGAGTGTTACCAACCGTTCTCGCTGCTCGATCAACCTCGCGATGCGTCTCGAAGGCTCGAGGAGATCCTCAACGGCGAGAGCATTGGTGAAGGCTCGCGCATTGGCTGCGCGGGATGGAAGTACTACGGAGAACCGCATGCCCTCGACCTCCCGGCATACATCGCCGATACGCTGCGTTCCCTTGCCTCGCACCACGCCGTGACGGACGCGACCGATCTGCTGATGCATCCGGGCTACGGATTGCGCACCTCATCCAGCGCTGCTGAAATCGCGTTCTTCGAATACACGAACGTGAAGGCATCAGAGGCAATGAAGCGAATCCACTTCGCGGTGCGGGAGGGCATGACCGATCACGAGTTGATGGAGCACGCGCGCTACGATGGCTTGCCGCTCTCGTGTCACATGACGTTGAAGGCTGGACCGGATCGCATCAGCCTGTCGAGTGCGCGAGGGCAGCGTGTCGAGCGCGGATATCCTCTGTCGGGGAACATTGCGTACTGGGGCGCCAACATCTGCCGCGCGGGCTGGGCGGCGGAATCCGCTTTGGACCTTCGGCCCGCGGCACGGGACTACATTCCGGCTTTCGCTGGGCCTTACTTTGAGGCGATGGCCGAGTGGCTGGACCTGCTCCGCATCGGTACACCCGGCGGCGCGCTGCACGATCTCATCCAGCAACGGCTGCCGTTTGAGAAGTACGGCATCTTCCTCAACGCGGGCCACCTGATTCACTACGATGAGTGGGTGAGTTCGCCGGTCTATGCGGGATCGCGGATTCCGATTCGATCGGGGATGGTGTTTCAAACCGACGTGATTCCATCGAGCCCTGTGTACTTCTCCACGCGCATGGAAGATGGCCTGGCGATCGCGGATGAAGCATTGCGCCGGCAGATCGCGACCGAGTATCCGGAGTGCCACGCACGCATCGAAGCGCGGCGCAGATTCGCATCGGAAGCGCTTGGGCTCCACTTGCCCGCCGAGCATCTTCCGCTATCGAACATGTTTGGAATTGTGCCGCCTTTCCTGTTGCGGCCGAACAGCGTCTTCGCACTGGAACACTAGCCGATCAGGGCGCGCCGTGGCCCAACACCATGGCCTCGGCCGCGGCCAGATCCTCCGGGCGGCCGACATCGAGCCAGTTCCCCGACACGGCGTACATCCGCACTTCGCGATCGTGCGCCAGCAGCAACTCCACAGCGCTGGTGAGTTCATACTCACCGCGAGGCGAGAGCGGAATGCGACTGAGTTCTTCGAACACTGCGGCAGTGAAAGCATAGAGCCCGGCGCTGTTCCAATGCGTGGACGAAGTGCCTGGCGCGGGCTTCTCCACGATTCGCAACACACGCCCGTCCTCTTCATAAACCGCGGCGCCGCGGCAGGGATCTTCGGCCCACTGGACTCCGAGCACCGCGCTCGATCCGGGTATGAGCGCTACGGCGAGCCCACGGTAGTCCTCAGGCGTCGAAAGGATGTCGCCAAAGGTCAGCAGAAAGGGATCCTGCGCGGCGAACTCGCGTGCAAGCAGGGCCGCGCTTCCGGTCCCGTTGACCACGTGCTGCTCCAGAAACTCGATGCGCAGCGGGTGGCCGGCCAGACTTGCCCGAATCTGATCGCCCTGGTAGCCGATGACGATGGCAACCTCTTCCACACCCGCTTGGCTCAAGCGTTCGAGCACATGATGAAGGATAGGGCGGCCAGCCACTGGCAGCAGGGGCTTCGGAACCGTGCGAGTCAGTTCCGCCATGCGGGTGCCCTTACCGGCAGCGAGCAGAACGGCCTTGCGAATCTTGGACGATGCGGACATCGGCCTCTCATCTTAGCGAACCCATCAGGGCGAGAGCACAGCGCCGCACCCGTCTCTATACTAGTAAGGAAATGGGTTATCAGCTTGCGATCGATTACCGCCCCCGAGGCGATCAGGGGCCGGCGATCGATCAATTGGTTCGCGGCCTCGGAGACGGGGAGCGGCATCAGGTTCTGCTCGGAGTCACGGGTTCGGGCAAGACGTTCACGATGGCGAAAGTGATCGAGCGGACCGGACGCCCGGCGCTCATCATGGCGCATAACAAGACGCTCGCGGCGCAGCTTTATCAGGAGTTCAAAACGTTCTTCCCGCACAACGCGGTGGAGTACTTTGTCAGCT
>JAEUQE010000039.1:0-12032 GCA_016789785.1 Bryobacterales bacterium
GAGCATGAGGTCTTGACCCCAACGATCGCCCAACTCGCCGATCCGCGCGCGCAACGCTCGCCGATGTTCCATCAGGGCAGCGCGGTACTTCGGATTCCCGGCCAGATTCACTGTCTCGCCCGGGTCCTTCTCCATGTCGACCAACAACTCCTGCCGGCCCGGGCCAACGAACACCGAGTATTTGAAACGCCCCGACCGCAGGCAGCGCGAATCGGTGCACTCGATGACCACATCCTTGCGCCATCCTGGGGCGGACCCGGACTCGACAATGCGGCGCACGCTGCGGCCTAGCAGTCCCGGGGGCGCCTGGATTCCAGCGTAGTCGCAGAGCGTCGGCAGAAGATCGACGCAGGAGGAAACGAGATGCTTGCGGTCTACTCGTCCTGTGGGCGTGTGCCCGGGCCACGAGACGATGAACGGAACGCGGGCGGACTCCTCGAAGGGCAGGCTTTTGTGCTCGAAGCCGTGCGCCGAGTCCATGTCGCCATGATCGCTCGAGAACAGGACCATGGTATTCCTGTCGAGGCCAGTATCGCGCAGGGCGGTCAACACCCTCCCGATCTCCGCGTCGACGCGCTCGGTCAACCGGCAGTAGGCCCAGCGATGGAGCCGCCAGTCCTCTTCCTTCCAATGCTTGCGAGCCCAACCGCGGAAGCTCTGGTAGCGTCCGAGTGCATCCGGTTCCTCGCGGGTAGGACCATGGTTGGGCGGAAGGGGCGGGCAGAATTTCCGGAAGAACTCACTGCGGTCGACGCCCTTCGGCAAGACCGACGCCTCCGCCACGCATTGGCGTTCCACAACCGACTTCGGGTACATGGAGGGAAGGCCGTTCGCCTTCGTGTAGGCATCAATGGCCATGTAGCAAATATCGTGGGGATTGATGAAGGAGGCGACCATCAGAAAGGGCCGCGGGTGTTTCTCGCGGAGGAAGGTGACGCAGGCATCGGCCAGCCCGTCGCGTTCATCGTCAGTAATGTATTCGAAGCCGATGTTTTGCGGGGTCATGGGGGCGGGCCAGTGGGTCTTGCCGCCAAACACTGTTCGATAGTTGGACCTGCCGAAGACGTTGCCCAGGGAGTTCGCGAGGGTCTGCTGTGGGACCTTGGCCGGGCCGTTGCCGCGCATGTCGAAGCGGCTCGGGTAGTGCCCGGTCATCATGGAGGTCCGGGCGGGCATGCAGACAGGGTTCGATGCATAGGCGCGTTCGAAGCGCACACCGGTCGCGGCGAGGCTGTCCATGGCGGGCGTTTTCACCCATTGGTTGCCGGTGCAACTCATCATGCCGGCATGCTGCTGGTCGGTCATGATGTAGAGGATGTTCGGGCGATCGCCGTTGGCTGCGCTTGCGGCGGCCGCGCCCGCTGCTGACCCGATGAATGCTCGCCGTCCGATTCCCTTTCGATGCAAGGCTGGCCTCCTTGTGCTGGACCGACCATGATACTTCACGGCGAGGGTCGAAGAGCCATGCGGTCGGCCGGGTGCTGATCCTCGCACTCCGGCCGGCCGCGAACGTCGGCTCACTCTCCCTTGGACTCTCCGCTTTCGTGACACACTACGACCGCGGGCGGCACGTTCCGGTGCTGACGCGACATCTGCTCGGCGTGCGAGTATCGCGTCTTGTTGTCACGAAGCTGGCGGATCGCCTGCATCAGGTAAACCGTACCCGACTGAGGCGGGGCCTGCGTGGCGAGATCGTAGGCATAGAGCGCCTTGGCATCCTCCACCAGTCGCTTCATGTCGGCGCCCGTGAAGCCTTCCGACTCGCGCAGCACCACGTCCATGTCGACCTGCCTCAGGCTCGGCGGAAGCAGTTCCAATTGGCGCTCAAGGATCTTCCAGCGCGCGCCGGTATCGGGCAGCTTCATCTCAAGCCACAACTCCACACGGCCCGAACGCACCAGCGCCGGCGGGAGATGCTCCAACCGCATGGCAGTCAGCATCACGCAGACCCGCGCATTGCTCTCGCTCTCCAGGCCATCGATCATGGTCAGCAGGTAGCGGTACAGACCGCGCTCTTCGCCTGATTCGAAGATCGCATCGGCATCGTCGATGAAGATCACCGCCGGCGAGTTCTCCTTCGCGGCTTGGAAGACCTGGTTCACGCGGTGGTAGAAGTCCGAACTGCCCGCGATGAACGTACCGTCGATGAGCAGGAACTTCCCCTTCAGCCGGTGCGCGAGGGCGCGCCCGACGGTGGTCTTACCCGTTCCTGCTGGTCCATAGAGCAGGACGCCGCGCTTCGGACGTAGCTGTAGTTCTTCCGCCAGCCGATCGTTCTCAAGCGGCAGGACGATGTTTACCTCCAGGCTTCGCACCACGTCATCCACGCCCTCCAGAGAGGTGAGGTCCACCTGGGCGACTTCCTCCAGGTCGACGTTGCTGGTCAGCCTTTGAGAGCGTAGATACTCGATGAAGCGATCCGTCGGCACGACGCTATCCGCTTGAAGCGCGCGGCAGGCGGCCTGTAACTGGTGCGCGTCGAGCTTGGGCGCGAAGCGGTAAACCTTGGCGAAGTCCATGGTTGCGGCGCGGTGGTCGCCGAGCCACAGGGAGCACAGAAACGCGTAGTCTTCCTTCTGGAAGCGCCCGATTCCCACGTCGAAACTGCGATCCGCGGCAACCTTCGGCCCATGTTGGGCTTCCAGGATCAGCTTGCGGTCGAGCTTCCGGGCCAATTCGCAAAGCGCCGCGAACGGGATCTCCACAAAGCCATGGCGGGGGTAGTTATAGTGACAACTGAGAACGCCCAGAAGGCCGGAGAGATCGTCCACATACACATGTGAATGAGCTTCCAGCGCATTGCGCACACAGTGATACAGAGCTTCCTCCATGGCGTGCGGGTCGGAGGCGCCAATGGCTTCGACAATGTGACGCGCCGACAGATACTGGCCTCCCGTAGTGCTGTGGGCGGCGGCAAGAACAGTGGACTTTCCACGGCCAGAGCCGCTGGTAAGGCGGACGATCGGGCCGCGATCGATAGAGGCGAGCAGGCCCTGGTAGGCACACTGCTGGCGAGGCGATAAGGGAATCGTCATATAGGGTACTAATGGGTTCAGTTAGTGGACTGATGACACTGATGACAGTGGTTACTGGCTACCGTTGATCATGCGGCATCAACCGCCGCGAAAGGGGAATCCCCGCTCGATCAGATTGCGCGGAGTGGCGCTTGCGCAGCCGGCGAAATCGCGCGGCAGGGCTTCGATCTGTGACGAAAAAGCTAACGGACTTGAGTATTTTGTGATGTGGACCGCACGTCCACTTGGCGGGACGAGGGCTAGTTGCCAACAGGATTTCGTCTGTGTTTCATGACGGTTCTCTGATGTTATCCCATTCTACCCAAAAAACAAATAGTACGTTGGTACTACTTACTATCTTTTTCCGTGGCGGACGGGCAGGTCCGCCAGAAGAGTGGCCAAGGGGTCCAAGGGGACAGTCCGTGAGGCGGCGACCGATCGCTTCCGCCCTGATCAGGGGCGCCAGTTCCGCCGATAAGAAGGACATGGAGGATATTCTCGAACGGTTCCTCGCCTTTACCCACCCCTACCTCCGGCAGGCAGGTGTTCTTGCGGGTTGGCTGTTTGTGGGGATGTTCGTTCTCGATGGGATTGGGTTCCGGATCATGGAGCCGAATGCCAAGGGAAGCCGCTGGAAAGAGCGGTTGGGAGAACTGGCGATGGCAGGCGCGCTGGCGGTCTACCTTCTGTGGAGCCACCGCGACTATTTGCTGCCCGGGCTTGTCAACGCGCTGATTGCCGCGGCGCCCCTGGCCGCGCTGTTCGCGATGCAACTGATTCTGATCGCCGTCGGCTACCATCAGTTGAAGCGGAAGTGGATTCCGCCGGCGGCGCTACTGGCGCTGGCCGCAACGGGTGTGGGGGTCTGGCGGGCAGCGCGGGATACGGGATGGCGCGAGTGGAGCAAGGCATCGATGGAAGGCAAGCCCTCCGCTCTGCACGCCTATCTGCGGGAGCATGCAGGCTCACCCTGGGCAGCCAATGCACGCGACCGGCTGGCTGTCCAGGCCCGGCGGTGGCGTCAGTTCCGCGACAAGTTGTCGCCGGAGTTCCGCAAGCCTTACCGTCCTGCGCTGCCGGAAGCGATCTTCCGGGCAGTGGAGACCGTGGAGGCGGGGCGGCCGTTGGCAATTGCGTCGACTCGGGGAATGTCCCCGGATGCCGGCGTCGATATTGCGAATCCGTCTTACACCTGGGGCGTAGAGCGCCAGGTGAGGCGTCTTGTGGAGGCGTTTGGCGGGGAGACTGTGCCAGCCTCGAAGTCCCAGCCTCCCTTTGCGGACGGCGGCGTGACGCTTGAGTTGACGGCGCTCCCTTATGGCGACTATGGGGGCCGAAGGTTGGTCTCCCTGCGGCTCAAGGTGGAGGTCTACCATCCTGGTCAAGCCGAGCCTGCGTGGACAGATGTGGAGGAAGGACATCCACCGGCCCAGTTCACGATCCTGGCAAGACAGAGCGCCCGGGACGCTGCCCTCGGCTTTGCGTTTGAAGATCTCGAGGCAAAGATGGACCGCGAACTGGATCTGAAGAGATTCGAGAAACTGGGGAGTGACCTGCGGTTCGACGTGCGGACATCGGAGCTTTTTGCGCCTGCCCGGGAGTGGGTGCAGCGCCGCTGGGTTGCGTCGAACTGACCGGTCACTGGAGGTCAGCTCTTCCTCCAATTGGCGGCGGAGTGGGTGAAGCCGTGCTCCGCGTGCGGCTGCTCGCTTATCGCTTGGGAGAAATCGCGCACTTTCGCAGGATCTGGGTGAGGCTTCGCACAATCCCCCAGTACATTCCCCACTGAAAGTCAGTGGTTCTATGGGGATTTTCCGTTTGGTATACGGCGTGCACCCCCAGGCGGGTCATGGGTGCGGAACTGACCTGGGTTGCCCTCGCCGCGAGTCTATTCATGGGCTTGGGGGGCGCGTGTCTGTTCGCGTACGCCTTGAAAAAAGACTACTTCCATAACCTCGAGGAAGCCAAATACCACGTCTTCTGGTCTGACCTTGAGGAACTCGTAGAGACATCCCGGGAGCAAGAAGATGAAGGAATTGAAAGAGGTTCCACGACGTAGCCTGTTGACCTGGCTATCGAGCGTGGCGCTGTTCGGTTCGGCGGTGATCAGCGCGCTGGCGAACTTCGTGTTCTTGAAGCCGCGCGCGACCTATGGCGCACCCAGCCGGTTCTCGATCGGACGGCCGGACCAGTTCCCGTCGGGTTCCCGGATTGCGATTGAACAGCGGCGGATCTGCGTGGCGCGCGAAGGCAACCAGATGGCGGTGATCTCCACCACCTGCACGCACCTGGGCTGCATTGTCGGCGTTGCGGACACAGGTTTTTCGTGCCCGTGCCATGGGTCGAGGTATGACCAGGACGGCAACGTGACCGGCGGCCCGGCTCCGAAGGCGCTGCCGTGGTACCAGGTAAAACTCGCGCCGAATGGGGAGTTGGAAGTGGATACGAGCGTGGAAATCAACCCCGGAACTTACTACAACGTATGAGTACGGCGACAGAAAACACAGCGAAACAACAAGGTCTTCTCAGTGTTCTGAAGGATCTGCCGCGGAGCGTCTGGACGTCGGTGTTCCGGAATCCGCTGCCGTCGTCGGAACTCGGACAGGCGCAAACCTCCTTCACCAATTTCTTCCTTCATATTCATCCGGTGAAGGTGAATCGCCACACGCTGAAGGCCACCTATACCTTTGGCCTGGGCCTGATGTCATTCTTCATGTTTGTCATTCTGACGGTGACGGGCGTGCTCTTAATGTTCTACTACGTCCCGTCGATCGAACAGGCCTATGACCGTATGTTGGATCTCAGAGGATCGGTGGCCTTCGGCACGTTTCTGAGGAATATGCACCGCTGGGCGGCGCATGGCATGGTGATTGTGGTTTTCCTGCACATGTGCCGTGTATTTCTGACCGGATCTTATAAGAAGCCGCGGGAATTCAATTGGGTGATCGGTGTTCTGCTGTTGCTGCTTACTCTGTTTTCGAGTTTCACAGGCTATCTGTTGCCGTGGGACCAGTTGGCTTTCTGGGCGATCACGGTAGGCGCGACCATCGCCACTTATGCCCCCTTCGTCGGCCAGAAAATTCAGTTCCTGCTACTGGGCGACAACCTGGTGGGGCAGGAGGCGCTGCTGCGCTTCTATGTGCTGCATGTTGTGGTGCTGCCGCTGATCCTAACCTTGCTGGTGGCGGTGCATTTCTGGCGGATCCGCAAGGATGGTGGTCTGTCGCGGCCGCCGGAAGCGGAAGTCGCGCCGGGATCCGGCGAAGTCGCGGTGAAACTGCTCACTCCCGTCCAAGGCAAGCAAAGCTTCGGGCTGATGGGTTTGGTGCGGGGGCCGTTTACGAAGGTCGGGAACGTGCCGGACAACACGGTGTTCAGTTGGCCGCACCTGCTGACGGCGGAGTTGTTCGTTTTTGTGATCACGCTCGCGGTACTGCTGGTGGTTTCGCTGATGTTCCATGCCCCGTTGGAGGAGCCGGTGAATGCGCTGCATCCGCCGAATCCCGCCAAGGCGCCGTGGTACTTTCTCGGGCTGCAGGAGTTAGTGAGTTACTCGGCGTTCTGGGGCGGCGTGGGGATTCCGGGATTGGAGGTGCTGCTGCTGATCATGGTCCCGTACATCGACCGGAATCAAAAAGGTGTGGGTAAGTGGTTTCCGAAGGAGCGGCTCCTGGCGAATACGCTCTTTGTGACGTTCGCCCTGTTGAACATCGGGCTGATCATTGTCGGCACGTTGTTCCGCGGTCCGAACTGGGATTTTGTCACGCCATGGTGAGGAAAGGACACGGCATATGAAACTGGCACTGGCAATTGCAAGCCTTGTGGTTTTCGCCGTGCACGGCGTGGTCTTTTACGACCAGTTCTTCCACAAGTGGGAGCGCTACCAGACGGCGTACTTCGATCAGGCGCGCGGCCAGGCTCGCAATGACGCGGAGCGCGCCGAGATGTCGGCCCGCAGCCCGCGCATTGAGCAGATCCTGGTGACGAACTTCGGCGGGACGCGTGTGGACCGCTGCACCACGTGCCACATCGCCTCGGACGACCCGCGTTTCACCGGCTTGTCCAATCCGCTGAAGACGCATCCCTACTCGGCTGCGATGGGCGACGTGAAGCAGGGAGACCGGTGGATCCGGCGCCACAAATTCAACGACTTCGGGTGCACCATCTGTCATGACGGGCAAGGCCGCGGGTTGAACGAGCACTACGCGCACGGCGAGGATCACTACTGGCCCGACCCGCTGGCGGGCTACGTCACCCAGGAGACGTGGAAGAAGGAATATCACAAGCACCTGAAGGCCAAGGAATACATGCAGGCCAACTGTGCGCAGTGCCACACGGAGGAGAACTTCGCCGGCACGCCGCTGGTGGCCAAGGGCCGGCAGTTGTTTTTCGAGAAGAACTGCTATGGATGCCACCGCATTGAAGGGATCTCCGATGGTACGCTCGGGCCGGAGCTGACCGAGGCGGGGAAGAAATTCAAGATCGACTATCTGTGGGAATCGATCGTGGATCCGCGGGCGGGAATGGCGACGTCGTTCATGCCGAAATTCAATATGAGCGACGACGAGGTCAAGGCCCTGGTGGTCTTCCTGAAGAGCCGGAAGGGCGTGAATCTGGCAGAGACGTCGCTGGCGGTGTTCCGGTCACGGCTAACCACCGAGTCGGCGTCACCCGCGCAAACGGCACAGGCTCCGCAGGCAGCGCCCGTCACCAATCTGGTGGCGCGGGGCAAGGAACTGGTGGATCAGCGCGCCTGTGCGGCATGCCACAAGATCGGCGACAAGGACGGCACGATTGCCCCGGACATTTCGTTTGAAGGGGCGATGAAGGACGAGCAATGGCTGATGGATCATTTCAAGAATCCCCGGGTGACCATACCCGATTCCATCATGCCGGCATTCCGGTTTACCGATTCCGACTTCCAGGCGATGACGGCGTACCTCACCAGTCTGAAGACGCCTCCTTTACCGTCGTCGCCTGGAGAGATCTTCAAGTCCTACTGCGCGCGTTGTCACGGTGAGAAGGGCGATGGCCTTGGGCCGGTCGCGCTTTATGTGGATCCCGCGCCGCGCGATTTGACGAAGGTAGCCTTCATGAACAGCAAGCCACGCGATCGCTTCGTGACTTCGATTAAGGAAGGCGTGCATGGCACGTCGATGGCGGCGTGGGCAAAGGTCATGAGTGACGAACAGATCCGCGGGCTGGTGGACTACGTGTTCGTGGCGTTCGTGAAGGAGAAGGGCCGCGAGTTGAAGCCGCGGAATCTGCCGGATCAGAATCCGGTGCCGAGTTCGCCGGAGTCGATCGCACGTGGTGAGCAAACCTATCTGGCGCGTTGCACGGGTTGTCACGGGCGGAAGGCCGATGGCAAGGGACCGAATTCGCTGGACATCATTCCGCGTCCGCGCAATCTGCGGAATTCGCCATTCGTGCAGAGTGTGAATGACCGGCGGATGATTGAGTCGATTCTCTATGGCATTCAGGGTACGGCGATGCCGCCGTGGATCGACTATGGAATGTCGCAAAAGGATGCGGGCGATCTGGTGAACTACATCCGCAGTTTGACGCAGGCGTCGGGTAGAAGGCAGTTGAGGGCAGGGAGATAGCGACTCTATGGCAGCAGAACGGGAAGTGACAACAGGCGCCGGCTCCGCGGCGGCGGCTTATCGATCCCCACATGCCGATACAACGGCGAAGTGGTTCCTCATCAGTTCGGTGGTCTACTTCTTCATTGTTGGCATCATTGCAATCATCATTGCGGCGAAGTTCGTCTGGCCGGAATTGCTGGGCACAATCGCGATATTCAGCTACGGCCGGCTGCGTCCGCTGCATGTGAACGGCATGTTGTTCGGTTGGCTGCTGGCGGCGGACATGGGGCTGGTCTACTATCTGGTGCCTCGCTTGTGCGGCACGAAGCTCTATAGCGAGAAACTCGGAGTGGCGACCGCGGCGCTTTGGAACGTGATTGTGCTCGGCGCGGTGGTATCGCTGCTGATGGGCTGGAACCAGGGCTTCGAGTACGCCGAATTGCCGCTGGTGCTCGATATTGGCGTGGTGGTGGCGTGGATCATGTTCGGCGTAAATGTGTTTGGCACGGTGTTTACGCGAAAGTATCCGCAGATGTATGTTTCGCTCTGGTACACAATGGGCTGTATCCTGTGGACGGCGTTCGTGTATCTTACCGGCAACTTCGGCACGATGCTGACCACTGGAGTGAACCAGGCCAATCTGAACTGGATGTATGTGCACAACGCGGTAGGCCTGATCTTCACGCCTGTGGGTCTGGCCCTGGCTTACTACTACATTCCGAAGTCGGGGAACATTCCGCTGCACAGCCATAAGCTGTCGATGATCGGGTTCTGGTCGCTGGCGTTCTTCTATGTATGGACGGGCGCCCACCACATGCTGCATGGTCCGATCTCGCAATGGCTGCAGACCATCTCCATCGCGTTCTCTCTGATGCTGCTGCTACCTGTATGGACGGTGGTGTACAACTTCTTCGCGACGATGAAAGGCAACTGGCCGCAGACGCGGGATAACGTGCCTCTAAAGTTTCTGATGTCGGGCGTGGTGTTTTATCTGCTGACCTGCTTCCAGGGTCCGATGCACAGCCTGCGCGCGGTGAACGCGATCGTTTCCAAGACGGACTGGATTCCGGGTCACGCGCACATGGCGGTGTTGGGGGCATTTTCGTTTTTTGCGATCGCGGGCACTTACTACAGCATTCCGCGGATGTTCCAAACCAAGCTCTACTCCGATGCGCTGGCGAACTGGAGTTACTGGCTGTCGATGATCGGCGGCATCGGGTTCTTCGTCACCTTGTGGCTGGGCGGGTTCTGGCAGGGCTGGCAGTGGAACAACCCGACGATCCCGTTTATCGACACGGTGGTGGCGCTGAAGCCGATCTGGCTGGTTCGCTTCTTTTCCGGAGTTCTGATCTTTGGAGGGATCACCACCTTCCTTTACAACATCCTGGCGACCGTGATGAATGCTGGCTCGCACAAAGAGGAGGCTGCCAATGCTTAAGAAGGCCGATTCGAATGCAGTCTGGTTCATGGTGATGGCGCTGGTGTTCTTCGCGATCGGCGGATTGTTGACCACGGTGGTGCCGCCGTTGATCGACAAGACATGGGGAGCGCCGTTCAACAATTCGGATCCCGCGAAAGGGCCGACCGGGCAGTTGAAGCCGCTCAATGAACAGGAGTTGAAGGGCCGTGCGATTTATGTGCGTGAGGGCTGCTGGTATTGCCATACGCAGCAAACGCGCACGCTGCTGGCAGACACGAAGCGATCGGGTTGGCGGGGTGTGGATTCGCCCGTCTCGACGCCGGATGAGTTCGTGTACGACAGCCCGCACATGTTCGGGACCAAGCGGACGGGGCCGGATCTCTCAAGGGTTGGGGGAAAGTACGACACGCAGTGGCATCGCACGCACTTCCGGAATCCTCGCGACCTGGTGCCAGGCTCAATCATGCCGCCCTATCCGTGGATCGCGAGCAATGAACCCGAGTTCCAGGCGATGGTGGCTTATCTGCAGACGCTCGGCCGCGCGAAGAACTGGCGTCCGGACAACGACTACGAGAGATAGGGGGTAGGGGTGGACTACACGTATCCGAGTGTCTATTTCGCATACTTCCTGTTCCTGCTGTTCCTGGTGGGCGCGCTCTACTTTTTCGCGCGTTCCTTCCGGGATGGCTATTGGGGTGCAGGCAGTGAGGATGCCAAGTATCAAATGTTGAAGGACGAGGAGGCTGAGACCCATGGCGGCTAGCAACCAACCACAAAAGGACATCAAGGAATACGCGGGCGGCTGGATTACCGAACGCGAACACACCGGGGTGCCCAGCTTTCTGAAACTGGCCTATATCTGCATTGCGCTTGGAACGGTAGGCTACTGCGTGGTTTACATGAATGGCGAGATCGACCATTCCGACCGTGGGGCGCTGGTGCGGCAGTTCAACGCGGCCACGACGGGTGCGGATGGGTTGATGTACGCCGTAGCGGGATTGGCGGCGTTGTTTTTCCTCGCGGTAATCGCGTTTGCGTTCCGGAAGGTGGAGGATTAGGCAGGGCAATATGAGCCAGGCCCTCTATCAGATCCAGCCGCCGGACGCGACCGATTACTGGGTGCGGATGGTGAAGTGTCAGGACGGTTGCCCCGTTCATACTGACGCATGTGGGTATGTGACTGCGATCGCCGAAGGCCGCTATGAAGAGGCCTTCCGCAAAGCCCGCGCGACAAATCCTTTCGTGTCGATTTGCGGGCGAGTGTGCGGCGCTCCGTGTGAGATGAATTGCCGCCGCGGCGCAGTGGATTCGCCCATCACCATCCGCGCCCTGAAGCGATTCGTAAACGAGATTTACGGGCCGGAAACCGGCAGTTACGACCTCTACAGAGAAGCCTGTGACCGGCGGATGCTGCCTCCAGGCTCCGGCAATAACCTCCGGATTGCCGTGGTCGGTGCTGGCGTTTCCGGTCTGACCGTGGCGCACGATCTTGCCCAGATCGGCTACAAAGTGACCGTGTTCGAGGCATACTCGGAACCCGGCGGCATGCTGATGGTAGGCGTACCGGTCTTCCGCCTGCCGCGCGAGCTCGTGCGCCATGAGATTCAGGCGATTCTGTCGCTGGGCGTGGAACTGAAGTGCAACATGCGCCTGGGGCGCGATTTCACGATCGCGAGCCTGCGCCAGGAGGGATACAAAGCGATCTTTCTTGGCATCGGGCTGCCGAAAGGCCGCAAACTGCCGATTCCTGGCGCCGACAATCCCGCCGTTTACGATGGTCTCGACTTTCTGCGCTCCTTCAACGAAGGGATTCCGATGCCGCTCGGCCGCAAGATCGTCGTGATTGGCGGCGGCAACGTGGCATACGACGTGGCACGGTCGGCGATCCGGCCGGTCGAGGCGTTCGAGTCAAAAGAAGAGCAGTTCGCCGAGATGGAGCGCGGCGAGAAAACGGCTTACGACATCGCGCGGTCGGCGTTGCGCATGAGCGGCGATAAGTCGGTTGGCGTA
>JAEUQE010000039.1:12131-46957 GCA_016789785.1 Bryobacterales bacterium
CGGCTGGTCGGGCTTGGAGCACTAGTGGAGGACCAAGCGGGACTGGCGATGGTGACCGGCAAGTTCGGTATTGATGAGGCCACCATTCGCCAGTTCAGCCGGGAGGAACTGGATCGGATGGGCGGGCTGATGATGAAGGATGAGTCGACATGCATCCGCTGTGCAATGTGCGCGTCGCGATGCCCGACTCACGCCATCACCATGCAGCGGTTCGACCATTACCGGGAGTGCGTCAGCATCCCGACGCCAAACGCCGCTCTTCTGCAGCCGGTAGGCGCGACGTAGGTCAAGGCGCCGCCAAGGCAAGCTACAAGGCAAGCTATGTGGACCGATCTGAGTCTCGGATTCGCGCTCGGCATGGCCGGGAGTCTGCATTGTGCGCAGATGTGCGGACCGCTGGCGGTGGCGGTCACTGCGCCGCTTCACCCAGCCCCGCAGGCGATTCGAAGCGCTGCAATTGGGGCATATCACTCAGGCCGGATCTTGACCTACGCTTGTTTGGGTGCGGCGGCAGGCTTGGCTGGCAAGTCGATCACGGAAATCGCACTGTGGAGAAACACCGCAGCACTGGTGGCAGGTGTGCTGATGGTGCTGGCGGGCGTGGCGATGTTTGGCCTATTCCGCCGGCCCGCGCTGATTCAGATTGGGGAGCGCAACTGGCTGAGCCGGACTGCGGGACGGATGCTGCTGTCGACCTCGGTGGGTGTGAAGTTGGGCACCGGTATGTTGTTGGGATTGCTACCCTGCGGGCTTGTCTACGCGGCGCTGCTGAAGGCAATGGGAACCGGAGACTGGGCCGGTGGGGCGCTGACGATGGCGGGATTCGGGGCGGCGACCTCGCTGCCATTGTTGGGAATGGGGCTGGTATCCGGAGTGTGGATGCGGAAGCACGCGGCGCTTGGTATGAAGCTGACAGCCGTGGCCGTGGTGCTGATGGGAGCGATGTTGGTGTGGCGAGGGTTGAACCCTGTCACCGTGGCATGCCATTTGCATCCACATTGAGGTATGGGGCAAGCAACAGCCGTTCCGCCGGATGCCGCGAAGGCGGGCTTCGTCATTCTCCAGCCGCCCCGGCGGTATCATAAGCTGCGCAAAACGGTTCATTTCGCCTGCTTTCTGATCTTCGTCGCGCTGCCGTTCTTCAATGTGATGCGCTTCGACATCCCGAAGCAGCGTTTCTACTTCGTGGGGCAGGAGATCTGGATCAACGAGTTCGCCATCCTGTTCTTCACGATGATGTTCCTGATGTTCACCATTGCGGCGGCATCGATGCTGTACGGGCGTGTCTACTGCAGCTATCTATGCCCGCAGATGATCTTTGGCGAGGCGGCCACCGCGCTGGAAGAGCGCATCCGAAAGTTTATCAATAAGCACTTCATACAGTTGAGTTTGCGAGCGCGTCAAATTGCTTCCGGCGTGCTGTTTTACAGTGCCGTCTGGATTGCCTCGGTGTTTGTCTCATTCGTGTTCATTTCGTTCTTTGTGGAGCCGCGCGATCTGCTGCGGAGGCTGATGGCTCTCGATATCGTGACGGCGGGGGGCATTGCCGGGGCGGCCACCACTTTGTTGACGTTCCTGGATTTCGCTTTTCTGCGGCAGCGATTCTGCACGACGATTTGCCCATACGGCTACCTCCAGGGAATGCTGTCCGACAAGCAGACGCTTCTGGTGGCGTATCGCGATGGGGAAGGCAAGCAGAAGGCTTGTATCGAGTGCAAGAAATGTGTGCGTGTGTGCCATATGGGGATTGATATCCGGAAGTCCCCGTTCCAAATTGAATGCATCCATTGCGGGGAGTGCGTGGAGGCATGCGACGAGGTACTGGCGCGGCTGAAGAAACCCGGTCTGATTCACTACACCTGGGGCGAGCGCGGGGAGATGCTCGGCGACCAGTCGCAGCCTTGGTACCGGAGAGTTGGCCTGCGCGACCCGAAGCGATTCATCGTGCTGCTGGTGATGGCGTTTTACGCGTCGGGTCTGACGGTGGCTTTGTCGATGCGGCACTCCGTGCAGGTGCGCATCAGCCCGGACAGGGCAATGTTGTTCACGAAGCAGCCGGGCGGGGAGATCCGCAACAAGTTCCGGTTGAACGTGGATAACCGCGGTTCGCAGGACGCGCACGTGAAGATTACGATTCAGGGGCTTCCCGATGCGCGCGTGCTGGGGCAGGCGAATCCGCTGCCGGTGAAAGCAGGCGAGTCCCTGCAGTTGAATTTCGAGGTGGAGGCGGGCGCTGGTGTGCCGGCGGACGTAAGCCACTTCAAGTTTGTCACGGAGGCGGCGCCTTACAACACCGTAGGTGAGTATCCGATGACGTTTATCGCTCCGCAGAAAAGGTAGGTGGGAATGAGGGCTTTTCTGGGTTTTGTGTTTCTGCTATTCGTCGGGCTGATGGTCTTCGTCTACGCGGGCGCAAGGCAGGCGAATCCGGTGATTCTGGACTCGCACGGTAAGCCGCGGCCATGACCGCCGGCACCACCGGAGCCAGGGAAGCGCCGGAGACGGTGCTGTGCGACCATTGCGGCCTGGAGTGTGCGGCGGCGATCTACGAGTCGGCGGACGGGGACGAACGCCACCGGTTCTGTTGCACGGGATGCCGCACCGTCTACGCAATCCTGAAGTCGGGCAAGGCGGAAGTGCGCGCCAGGACCGCCTACAGCGGGCCGGTGGAAGAGCGGATGTATCATCTATCGGGGCTGTGGTGCTCGGCGTGCGCGTGGCTAATCGAACATACTCTGAACAAAGAGCAGGGTGTGGCCAGAGCCGAAGTCTATTTCGTTTCCGACTTACTCAAAGTTACTTACTATCCGCAGTATCTGCCCTCCGGGCGTGTGCAGGAGGTGGTGGAACGGCTGGGGTATCAGGCGCGCGACGATCAGGAGGAAACCGCTGGCGCGAACGCGGAGCGCAAGGATCTGCTGTTGCGCCTGGTGGTGGCCGCGTTTCTGTGGATGAACGTGATGGGCCTGAACCTGGCGGTGTATTTCGAGGCCTTTGAAGCACCGCTCCCGGTACTGGCAATGCTGGTGACGCTGCCGGTGATCATGTATTCGGCGAAGCCGGTGCTGCGGCTGGCGTGGCGCGGACTCCGGAGCGGCACACTCCGCATGGAGAGCCTGTTGTCGCTGGGGATTCTGGCGGCATTCGGTTACAGCGTGTGGCAGGGATACCATGGCGGCACGCATCTTTATTTCGACATTGCCTGCGCGATCACCACGCTGGTGCTGCTCGGGAAGTGGATCGAGCAGGGGGCCAAGCAGCGTGCGGCGCAGACGATCGGCACACTGCATCGCATGTTGCCAAAGAAAGCGCGGATTGTGGAGCGAGGCGCCGAGCGGTTCGTATCCATCGAAGCCCTGCGGGCCGGGGACCGTTTTCTCGTCAAAGCCGGCGAGCGCATTCCGGCGGACGGGCGGGTTTTGGAGGGCGCGTCGCAGGCGGATGAATCGCTGCTGACTGGCGAGTCGGTACCGGTGTCGAAGCAGGCGGACAGCGAGGTGGTGGCCGGAAGTCTGAACCTGTCCGGAGTGCTGACGGTGCGTGCGACGAATGTCGGCGCAGGCAGCACGATCTCGCAGATTGTGGCCGCGGTGGAGCGTGCGGTGGGCAGCCGGAGCGATGTGGAACAGAAGGTGGATCGCGTCTCGCGGTTGTTCGTTCCGCTGGTGATTGGAATGGCCGCTCTGGTCTTCGCGTTCTCGGGCGACGATGCACTGCTGCGTGCGATCACGGTGCTGGTGATTGCCTGTCCCTGTGCCCTTGGAATCGCTACGCCGCTCGCGTTGACGGCAGCGGTGACCGCGGCGTCGCGCAACGGGATTCTGGTGCGCGATAGCCGTGTGCTCGAATCGATCCGCCGCATCGATACTGTTGTGCTCGACAAGACCGGCACGGTGACGGAGTCGGACTTTGCGCTGCTGTCTTTCGAAGGATGCGACCTTGCGGTGGTGGCGTCACTCGAAGCCTACTCAGAGCATCCGCTGGGGCAGGCGGTGGTACGGCGCGCTCGCGAACTCGGCGTGACGCTCCAGCCAGCCACCGAGGTGGAGATCCTGCGCGGACAGGGAATTCGCGGCAAAGTGGACGGGAAACGGGTTGAGATCGGAGCTAGCGGCTGGATTGGCGTAGACGCGATCGAGGACACGGCGGATACGGTCGCCTATTGCGCAGTAGACGGAGTGGCAGCGGGCCGGCTGGTGTTCGGCAATCGCGTGCGGGAGAGTGCGGCCGAACTGGTTCGCGGCCTGCGTGCGCGGGCCGTAGAGGTCTGGGTGGTTTCCGGCGATTCCGAACGGACCACGGAAGCCGTCGCGCGCAGGATCGGCGCCGAACATTGGAAAGGCGCGGCACGGCCTGAGCAGAAGATCGAGTTTCTGGAGGAGTTGAAGCGGAAAGGTCGCACGGTGGCAATGGTGGGTGACGGCATCAACGACGCACCTGCGCTGGCTGCGGCGCATCTCGGGATTGCGATGGGCAGCGGGAGCGATCTGGCGATGCGCTCCGCGTCCATGGTGCTGATGTCTGGCAATCTGAACCGCGTGGTCGACGCGTTCGAACTGTCCGCAAGAACCAGCAAGGTGGTCCGGCAGAATCTCTTCTGGGCGTTCTTCTACAACACGGGCGGAATTGCGTTCGCGGCCACCGGTCTACTGAACCCGATCATCGCAGCGGCGGCGATGGTGGTATCGAGCCTGACCGTGATCGGCAACTCTTACCGCTTGAGCCGTTTCGGAGTTACGCCGGGGGCCGGAACAGGCTCAGCGGCTCCAGGTGAAGAACCCGCCAACCTTTCTTCTGCTTCGCGAGCTTCAGGATGACCGTTTCACGGCGGCGCTCGGTTTCGCCTGGCGGAGTGCGCGGAGCAAGATTGAGAAACCAGTCCAGGCGGGCTTCTCCAGCTTCGGGGTCGAAGGACTGAATCTGGACGCTTGATGAGACTTCGCGGCCTCGCAGAATGGCGACGAGGTTCGTTTCAAGCTCATCACGGCCGGGCATTTGCCGGTCGATCGCACGCAGGAAACTGCTGTGGTTCTCCGCGCTCAGGTAGGCGACCCAGCGGCCCACCCAATCAGTGAAGTCCTGCCGCTCATCGGCATACGCGCAGACCGCGTGGATGGCTGCTCCGGCGATAAAAGCTCGACGCTGCATTACGTGCGATAGCTGCCGTTGATCTTGATGTATTCCTCGGTGAAGTCGCAGGTCCAGAAGCGGGCCTGTCCGCGTCCTTTGCCCTTGATCACGAACCGTATGGCGACGTCCTTCTCGTCGAGCTTCCGCGTCAGCCCATCTTCGTCAAACGGCGCAGCGAGACCCGCGCGGCAGACCTTCACCTGCTGGAAGTAGATGTCGACATCGGAGGGCTCGAAGGCCACGCCGGCGTTTCCGGCCGCGCAGATGATCCGCCCCCAGTTGGGGTCCGAGCCGGCCACGGCGGTCTTGACGAGCGGCGAGTTGGCGATCGTTCTGGCGATGCGCACGGCGTCGTGGCTGCTTTTCGTGCCTTCGACGTCGATGGTGATGAGCTTGCGTGCGCCTTCGCCATCACGGGCGATCTGCTGCGCAAGATCCCGCATGAGATGGGTGAGTGCGCCGAGAAAATTCTCCTGATCCTTCTTGCCCACCTTGTAGCCGGAGGCGCCGTTTGCCAGCAGCAGCAGTGTATCGTTGGTGGAGGTGTCACCATCCACGGAGATGCGATTGTAGCTTTGCTCGCACGCCTCGCGGAGCATGCCGCGCAGTGTCGAAGCGTCGACGGCGGCGTCGGTCATGACGAAGCCGAGCGTGGTGGCCATCAGCGGCATGATCATGCCTGCGCCCTTGGTCATGCCGGCGATGTGGGCACTGCCCTTGCCCAGTCCGACTTCGGCGGATGAGGTCTTGGGGCGGGTGTCCGTGGTCATGATGGCCCGGCTGACATCTTCGAAGTTGTCGCTGGAGAGCCTGGCGTGAAGGGCGGGCAGGGCGCTGGTGATTAACGATGCGTCGAGTTCAACGCCGATGACGCCGGTGGAGGCGACCAGTACCTGCGAGACGGGAACGCCGTGAAGTTTCGCAAGTGCTTTGGCCGTCGCCGATGCGACCTTCTCTCCGGTGCGGGTGGCGCAATTGGCATTGCCCGCATTGATGAGGATGGCGGATGAGGCGCCCTTGGACGTCTTCAAGTGCTGCCGGCAGAGTTTGACGGGGGCTGCGCACGCGCGATTCTGCGTGAACACTCCCGCGGACGAAGCCGGCGTATCGGAAACGATTAGGGCGAGATCGTCCTTGTTCGTCTTGCGAATGCCTGCGTAGACAGCGGCATAGCGGTAGCCCAACGGCAGTTTCATGATTGACCTAGAGTCTCTAACTGTAGCAGCCGCTGTCCATTAAGGAAAGCGGTTGCGGGTAACTTTTTGCGGCCTTCCAATTGTAATTCCAAACACTCGATGGCTAACTTGTCGCCGCACGCAACCAGCAACCGGTTGGAATCGGTCAAAGCGGTTCCAGGTGGATGATTGAGTGTAAGATCGGTTACGCTTGCTCGCCAGATATGGAGTATCTGGCCTCGGAAAGCCGTATATGCGCCGGGCCACGGGAGAAAACCCCGGATGCGATTGTGAATCTGCGACGCCGGCAGTGACCAGTCGATGCGGCCGTCCTCTTTCTTGAGGATCGGCGCGAGGGTGGCCTCGTCAGGGTTCTGCTTTTCGGGCCGGATGTTGCCGCGGGCAAGGCCCTCGAGCGTCTCCACCAGCAGATCGGCGCCGAGGATCGCGAGGCGGTTTCCCAACTCGATGGCGGATTCCTCCGCACCGATGGGCGTTTCGCGTTTGAGCAGCATGTCTCCCGTGTCGAGGCCCGCGTCGATGCGCATGGTCGTGACGCCGGTGACGCCTTCTCCGTTGGCGACCGCCCATTGAATCGGGCCCGCGCCGCGATACTTGGGCAGCAGGGACGCATGCACGTTGAGGATCCCGAGCGGCGGCAGGTCAATAATGTTCTGCGGGATGATCTGCCCGTAGCCGACCACGACCATCGCATCGGCCCGCATCGCCGCGAGTTGTTCCACCACCTCCGGGCGGCGAATCCGCTCGGGTTGGTGAATCGCCAAGCCATGCGCGAGGGCGCATTGTTTCACGGGCGGCGCGGCCAGTTGCTGTCCGCGGCCCTTTGGCCGGTCCGGCTGTGTGTAGACAGCTACGACCTCGTGGCCTGCGCCGAGTACCGCCTCCAGCGTCGGGACCGCGAACTGCGGCGTGCCCATGAAAACGAGTCGCATGGGTGCGCTCTACCACTCGCCGGCTTTGGAGAGCTTGCGGATCTTGCGTTTGATGATGTCGCGCTTGAGCGGACTCAGATGCTGCAGAAAGAGGACGCCGCGCAGATGATCGATTTCGTGCTGCATGGCGCGGGCGAGCAACTGCTCTCCGGTCACTTCGATGTCCTCGCCCTGCACGTTTTTCGCGCGGACGGTGGCCTTCATCGCACGGGTGACGTCTTCGCGAAAGCCCGGGATGGACAGGCAACCCTCTTCCCCGGTTTGCGATCCTTCCTTGGCGATGATTTCCGGATTGATGAGGACGATCTTCTGGGAGGGATCCTCGCCGGCGGACACGTCGATCACGGTCAACTGCTGGGACACGCCGACCTGAGGTGCAGCCAGGCCAACGCCCTTGGCGGCGTACATCGTTTCGAACATGCCGTCCACGAGTTCCTGAAGCTCTTTCGTATCGAACTCGGTGATGGGGGCGCACGGTTTCTCGAGAACC
The DNA here is from genome assembly GCA_016789785.1 of Bryobacterales bacterium. The sequence continues at coordinate 19,880 of JAEUQE010000039.1, forward strand.
GGGTCCCCGTATTTCACGATTTTGTACATCTCAGAACTCTCTTACCTGCTGCAAATAGCCGTCGTAGTTGCGTTTGGTTTCGACCAGCGAATCGCCTCCGAACTTTTCGAGGAAAGCCTGGGCAAGTACGATGGCCACCATCGCTTCGCCGATCACTCCGGCCGCGGGCACCACACACACATCGCTCCGCTCATAGGCGGCCGCGGAAGGTTCACGCGTTTCCAGATCCACGGATTCCAGGGGCCGGCGAAGCGTGGAGATCGGCTTGAGGAAACCGCGAACGAATACGTCCTGCCCGTTCGTCATGCCTCCTTCCAATCCACCTGCCTTGTTGGCGCCGCGGAAGAATCTGCGCTCGTCCTTGTTGTAGTGAATTGTATCTTGAACTTTTGAGCCGTAGCTGGCGGCCTGTTCCTCCGCGCACCCGACCTCCACACCCTTCACGGCCTGCATGGAAACGATCGCCTGCGCCAGTTTGCCGTCGAGCCGCGTGTCCCAGGTGATGTGAGAGCCGAGCCCTGGCGGAAGGCCTCGGGCCACGACCTCGAAGATGCCGCCAATCGTGTCGCCGGTGCGGTAGGCGACGTCGACAGCTTCCTTCATGCGCGCTTCCGTTTCGGGATCCACGCAGCCAAGGAGCACTTCGTTCTTTTCGGATAGCGTCACCAGTTCTTCCCACGCCGCCTGGCGTTCCAGCCGCACGTTGCCGACGGCGATCACATGGCTGAGAATGCGGATTCCGAATTGCGCGAGCATCGTCTTGGCGAGTGCGCCGACCGCGACACGCGCGGTTGTTTCACGCGCACTGGCACGTTCCAGGATGTAGCGCGCGTCCTGGAAGTTGTACTTGATGGCGCCCGCGAGATCGGCGTGGCCGGGGCGTGGACGGGTGACAGGTTTCTTCTTGCCCTCGCCTCCGTCGATGTCCTCCACCGGCAGCGTCTCGGTCCAGTTTTTCCAATCGTGATTGCGAATGAGGATCGCGATGGGTGAGCCGATGGTTTGGGAGTGGCGCACGCCGGCGACGATCTCGACGGTGTCGGTCTCAATCTTCATGCGGCCACCACGGCCGTAGCCCTGTTGGCGCCGCCACAGTTCCCGGTTAATGGCCGGAAGAGAGATGGGGATTCCGGCTGGCAGTCCCGTCAAAGTCGCCACTAAGCACTCGCCGTGGGACTCGCCGGCAGTTTCAAAACGAAGCATCGATATCTCTTAATTCTATCAAGCTGGCGGGAAGGAGATAGGAGAAGGCGGACTGCGGATCACACTGGAGGCTCCGGGGAACGTCTTGGACTGAAGACCGCCGCACGATCAACCACACGAAGACAATCTCGTTGGAATCGGCGTGGGGTGAGCGGCCTGAGAATCTTGCCATGCGCGTCTCAAGACGTCCACGCGCGCCTCCCAGAACGGCCCTGGCACGATTGCGAGGCGGCATGCACGAGGGTGCCTAAGCGAAGGCTTCCCGCAGCACCTGCAGACTCTTCGGAACCGCGGTGGATGCAGGCTCATTGCCTTCCATCTCGAGCGACACCCAGCCACGAAAGCCGGTTTTCCTCAGGATGGCGCCGATGCGCTTGTAGTCGAGATCCAACGTGTACCAGACGCCTCCGCCGTAGTAGGTCTTCGCCTGCACGATGTTGGCGTGCGGGGCGATCTTTTCGATCTCGGGATAAGGGTCTACGGGAAAGTTGCCGGTATCGAGATTGATGCCAAGCCACGGGGAGTTCACCGCTTTCCAGATCTTGAGCAGCGTTTCGGTACGCGTGGTGAGACCCCAGTGATTCTCGAGCGCAAGCATCACGCCAGCCTTCTCTGCGGCTGGTAGGCACTTCTCAATTGAGGAGACACACCAGGAGAGGGCGTCTTTCTCGGCGTATCCTTCCAGCGGCGGTTCATCGCCCTTCACCTTCATCAGATCGTCGAAAGACTTGATGGTCTTCCAGCGGCCGGAGTTGAGGCGAACGCAAGGAATGCCCAACTGTGAGGCGAGTCCGATGCATCGCACAGTGTGATCGATGTGCTTCTGGCGCTCGGCGGCATCGGGATGCACGAAGTCCTGGTGAATGGAGAGCATGGGCAACGAGAGGCCGTTGCGGAACGCGAGGTGTTTGAGCTTGTTGAGATAGGCTGGGTCTTCACCGTCCATTTGCCGGTGCAGGATTTCGACGCCTTCAAAACCGAGGCGCGCCGCGTCTTCGATCACTCGTTCAATGGACACCTTCTCCCCACGGAAGTGCCAGTAGGAATAAGTGGAGACCGCGAGTTTGATGCGTGATGCCGCGGGAGCGGCGTGCAATCGGGACGGCTGCATCATGGGCGTGGAGGCGGCTCCGGCAAGTGCCACAAGGCTGGTGCGACGAGAGATCATATCTTCTCATCATAAAGCGGAAAGCCCGCCGGCTCCGAACAAGAGCTGCGGGCTTTCAAAGCAAGAGCGATCTGTCGAATCAGAATCCAGTGCGCGGACGGTAGCCTGGGCGCACGCGAACGCGAAGCTTCTTTGCCGGATCGGAGACGATTTCGACGCCGATCTTGCGGAAGCCTTCATTTGGATTCTGCTGCGGATAGTAGGTGATGGTGTACGAGTTGCCGAGCGATTCGCGGATGGACTCGAAAGCCTCTACCTGTTTTTGCCATGTCTTGGCGAAGTACACCTGCCCACCGGTGCGCGTCGAAAGACGCTTGAACACGTTTGAGGAGACGGGGTCCTTGGAAGCATCGTTTGTCGAGATGACGTAGATGGGGATTCCTTCGTCTTCAGCGACCGCGCGGACATCGTCGGGGGCAACCATGCTGGCATTGTCAGGACCGTTGGAGAAGACGATGACCACCTTGCGGCCCGGAACCTTGGCAGCGTCGCGCAGCGTGAGGAGCAGCGCGTTGTAGAGCGCGGCATCATCGCCGACCACAGCTTTCCGCAAGCCGTCAATGGCGTTGCCGTGATCGCGGACCAGACTCGACGCGCGAGAGAGATTGCGGCTGAACGTATAGACGGCCACGGAGTCCGCGCGATCGAGTCCGCGGATGAAGTCGGCGATCGCATCGGAAGCATAGACGAACCCCCGGTACATGTAGTTGCTGGTATCGAACAACACGAATACGTTGGTTCCGACGAAGGCATCCACCGCACCGCCCTTTTCGCGTTCTTCGGTGGTCACAACGAGCGGCTTCGCAGTGCCGTCATCCGCGATCTGCACGGGAGTCTTGTTCCCTTCGGCAAAGGTGTTCAACCTTTGAACGATGCCGTCCTCAAGGATGCGGAAATCCGAGGGCTTCAGACCATTAATGTACTTGCCTTTGCTATCAGTGACAGTAAAGGTCAGCACGACCATGTCCACCTTGACACGGAACGTGGGGCGGTTCGGATCCTGGGCGTAAAGCCAGGCAGCGCCCGTAAGAATGGACCCGGCCAATCCTAACGACAAGAGCTTGCGCATTACCTCACACTCCTCCTCATGCAGGCGAAACTACTCATTGGTCCGGTTCTCACCGCCGGACTTTTTCGCCATGGTACCAACGTTTCGTAACGAGCGCAGCAGCGCGGGCCAATCTTCAAGGTGCGTGGCGAAGATGCCTTCCACGGTTTTTTGGGTCCAATCCGGAATCACGACGTTGAGCTGCGACGGTGGCAGGTTCAATTCATCGGCCAGCGCCGCATAGTACAACAGATTCGACTCCCAGCTCTCCGCCATAATCCGGCTGGAATAGCCCATCAGGGTTGGAAATGTCCGAAGGTTTAACAGCTCGGGATGATAACTGTGGCCAAGGGTCGGCTTTGGAGTGCCGAACGCCCGGGACACACTAGCCTGTGTCACGCCGGCGGACTGCAGTGCGCGAATCGCATCGCCGTAAGGGCCCTTCTGCGACTCGGCGAGATCGGAGCCGACGAGGTACGCTTCGGAAGGAGTGACGTGTTCGATGGCGTCCTTCAGGCGGCCCGCCACGAGGAGTTGTTCCACCTTGCGCGCGCGTGCCGGAGGGGCGCGGCGCTCCAGCGATTGGATGACCTGCTCGCGCAGACTCGCATCCATGATGGATTCGGCAAGCAACGCCTCTCCGCGGCGATACTGCAAGCCCACATAGCGCAGTTGGGAAGGCTGCACATTCCACCAGCGCGGGACTTTGGCCATGAGGATCATCTGGGGAACCAGATCGCCCCAGATGAGCGCCTGCTCGCGAGTAGGAATGAGGAAGTTCTGTTCGGCTTCGGCAAGCGCATAGGGCAGATTCGAGAGCGAGCCGACGAGCCGTCCACCCGCGCTGGAAGGCCAACCGGTGCCAAAGACTTCCGTGGACCGCCACGTTTGATTGGTGCCCTGAAGGCCCAGGAAATCGTGGCTGCGAACGAAGATCGGATTGGTCTGCAGGATCTGTGCGCCGGGAGGAGCGTAGTGGGCGTAGCTCAAACCAACCAGCGCATCCCGCAGCATGGGAGCAAGCTGTCCGCGGACATCCTTGAGCTTTTCGGGGTCGGCACCTGCCTTCTCCACTTGGGAGCGGATGTTGAGCTTGCGTTCGGAGTCAATGTGGCGCTCGGTCCAATAGCCAAACGCCAGCGAGTTCTTTTCCACGGTGGACATCGCGGAACGGGGAATCAGGATCTCCGAGATGCGGGCGTTGAGACGATTGATGAGAGCGGTGTTCATCTTCTCGCCCTTCGCCATTGCTTCCAGATGATCCGCCACGTCGAACAGCAGCTTCAGTGAGGGCAGCCGCTGTGCTTCGTAGATGCGAATCATGTCCTGGACAAGCTGGCGATGTGCATCGGCATCGGTAGGTTTGCCAGTGCCGGCGAGGAGGTCGAAGAGCCGGTCACTTGGATTGGCGCCAGCGGTTGTTCCGGTTTGCTTGAGCAGCAGATCCACGCCCGCGCGGGCTGCGTCGAAGAGTTCACGGTTATTGCGAATCTTCACGAACGAACTGAGCAGAGAACTGAGTGTGGCGTCAGCCTGCGCGGAAGGAATCGACTCCTGGCGCACAAAGATCTGCCACAAGCTGACGAGCGCCTGCGAGGTGCCGGCGACGTCGCTGCGGAGGCCCTGATCTCTCACGTCGATGATCGCTTTGGCGGTATCGAGATACTGAAGGATCGTCTTTTCAGAGAGCGCGGGGACTTCGGCGAAGATCGGGTATTGCGCGCCGAAAGAACGGAACTCACGCGCGAGACGGTCCGTGGTGACAGGGTCCAGGGGTTTCTCGCGGCGGCGATTCACATCGGTGAGCGCCATGTAGATCTTCAGCGGCTCATTCTCCACGGCCTTTCGCGACAGCGCGAACAGCGCCTCAATAATGTCGTCCGGCTCCTTCCAACCTTGCGCGGACTTGGTCAGCTTGCCGTCGTATTTGCCATGGGGATGATTGACGAAGAGATTCTTCCATGTCTCAATGCCGCCGGGAATATGCGGCTTGCCATTCGGCTCCAGGCGCATGCGAGTGGTGAGCAGCATCAATTCGGTGTTGGCGCGAAAGACCGGGCGCGCCGGACCAGGGCTGGTGACACGTCCGCGCAGAGCCGAGTAGAAGCGCTTCATTCGCTCCGGTTCGGTGAGGTATTCCAACAGCGGCGGGCTGATGCGAGAGAGCGAATCGAAGTAGCTGGCAAGCCATCCATCATCGCGCGCGATCAACTTTTCCACGAACGCGGCGCCTTGATCGGGCGGTGCACCCGCGAGTTCCGCCCACGTTTGCGCGGCACGCTGCCCGCCCGGGACCGGCACCTTCCCATTGCGGATCTGAATCATCGCACCGAAGAAGTCGAGCACGTGGGCGAAGGCGCGAATGCGCTGCACGGGAACGGCCTTGCGCAGTTCCTCGGCGGTGACCGTATCGAGCTTTGACAGTCCGAGATAGAGCCGGCACAAAGAGGGATCGGAAAGGAATGCATCAATGAACTCGCCGGACTGCTTTTCCTTGGCGGTGAGCCAGTAGTCGGGCGTGTAGAGGACGGGGACTTTGGTTGGCTTGAAGTCGTAGACGAATGCGCGATTGGTGCGCAGGGCCTGCTCCAGATCCGCGAGTGGGAATCCCGAGTCGATGGTGAGGAATGCTCGCGACGCGTTGACCGTTTCCAGAACCACTTCCGCGCCACAGCCGCCGCGCATGCGATAGCCAAGGATGCGCAGCAGGTCCGCGGTCTGAGTGGACTCGCAGGTTTCGATGCGGAGGCTCTTCGTGTCGCCGGCGAGTTTGGTGAGTTCGCGGGCTTGGGAAAGATACTTCACCACGAGCTTCAAGTACTCGGTTTGATCGAGCGCTTCACTGGAGCTAGCAGCCTGATACCCGTTGGTGACGACATTGCGTGCGAGCGCGGTGAGCAACTCTTCCGGAGCGAGGTCGGGGGAAAGCGCGGCCATGCGGGCGAAGGATCGCAGTGGCCCGGGGATCTCGATGATCGACGTCTGCGGGCCGACGGGGGTGTTTGGCGCCGGTAGAGAGAGTCCGGTTCCGCCTGCGCTTTTGTAAGCTTCCAGGTGGCGGCTCGCGGAAGCGGCATCGTCCTTGAGCAGGTCGAGCGCGATCAGGCGCCTTGCGATGGCAGCCTTCCCTGAGTTGTCAGAAGCAGCGGCGAGTGCCTTTTCGTAGGCCGATCGAGCCTCGGGATCGGAGTTTCGATCGAGGAACTCGGCCCATGCGAGCAAGGTTTCAGCGTCGTTCGGGCGCTCCTGGAGTGCCCGCTGAAGCGATGCCCTGGCTTCGGAGCGTTCGCCCTTAGCCTCGAGTTGCAGGATCTGATCGGCGGTTCTCCGCTGGCCAAAGGACAAGCAAGAGAACACAAGAACTACAAACAGCCCTTTCCTCATTTACAGCGACCTCGTTGGTTTCTTACTCTAGCATTTTCCACAGCGACCGTTGGTCATCGTATTCTACGGCAAGCCGGACTAGCGAGCAATCGAAATCGGCGAAACACCGAAAACGGACTGCGCTAGAATCCATGACGATGAGAGCCTTCTTATTCACAGTACTCTTCCTCCTGGCGGGAGTGAACGCCTTCAGCGAGACCATCGCGGTGATTGGCCTGCGCCATTCGCACGTATGGGGACATATCGGCAAGATGATCAAGGGCGAGCCCGCGAAACTGGTGGGCGTGGTGGAGCGGGAGCCCGAGTTGATCGCCGAGGCACGGAAGCGCGGCGTCGCGGCGAACCTGTTTTTTCAGGATGCCAAGACCATGCTCGATCAGGCGAAGCCCGATATCGTTTGGGCTTTTGTGGAGAACAACCGGCATCTGGAAGTGGTGGAACTCTGCGCGCCACGCAAGATTCACGTGATGTTTGAGAAGCCACTGGCCGCGACTCTGCGTGAGGCGCGGGAGATTCGCAGGCTTGCGCTGCGGCACGGAATCTATGTGTTGACGAACTATCAGATGGCATGGTGGGCCTCGCAGTACACGGCGAAGAAGACGGCCGACAGCGGCGCTCTTGGCAAGCTGTGGCGTGTCCGCGGAATTGTGGGACATGGGGGACCGGGCAGTGGAACGGGGTTGAACAAATATTTCTTTGACTGGCTGACGGATCCGGTGCAGAACGGCGCTGGATCACTGATGGACTTCGGCTGCTACAACGCGCTGTGGAGCCTGTGGTACTTGGGCAAGCCGCAGAGCATCTTCGCGCACACCAATCAACTGCGCCCGTCGGAGTTTCCGAAGGTGGAGGACAACTCGACGTTCCTGCTTTCATACAAAGATGGTGTTGGGTTGTTTGAGGGGAGTTGGGATTTGCCGCGGAGTTTTCAGGACCTGGAGATCTTCGGCCGCACGGGCAGCTTGCATGTGGTGAATGGCAAGGTGGAAATGCGGCAGGGACGTCAGGCGGCGACCGAGATTACCATTGAGCCGCTTCCGCCGGAGCGTTCGGAGCCGATCGCGTACATGATTCATTGCATTCGCACCAAGCACGCGCCGGAGGGGTTGGTGGGCATCGACATCAACGTGGATGTCGTCGAGATCATTGAAGCGGCGAAACGCAGTTTGAAGGAAGGGAAAGCGGTGAAGCTGCCGCTGTCGTAGGGATGCGGCAGTCAATCGTTGTAATCAGACGGCATATGCATACCAGACGTGCAATTCTCGGACTGCTGCCATGCGCACCTGCATATCTGCGGGCTCAGGCCGACGACGAAATTCGCGAAATCACCACCTATCGTCATCCACAAGGTATGTTCGTTCGCGTCAAGTCGGCGAGCGGTGCGTTCGGATGGGGCGAGGCCGAGTCTGGCATGCCCGAACTGATGGAGACCTTCATCCACGCGGGCTTGAAGAAGAACGCGATCGGTCAAAGCATTTGGGACGCGGAGCGCGTGTGGGACCGCATGTTTTTTGATCAGCATGATCTTGGACCTGGCGGCGCGCTCACTGGTGCGATCTCCGGCATCGATCTGGCGTTGTGGGATCTGAGGGGGCGCGTGCTGAAGCAACCGGTTTACCGGTTGATCGGCGGGAAGTACCGCGATCGTGTGAAAGTGTACGGCTCGTTTGGCGTCGGCTTCGGCAGACGCATGAACCCGCGGCAGGCCGCCGAGAAGGCGAAGAAGTTTGTGAGCCGCGGATATCTTGCCGTGAAAGTGCGAATGCAGATCCGTGAATCGCGGCAGAATCCGGAGCCGGATCCGACGTTCGAATTCGTGAAGGCCGTGCGTGAGGCGATTGGCCCGAAGACGGAACTGCTGGTGGATATCAACAACGGGTACACGGCCGAGCGCGCGATTGCCGTGGGTCTGCGGTTGCGCGATGAGTTCGGAGCGCGCTACTTCGAAGATCCGGTGAGTGATCAGCATTTGGAAGACTATGCGGCGGTGACTTCGGCGCTGCATGGGATTTCGACGATCGCGGGGGAAAAACAGTACACGCGCTGGCAGCTTCGAGATCTGATTGTGCGCGGCAACGTGGACTACATCAACCCGGATGTGATCAAGGCCGGCGGGTTGACGGAGATGAAGAAGATCGCCGCGATCGCACAGGCTTATCAGAAGCCGGTGATCTGCCACAACACACGGCCGACGGTGTCGACGGCGGCGTCGCTGCATTTCATGGCGTCGATACCGAATGCAGGTCCGTTTTTCGAGGCGCCGGACGATGATGAGTTCGAGCCGTTGCTATCGGTCGCGACGCGTCACTACCGGTTTGAGAACGGTTACCTCACGGTGCCATCGGCGCCGGGCTTGGGAATCGATTTCGATGAGCCGAAGCTGCGGGCGGCGTCCAAGGTGGTGTAAGCCCCGGTGACTGCCTCGCGATCATACCTTCGCGGCGGCCCTCGCCGGTGTACGGCTTTGCCATACGAGCCATGCGCCCAGAGCGATGAGGCCGATGGTGATCCACTGCGCGTTGGAAAGCACCCATCCAAACGGACTCGCTTGTTCATGGAAGCGCACGAATTCCACCATGAATCGCGCGAACGGATAGAGAATCAGGTAAGCGCCGATCACGCGACCGGGGGGCGGCGCCGACTGGAACAGCCGGTAAAGGAAGGCGAAGATCACGATCTCCGCGGCGGCTTCGTAAAGCTGTGTGGGATGCAGGGGCACGCCAAGCGGGACGCCGACGAGTTGATACGCATCGAGGCTGTCATACGTGACGGCCCAGGGTCGATGGCACTCCGCACCCCAACAACAGCCCGCGGCGAAGCATCCCAACCGTCCGATGGCGTGACCCAACGCAATGCCTGGTGCGAAGATGTCGGCCACGGGCAGGAACGAGAGCTTGCGCGATCGCACGTACCACACAGCCACGGCGAGCGCGCCAATGAGTCCGCCGTAGAACACGCCACCGGCCTGCAGGGTGCTCATCGAAAAGATCTCTTTGGGACTGCGGCGGTAGAAGTCGAAGTCGTAGACGAACATCAGCAGCTTCGCGCCGGCAAGGCCCGCGAGCGCGACATAGATGCCGAGATCCGTCACCATCTGCGGATCCATGTTGCGGCGCTGCGCCAGTTTCGCGGTCATCCACAATCCAAGGAGAAAGCCGATGGCGACCAGCAGGCCGTAGGTGGGGAGATAGAAGGTGCCGATGGTGAAGAGCTTCGGGAACACGTCACGCCTCCGCTTTCCGAACGGGCTTCTCTTCGGTACGCCACAGCACGAGAATCAGCATGACGGCGCCAGTGGAAATCGCGCTATCGGCGACATTAAAACTCGGCCATTCGAAGGAGCCAATGAACACTTGAATGAAGTCCGTGACGGAGCCGCGCCAGATGCGATCGTAGAGATTGCCGATCGCGCCGCCGAGCACGAGCGCGAGTGCCACAGGCGTCCAATTACCCGTGGGCCAGCCCTTCGAGGGCAACCGCCAGAGTTGCACGGCGACGAACGACATCACTACGGCCGAAACGCAGATCAGGATCAGCGTGCGCCAGTATCCTTCGGCTTGCGCCATGAAGCCGAACGCAGCGCCCCGATTCTGCGCATGCACGATGTTGAGCACGCCGGGAATGATGGCGAGTGTGTCCCATGCGGAGACGTTGCCCTCAATCCAGAGCTTGCTCAGGCGGTCCGCGACGAAGACTGCCGCTGAAATCGCGAAGCGTAGGGGGCGCGAGATCATCCGGCGATTTCCTTCAGTGCATCCGAACACGCGACGCATACGGTGGGGAAGCCGGAATCAAATCCGACGTTGGCGGAGTACTTCCAGCAACGTTCGCACTTCTCGCCATGCGCGCGCTCCACGTGCACCGCGAGATCGGCGGTGGCGTGATCTTCGAGCGTGACCTGCGACACGATGAACAAGGAGGGCAACTCCTCCTGGTAGGTGTCGAGGAGTGGATACAGGTCCTTGCCTGCCTGCAAGCGCACCTTCGCTTCGAGTGGCGCGCCGATGAACTTTTCCTGACGCGCGACTTCGAGCGACTTCAGTACCTGCTCGCGCACCGTCAGCAGACGATCCCAATTCTCGAGGCGCTGGCGCTCGGCGGTGGTGATGCCGTCGCTCGGGAAACCGGGATCGGGGAAGAGCGTGAGATGGACACTATCCGGGTCGCCAGGAAGCTTCTTCAAGTGGCTCCACACTTCATCGGTGGTGAAGCTGAGCATGGGCGCCATCAGGCGGACCAAGGCGTGTGTGATCTTGTAGAGCGAAGTCTGCGCACTGCGCCGGGCCTGTGAACGCGGGGCCGCAGTGTAGAGGCGATCCTTGATCACATCGAAGTAGACCGCACTCAAATCCGTAGTGGCGAAGTTGTAGAGAGCCTGATAGACGCGATGGAAAGCGAACTCTTCGTAGCTCTTGCGGCATCGCTCAATCAACTGTTCACAGCGCACAAGGATCCAGCGGTCGAACTCGAGTTGCCGCGAAGGTGACAACATGTCGGTCGCTGGATCGAAGTCGGCGAGATTGCCCAGTGCGTAGCGGAAGGTATTGCGAAGCTTGCGGTAGGCTTCGGTGAGGCGCGCGAGAATCGTATCGGACACGCGCACATCTTCCTGAAACTCGACACTCGAAGCCCATAGGCGCAGCACTTCGGCGCCATGCTGTTTGATGACATCTTCCGGTAGGATGACGTTGCCGAGAGACTTCGACATGGCGCGGCCTTCGCCATCGAGAGCCCAGCCATGCGTGGCGCATTCGCGATAGGGCGCCTGGCCTCGGAGCCCCGTGCCGACGAGCAGCGAGCTATGGAACCAGCCGCGATACTGGTCGCCACCTTCGAGATAAAGATCGGAGGGCCAGGGCAGTTGATTGCTCTCATTGAGCACGGCGAGATGGCTGGATCCCGAGTCGAACCAGACGTCGAGAATGTCCATCTCTTTGCGGAACTGATCGTGTCCACATTTGGCGCAACGCACATCGCTCCGGATGAGTTCCGCGGCGCTCTTCTCGTACCAGATGTCGGCGGTGTGCTGAACGAACTGCGCGACCACATTGTCGAGCACTTTGCGATCGGTGAGGGCTTCACCACAGGACTCGCAATAGAACACGGTGATGGGCACACCCCATGTGCGCTGGCGCGAGATGCACCAATCGGGGCGAGTGGCGATCATGTTTGAGATGCGTTCTTCGCCCCATGCGGGCATCCACTTCACGTTGCGGATTGCATCGAGCGCGGTCTGCCGGAGATGGTTGCGTTCCATGCCGATGAACCACTGCTCAGTGGCGCGGAAGATGGTTGGCTTGTGGCAACGCCAGCAGTGCGGATAGCTGTGGTCGACACGCTTTTCGGCAAGCAGTGCGCCACGCTCACGAAGAATGCCGATGACGATGGGGTTGGCGTCCCACACGCGCTTGCCCAGCAACTCTTCGGGAATCGTGCCCGGCGCATTGTCAGGTTGGAAGAACGCTCCTTGCGCGTCCACGGGACAGTAGGTCGCGATGCCGTACTGCTGGCCGGATACGTAGTCTTCCTGGCCGTGACCGGGAGCCGTGTGCACCGCGCCCGTGCCTTGCTCCAGCGTGACGTGGTCGGCAAGCAGTCCCTTGGAAACGCGATCGAGGAAGGGATGCTGAAACTCATGTCCTTCGAGCTTCTCGCCTTTGAACTCGCACAGCACTTTCGGATCGGCCCAGCCGCATTTCTCTGATGTTTCCTTCAGCAGATCGCGCGCGACGATGTAGACGTCGCCATGCACTTCCGTAGCTACATAGTCGAACCGCGGGTTGTAGGCGATGGCCATGTTCGCGGGAATGGTCCAGGGGGTGGTGGTCCAGATGAGGCCGTAGACACTCTTGCGGGCGAGTGCAGCATCGATGGACGCCGCATCGGAGAGCATCGCGAATCGCACCCAGATGGAAGGGCTGGCGTGCGGCTCGTACTCCACTTCGGCTTCGGCGAGCGCGGTGCGGCAACTGATGCACCAGTTCACGGGCTTCAGCCCTTTGTAGACGTAGCCCTTGTCGAGGAAGTCGACGAAGGCGCCGGCGATCTGCGCCTGATACGCGCCGCTCATTGTGAGATAAGGATTGTCCCAGCGGCCGAGCACGCCAAGCCGCTGGAAGTCCTCCATCTGCAGCTTGACGAACTTCTCCGCGTACTTACGGCAAGCGCGGCGAATCTCGGCCTGCGACATCTCCGCCTTCTTGCGCCCGAGTTCACCGTCCACTTTGATCTCGATAGGCAGCCCGTGACAGTCCCAGCCGGGCACGTAAGGGGAATCGAAGCCCGCCATCGTCTTCGACTTCACGATAAAGTCTTTGAGGATTTTGTTAAAGGCGGTACCGAGATGGATGCGGCCGTTGGCGTACGGAGGACCGTCGTGCAACACATAGCGGGGGCGGCCCGCGCAGGCTTCTCGAATGCGGTGGTACAGTCCCGATTCGTTCCAATGGGCGAGCATCTTCGGCTCGGTCTGCGGCAGATTTCCCTTCATGGGAAAGCCGGTGGATGGCAGATTGACTGTCTTCTTGAGATCCACTTCTTTTGCTGACATGGGGAAGAGATGTTTAACTCTTTATCGTAACGCTGGGTTAAGCAAGCAGTGCGGCGACGGCGCGTCTGGTCTCTGCTTCGGATGTATGCAGGATCGCGTGCAGGCCAACTTTCGCGGCCCCTGCGACGTTGTTCGGCCGGTCATCAATGAAGATGGTTTCCTCGGGTGTGACGCCGAGGCCGGTCACGCACTCGAGGTAGATCCCGGGCTCCGGCTTGACGCAGTTCAAGTCGCAGGAATAAGTGCGGTGATGGTAATCGTTGAACCAGGGCTGGCGCGACACCACATAGTCGCGGACTTCGGTGGGAATGTTCGAAAGCAAGCCGACGCGCAGGCCCTTTGCTTTGAGTTCAAAGGACCAGTCGACCATCGATTGTTCAATGCCGTTCCAGCTCTCGCCGTCGGCCTCGTACAGTTCAGCGAGCTTCGCGGTCATGTCACCGAACAGGCTCCAGTATTACTCGCCGTTGAGGTCGGCGCGATCGTAGGCCAACCGGTTCTCCCAGTAGATGGCGGAGAACTGTTCGTGATGAAGACCCGTGAGCGCGACCATGCGCTCGAGCGGTTCGTGGAGTTGTGGCCTGGAGAGGACCATGCCGTAGTCGAAGATTACGGCCTTTATCAATTGGGACACTGTTTCAGGTTACCATCGGCGATGTGCCATCCTCCAAAGAATCCCAAGCGGAGCTGACCGTCAAGGCGGTGGGGCTCGGGTTGTTTCTGGCCTTTGTTTTTGGGGCTGCGAATGCATATCTCGGAATGCGTGCGGGGCAGACGGTCGCGGCGACCATTCCAGCGGCGGTGATCGCGCTCGCGCTGTTTCGCCTGCCTGCGTTTCGCGGCGGTGTGAAGGAGCAGAACATTGTCCGCACGGCGGCTTCCGTTGGAGAGGCGCTGGTGGCGGGCGCCATCTTCACGTTGCCTGCATTTCTGCTGGCGGAAATGGACGGCAAGCGGCTATGGACGGATCTGCGCGCGCACTACTGGGAAGCTACGATGATTCTGCTGACGGGCGGACTGATCGGCGTGTTCTTCATCATTGCGCTGCGCAAGCCGCTATGCGTAGATGCGCATCTGCCATGGCCGGAGAGCGTGGCGAGTGCCGAGATTGTGAAGGCTGGCGCACAATCGGGATCGGCGCCGAGGACCATCTTCGGAGCGATGGGGATCGGTGCGTTGATGCAGATTCTGAAGTCGGACAAGGGACTGCAGATCTTTCGCGAGTACACCGAGGGCTTCTTCGCCTTCCCGGCGTCGGCGGTTCGTCACTTCAACTTCCGGCGCGAGACGATCGGCACGGTGAATCACGCTGGTGGCATTCCGTGGGCCACGCCAAGCCTTTCACCCGCATTGATTGGTATCGGCTACATCATCGGCTTCGAGCCATCGTCCATCAACTTCGCAGGCGGCTTGCTTGCATGGTGGGTGCTGATTCCGCTGCTGCTGTTCTTCGATCCGGATCTTGGACAGCGGCTGGGCGGTGGAGACAACGGATCGCCGGACCTGATGGCGTATACGGTCTGGTACAACGTGGTGCGTCCGATTGCGGTGGGCGCGATGCTGGTGGCCGCGACGCGCACCATGTGGTCGATTCGGCATTCGCTGATGGCGTCGTTCCGAGGCGCCATGGAAGCGTCGCGCAAAGGAAGCGGTGGTCCCGCGACTGATCCGAGCGAGCAGGACATTCCAATGAAGTGGGTGCTCATCGGGACCTTGGTGCTGTTGATTCCGATCACGGGAATCTACTATGCGTTCACGGGCAAGCTTGTTGCGGCTATTGTCATTGCGTTGGTGATGGCGGTGGTGGGTTTTCTGCTGTCTGCCTGCGGTGGTTACCTGGTGGGTTTGGTGGGCAGTTCGAATCAGCCGCTGTCCGGGCTTACGCTCTCAGCGTTGATTCTGTCCGCGCTGGTGATTCTGTCGATTGGTGTGACCGGCGCATCGGGTGTCGCGGCGGTGTTGGGTGTCGCCGCGGTGGTGGCATGCGCGTGCAGCGTGTCGGGATCGTTGATTCAGGATCTGAAGGCGGGACACTTGTTGGGCGGCACACCATGGAAAATGCAGCTTGTGGAGATCATCGCTGTGATCCTGCTGTCGTTCTTTCTGATGGGACCGATCATTGCGTTGCATGAAGCGAACCTGGCCACAGGCGGAATTGGTGGTCGGGCGCTGCCCGCGCCGCAGGCAGGCTTGATGGCGCAGCTTGCGAAGGGGATTGTCGGCGGGCAGATGGCGTGGGGACTGCTGGGGATCGGCGCCGCATTCGCGACCGCGCTGATTCTGTGCGGCGCGCGTGCTCCCATGCTGATCGCGGTGGGAATGTATCTGCCGTTTGACACGACGTCGGCGATCTTTGTTGGCGGGCTGATGAAGTACGTCGTGGAACGCATGTCGGCAAAGCGCAGTGAAGCGGATCGTGCCGCAGTGGAGGAGAAGGGCACGCTGCTCGCATCGGGATTGGTGTCGGGCGAGGCGATCGTCGGGATCCTGCTCGCGGTGACGTATCTGGCGGGCATTCCCTCATTCACGAAGATACTCACGGGCGAAGACGCGTTCGCGTTCTTTGGTGCGTGGGGTGGATGGATGTCGCTCCTTGGATTCGGTGCGCTGGCGTGGGTTCTGGTGCGTGTGCCGCTGCGCGCGAAGCTACACTGAAGCTATGCATAGAATCTGGGGGCTGATCGTTATTCTCTCAGGCATTTCCGCGCACGCCGTCACGGTGAAAAGCCGGCCGTGCAGCGGTGGCGTGGAAGCGGCGCGATTGCAGGTGGACATAGTCCGGCCGGCGGGCGGCGAGCCGAGGAGTCTCTCGCGCATTAAGCTTCTCGACAAGGGCAGCAAGGTGATGTACAAGCCGGTTGGTCTGCCGGCGGAATTGCGGAACAACGCGAAGGTCGCGCTGATTGTTGGACCCGCGGAAGGCGAGAAAGATGTTCCGAGCACGATGAACATTCTCGATTTCAAGCCCGCGGCAAGCACCGCGGAGTGGACCGTGCCGTTTCGCGTCGGGCTGGCGGTATTCGTGATGGGGCCGCAGGGTCTGGATGAGAAGCGCGTGACGAATCTGGTGATGCGCGACGAAGAATTGATCGGCGCGTTGGCGGACTACGCGGAGCAAACGCGAGAAATCGAAGACACGGTGGAAGCGCTCACTGCGCTCGAAGAGGAAGATGACGTAGAGTACGCCGAAGCGGCGCTGCGTCTGGATCGAGGCAATCCCACCGAACAGGCGCTATTCACGTTGCTGCGGGCGCTGAATCCGACATTGCTGGCGAACAATCCCTTGGGCGGCGGGAAGCGTATGGGACCTGTCACCATGGCGAACAAGGCAACGGTGGGCTTCTTTGAGAATGCAGGTGCGTTGTTTCCAGGCGGCGGCGCGTTGAATGAAATCAAGCCGCTGCTGTTTCCCGATACGGATTTCCGTGCGGCGTTCGTGCAGCACGTAGGCAGCAGCCTTGCGTTCTGCGTGCCGCGATTGCAGGGCCGCACGCGCAATCGCCAGGTGTACGTGTGGGCATCGCGAATCATCAATCAGGGCGCGCCATCGCTGGCGCTTGCTTCGGACCGGCGAGTTGCAATCGGCAGCCGCGCTTCGGTTCCCGTTCGTGCCAAGGCGGTGGATTGGCGATTCATTGATCGGGTGGACCGGTGGATGCTTCGCCCCGTGAATGGTGGCGAGGGGTTGCCTGTGAAGGTGAGGCCGGCGGCGCAGGGACGTTCGTTGGAGTTGGATCTGCGCGGGTTTCCCGGGGGCTCGGGCAAATACAAGTTGATGGGCACGTGGGATTGGGATCAGGTGACGGCGGCAGGCGACCTGGAGTTGCTGCCTCTGGGCGATCTGACACTGGCGCGCGTGAAGCCGGACAGCGCGGAGTTGATTGCCGGCCGCGGTATGACAAGGATCAGCGTGGAAGGAACGGACTTCGAGTTCGTGGAACGAGTTTCCATGCTGCCGCGTGGCGGCCAGTTGGATCTTGCGCAGCCGCAGCAGTTCTTTCTGAGCCAGGGCAAGCGGGGTGGCGTGCAGAGGCAGTTGGACATTGATGTCGATACGTCGTCCATGCACAGCGGCTCGTATGTGCTCGCGCTGATGCAGACCGATGGGCGAGTGCAAGAGCTGCCGGTGACGGTGCAGAACAGCGCTTTGCAGATCGACAATCTGCCGCTGAGGATCGGCAATGGCACGCAGCGCATCACGTTGAAGGGCGCGGGGCTTGATCGTTTGCGCGCAGTGGAGATCGCGGGCGCGGAAGTGCAGCTTGAGCCCGCGAACGCGCAGGGTTTGGAGAGAGTGATCGTGGTTCGGCTGCGCAACGCGCGCCGGGGCGACAAGTTCGATCTCGCGATACAGGTGGAGGGCAGCGAACAGAAACGCCGGCTGCCGGGTGCGGTGGAAGCGCTGGGTCCGCTGCCCCGCATTGTGAGTGCGAAGACTGCGCTGAGCGAGTTGCCGGTTGCGGCGAGAAGCGGTGAGTTGCCGGCGGGCAGTTTTAGCAGCGTCACGATGCAGGTGGAGGCAAGCGATGTCGCTTCGTTGACGTTGAGTTGCAACGACGGCGAAGCGAAACTGCGTGTTGGCGTGCGGGAAGCTTGGGGCTCAGCGACGCTGTTGAGTAAGGACACGATCTTTGTGACGCTGGACCCGGGCACACGATGGCCCTCGGGTTGCGCGATGAATGCGAGCATCGAGAATGCGGATGGATTGACGTCGGAACCTGTGGCATTGGGGCGAGTGGTGCGATTGCCTCGCATCGAGTCGATCAGTTTCACTGGCGAACGGTTGAGCGATGGCAGTTACGCTGCGGTGTTGACGGGTCAGGATCTCGAGTTGATCGAACGCGCGGGTTGGGATGGCAAGCCTGGAGCGCCGGTATCGTCGATGCCCGGTAGCGTGGCTGGTCCTGTATTCAAGCAGACTTTACGCGTCGGAATGCCGTGGCCGTCGCCGGCTCCACGATCTCCGGTGTACGTGTGGCTGCGAGGAGAGCAGGAGGGTCGCGAAAGCAGCGTTCGCTATTGACGCGCCTGCGGTTGCGCGAGCATCTGCAGGCCGTTGCGGACCGAACTACTCCAATCCCAGTGCGAGTTCCTGAACCCACTTCGGGACGCAACTTGCTCGCCAAATGATTCGACCCGCCGCCAGCATGAGCGTACGTTCAGGCTGCGGTCCGGAATTGTCGAGCACCACTGTCTCATCGGCCAAACGCATCGCCTCAGGTGCGCGAAGCAGGCTGCGCCCATACCTGCGCCGAATATCCGAGTCAGGTATGTCATGGCCACCCTGGGACACGCGAAGACGTACACGCTCGATATGAAGTTCGGGATCGCGAAGCGCAACGTAAATGAGCAAAGCTCGATAGCCCTGGCGCTTGGCCTCTCGCATCAATGCCAGGGCACCGTTTCCAGCGAGCGTGCTTTCCAGAATGAAGCTCTCCCGACTTGCGAGAAGTGACTGGCAACGAGTGATGGCCTGCCGCGCGGCAGTGATCGCCACGCGAGCCGGATGCTCGGCGTTAATTGCTCTGGCAATGGCGTCAGGGTCGACGACGGTCAGGCCCTCGAAAGCAATCCCTGCGGTCAGAGTGCTCTTGCCTGAGCCATTCGGACCCGCAACCAAGGTCAGGGTTGGCACTTACCTGGCGCTCGGTGCCAGCTCGCGCACCACGATGCGATGTGAGACTCGAGGTTGTGCTGGATCCAGAAGGATTTCGAAAAGCCTACCGTCTGGCCATTCCTCAACGCACCTCCCTGCCGCGTCGACGAACACTACTGGATGACCTGCCGATAGCGCCGCCTCGCGGGCCTGACGCACTGCCATCGAAGCAGCCTCGGCAAATTCATCGGTCAGGATACTTGCGTGGACCACCAATCTCAGTATCTCGCAGTCCTCCTGAACCTGACGCCCGTGAGTGCCGGTCAATGCGGTTCCGCAAACAACGTGAACCGCGACGTGTCGTGATAGCCCATGCGGCGATACACGGGATGTCCCGCATTCGTCGCGTGAAGGATCGTGCGATGGAAGCCGGTGGCTCTGCCGGCCCGGTCAAGCGCATCACGCATGCAGGCTTCCGCGTAGCCGCGACGGCGGTGGTCCGGATGAGTCGCCACCATTGCCACATACAAGCGCCCATCAACAGGCACAACCGTCGCGGTGGTTACCGGCGTACCCTCGACGCAGCCAACCACGCCGAACATCTGATTCCAGAACGCATCGCCACCCGCCGCGGCGCGGCCAACTTCGACCGGCGTGTCATAGGAGACGCAGTTCAGGTCCATCGCGGCGAATCGCATCGCTTCGGTGTTGGTGGCGTGGAATTCCAACTCTGGCGCATCGCTCGAACTCAGCAAGTGCTCCGCGGCCATGCCTGTCCAAGGCATCACCGGCACAAGACCCCGATCCTGCATCAACGGTTCCAACTCGGCGCGCGCGTCCGGGGCAAGCCAGTCCTCACACACGGAGATGAAGTAGCCAACGCCTTGTTGACGCGCGAACCGGACCGCTGCCTCGATCCGGCTGGAAAGATCCGCAGTGTTCTCCACAGGACGGTTCAGTGCGATCAGGTTGAGAAACGGTAGCACGGTGCCAGCGAATGCAGCCGTGACGCCATCCAGATCCTGGATGACACCGCGCTGGTAGGCCGACGCAAAGCACGACCATGCGCCTACCAATTGCTGATTGGACTCCTGGAGTTCGGTCATGAAACCTCCGCTCTTGAACTGTCGCGGTCTTATGTACGATGGGCGCTGATTCGCGGATTCATTGTCTGCAAACGGCGCCAATGATATCGAGCTTGCGGTCGCTCAAGTAGCCGTATCGATTCACCCAGACGCGCCCCGCTGAGGACTGCCAGGCCACGCGCAGACGGCGTTCGAAATCGGAAGGCGGACCGTAGCCGTGAGCAAGCGCGATCACCGGAGCCTTTGACTGACGGCGTGCAGCCTCAATCTTTGAAGCCATCGCGGCATTGCTGACTGGATGGTCTTCGTTGGGTTCGGGATAACGGTAGTCCGTGACGTTTCGCGACCCGGGCAGACCGCCAAGTTGCAGCCAGTGCTCCAGAGCTTCCATCAACAGCACTCCGCTGATATTCGGATTCGCCTTCTGCAACTGGTCGCCCCAGAAGCGCATCATCATGGGCCAGTGCATGGTGTAGAGCTTTGTGGAGATGCCGGAGCTGTACGGGCTGATGCGTGCGAAGTCGAGACCCGAAAGCAGGCTCAGCGGTGGCGGGAACGCGTTCGGCATGAGTTCCTTCTCACGTGGGATCGCGGCACGGAACGCCTTGAGCAACTCTTCGACAAGCAGCGCTTTCAATCGCAGCATGTCGAGCATGCCAGGATAATCCGCAAGCGTCATCATCAACTCATATTGACCGCGCTGGCGCAGTGCCGCATCGTCGAGCCCGCCGTGCAGATATTGATAGAAGCGCGAAGCATCGCGCTGCATGCGCTCGAAGTTGAGGCCGTGCCGTGCGGCCGCGGCTCGCGCGTGATCGCTGAAATCGACGAAGACATCGTCGAGGAAGTAAGGCGGGTACTCGGGCCAGTCGACACGGAAGCCGTCCACTTCGGGATAAGCCTGCGCGAGATCGCGGAGCAGCGCGCAGTGGTAGTCAACGATGTGTCTGCTGGCGAGGCTGCCGTTGTTGGCGACGCGCCGCTTCAGCAGGCTGCCATCGGGGAGCCGGGGCGCATCGTCCTTGTCAGGTCCGCCGAATTGCACGCGGTAGCCGGGAGGGATGGCGGATTGCACCTGTAGATACGTCTTCAAGCCGCGGCGTTTGGCTTCCCTCAGGAAGTCGCGCACAATCGCACCGTGCTTCTGAGTAAGTGTATTCGCCGGTGACGGCTGATACTTCAGACCCTGATAGAGGCGCACATCGGGAACAAAGGCCGGCGCGGTACGAACGAACAACTCACGCTTGCCCCAAAGCGGGCGGTCGAGCAGACGCACCTTGCCCGCATCAGCATCGACGGGCGGCTCGCGGGACCCGGTCTTCTCATCGGCGGGTTCCATCACGTAGGGCGAGGTCGCGACTGCGTTGACCTTGGCGCGTTCGATAAGGTTCTTCAGAACACCGTCGATGCCTTCCACCTGAATGTATTCGGGCATCATGGTGATGCCCGAGAAACGTTGCGCGCCGGTTTGGGCGAGTGCGGCGGCTGGTGCGATTGCGATGAGTTCGCGGCGGGTCATGCGTGTGGCGTGTTCAGTAGAGCGGTTGCTTTTTGGGGTCGATCCCGGACTTGTCCAGCGCTTTCAGCAGAGGCTGTGCACCCGCTGAGAGCATCACCAGATCCGCGGGTCCTTGGAAGAAGGTGAAGCCTTCCTTCATGTACTCGTCGATTTGAGCAGGCGTGCCCGCGGGTCTGCCAACCGGGAGTCCATTCTTCTTTGCAGCGGCGACGATCTTGCGAATCGCTTCCTTCACTTCGGGATGATTCTGATTGCCGCGATGGCCGTAGGAGAACGACAGATCGTTGGTGCCGATGAAGAGCACGTCGATGCCGGGCACCGCGGCGATCTCGTCGATCTTGTCCACGGCGCGCTTCTCTTCGATGATCGCGATGACCATGGCGTTGCGATCGGAGAAGTCGTAGTAGCCTTCGGCGGCGGGCCAGCGGAATGTCGCAAGGCCCGGTCCCGCGCCTCTGCGGCCAAGCGGCGGGTACTTGCAAGCGGCCACTGCCTGACGCGCAAGCTCCGGTGTCGACGTGAACGGGAACACCACGCCGAGCGCTCCCGCATCGAGTGCGCGCTTCGCGGTCCACAGCTCATTCACGGGTACACGTGCGAAGGGCACCGCTTTCAATCCACGATTCGCCAGCACCATATTGCGCAACGTTTCGAGCGTGATCGGGGCATGCTCCATTTCGATCCACAGAAAGTCGAAGCCGTAGTTCGACACTTGAGCCGCCACTTCGGGACTCGGGATGGTGATGGTGGCGCCGATGACAGGCTTCCCTTCCTTGAGCAGCTTGCGAACCGGATTTTCCCATTGCGGCTGTTGCGCGCAGAGCAGAGCAGGCAGGGCTGTGATCAGCAATAGCGTGTGTCGCATCGGACCAATAGACCATAACGGCACCGCTGATACAAGACCGTCGCCACGACGTTTCTTCGGAGTCCGCACCAAGTGCGGCAGAATAGGAAGAAATGACTCCAGCTCTCGAAACCCAGCTCCGTGTGCCGAATCAACTGTGGATCGGCGGAGAATGGCGCGACGCCGTTTCCGGCAAGACGTTCGCAGCGGGCAATCCAGCCACGGAAGAGAAGATCGCCGATGTGGCGGAGGCGGATGCCGCGGACATTGATCTCGCCGTCGCCGCCGCGCAGAAGGCATTCGATGCGGGCGCATGGCCAAAGATGGGAGTCACCGAAAGGGCTCGCATGTTGTGGCGCATCGGTGACCTGCTGATCGAGAACGCCGATGAGCTTGCGCGGCTGGAGACGATGAACAACGGCAAGCCGATCTTCGAATCGCGCCATGTCGATGTTCCAGCGGCTGCGGCGTGCTTTCAATACTACGCGGGCTGGGTGACGAAGATTGAAGGCTCGACCATTCCGGTGCCGGGCAACTATCTGAACTATACGTTGCGCGAACCACTGGGCGTGGTTGGCGCGATCATCCCCTGGAACTTCCCGATCCTGATGGCTGCGTGGAAGCTTGCGCCCGCTCTGGCGACGGGCAACACGGTGGTGCTGAAGCCCGCGGAGCAGACTCCGCTGACCGCGCTGAAGATGGCGGAGATTTTCGAGAAAGCTGGTGTGCCCGCTGGAGTGATCAACATCGTGCCGGGATTCGGGCCGACCGCTGGCGCCGCGCTGGTGAAACATCCGGGCGTGGCGAAAATCGCGTTTACCGGATCGACAGCCGTGGGTAAGGAGATCATGCGTTCCGCGGCGGACACCTTGAAGAAGGTCTCGCTCGAGTTGGGCGGGAAGTCACCGAACATCGTATTTGCCGATGCTGATCTGGATGCGGCGGTGCGGGGCGCGATCAACGGTATTTTCTATGGCAAGGGCGAAGTGTGCGCGGCGGGATCGCGCCTGTTCATTGAGGCATCGGTGCACGATCAGTTTCTGGAGAAACTGACCGAACGTGCCGGCAAACTTGCGGTAGGCGATCCGATGCATCCCAAAACAAGATTGGGCGCTCTTGTTTCAAGCGAGCAGATGAACAAAGTGCTCGGCTACATCGAGTCGGGCAAGACCGAAGGCGCGAAGCTGGTTACCGGAGGCGAACGCGCGCCGCAGAACGGAAAGGGCTACTTCGTGAAGCCGACGATCTTTGATGGCGCCAACAACTCGATGCGTATTGCGCGGGAAGAGATCTTCGGTCCGGTGTTGGCGGCAATCGAATTCAAGGACGTGGAGGACGCGATCGCGCAGGCCAACCAGACGGTTTATGGCCTGGCGGCCGCGGTGTGGACGCGTGACGTGAAGAAGGCGCACAAGGCGGCGAGAGCGATCAAGGCAGGTACGGTGTGGGTGAACACCTACAACATGCTGGACACCGCGTCGCCATTCGGCGGTTACAAGATGAGCGGTTTCGGGCGCGAACTGGGAGCGCACGCGCTTGATCTGTACACGCAGGTGAAGAGCGTCTGGGTCGATTTGAACGATTGACGGTGAAAGGGGGAGTTCATGAGGATGATGATTCTGCCAGTCGTGCTCGTGGTATCCGCGAGTGCGGCCAGTGTTGATACGCCGACATACGCGAAGGAAGTTTCGCGCATCGTGCAGAAGAACTGCGAAGGCTGTCACCGGCCGGGGCAGGTGGGCCCGTTCGCATTGACCAACTACGAGGAAGTGCGTGCGTTCGCGCCCGAGATCAAACGTGTGACACAGGCTCGTACCATGCCGCCTTGGTCCGCAGTGCCCGGGCATGGTGACTTCAAGAACGAACGCCGCTTGACGGAGGCGCAGATAGTGGCACTCGCGGCATGGGTGGACGCAGGCATGCCGATGGGTAACAAGAAGGATCTTCCTCCGCCAGTGAAGTACAACGAAGACTGGGCTCTCGGCAAACCGGACCTCATTTTCGGCCCGAGTGAGCCGTTTGAGCTCGCAGGCAATGGCGCCGATGAGTATCGCTGCTTCGTAGTGCCGGCGGGGCTTGAGGACGCGCGCTACATCAAGGCGATGGAAGTCCGTCCGGGCAACCGGAAGATTGTGCATCACGTGCGCGTGTTCGCCGATATCACAGGCCAGGCGCGCGAGGCGGACGCCGCGGATCCGAAGCCAGGCTTCGATTGTTCGCTTGGCATGACATCGCCCTACAAGCGCATCAGCATTGGGGGTTGGGCGCCAGGCATGACACCGGAGCCGCTGCCCGACGATATCGGCGTGTACTTCCCGAAGGGATCCGATGTTGTGATGGAAGTTCACTATCACCGCAATGGACTGCGCCAGAGCGACCGCAGCAGTCTCGGCGTTTATTTGCACAAGCACACGCCGAAGAACGTACAGAAATCGCTGATCGCGGCGAATCTTGGGATCCGGATTCCGGCAGGCATGGCACGTCATGAAGAGAAGGCGCGCATCACGGTGAATCGCGACGTTCTGGCAACCAGCATCACGCCCCACATGCATCTGCTGGGCGTGGAAATGCGAGTGGTGGCGACGTTTCCCGATGGACGCATACAGGATCTTGTTTGGGCAAAGCCCTATGACTTCTCGTGGCAGACCACCTACCGTTTTCGTGAGCCGGTGGCGCTGCCGAAGGGAACTCGCATCGACGTCACGGCTTACTACGACAACTCTGAGTCGAATCCGAAGAATCCGAACAAGCCATTGAAGGAAGTTCGTTGGGGTGAGGGAACCACGGAAGAGATGTTGGTGGCGTTCATCGGGGTGATCGATGCGCCGGCGGCCACAGCGCCGCAGAGCAATTGAATGCACCCGATCGACCGCAACCGCGCCATCGCACGATTTGAAGAGATCCCGCGCCTGGCGCTTGGCCACTACCCAACACCCGTTGAGAAACTGCCACGTCTGCGCGCGGCCCTTGGCGGAGGGCCCAAGATCTACATCAAGCGTGACGACTACACGGGCCCGGGCTTCGGCGGAAACAAGGTACGCAAGCTCGAATACATGCTGGCCGCCGCACAATCGGAAGGCGCGAACGCGGTGATCACTTGTGGTGGCGAGAAGTCGAACCACTGCCGCGTGACGGCCGCACTTGCCGCGCGGCTTGGGCTGGAGTGCACGCTGGTGCTGAATGGTGGAGGTGGCTCGCCAAAGCCGGCAAGCCTCGCAGTGGACGAATGGTTCGGGGCGCATGTGGAACGCGTGCAGGGCCGTGAAGAGCGCGCACCTCGCATGGAAGCGGTGGCCGCGGAACTGCGCGCCAAGGGCAGGCAACCCGCGATCATTCCGCTTGGCGCATCCACGCCGCTGGGTGCGATGGGCTTCGTCTCCGCGGCGGCGGAACTCGCGGCGCAGATGGATCGCCACGAATGGAAACTCGATGCGATCTATTTTTCGTCCTCATCGGGCGGAACGCACGCGGGCCTCACCGCGGGACGGGCGCTGTTTCTTGCGCCGGAGACGGAACTGGTTGGCGTGAGTGCCGACGATCCATCTGGCAGCATCCAATCCACGGTCGAAAGCATCTTGCTTGGGGTAGGCGAGAAGCTTGGATTCGAGATGGAAGGTGATATCCGCGTGCTGGACGACTACGTTGGAGCGGGCTATGGCATCGAGAGTGAAGCGGGCCGCGAAGCTTTGGAACTCGTGGCGCGCACGGAAGGCATCCTGCTCGACCCGGTCTACACAGCGAAGGCGATGGCTGGACTCATTGATCAGATTCGCAAGCAGCGTTACTCCGAAAGCCAGAGTGTGCTCTTCTGGCACACAGGCGGACAACTCGCACTATTTCACGTTTGAGAGGAGAGGGGAGATTTATGGGAGTGAAGGTTCAGGTAATTTTCTATAGCATGTATGGCCACATCTACACGATGGCGGAAGCCGTTGCCGCGGGTGCGCGCGAAGTGGAAGGCGCCGAGGTGAGTTTGTATCAGGTGCCGGAGTTGGTTCGGGAGGAAGCATTGGAGCGCACGGGCGCCAAAGCGGCGAGAGAGAAGTTTGCGCACGTTCCCACGGCCACTCCTGCACAACTGGTGGAGGCCGACGCGATCATCATCGGCGCGCCGACCCGTTTCGGCAGCCTCGCCGCGCAGATGCGGAACTTTCTGGACCAGACGGGCCAACTGTGGTTCAAGGGCGCGCTGATCGGCAAAGTGGGAAGCGTGTTCACGTCGACGGCGACACAGCACGGCGGTCAGGAATCGACGATTCTGAGCGCGCACACCACGCTGCTGCATCACGGCATGGTGATTGTCGGCGTGCCCTATTCCGAACAGCGGCAGATGACGCTGACGGAGATCACGGGCGGCAGTCCCTACGGCGCAAGCACCATCACAGGCGGCGACGGGTCACGGCAACCGAGTGAGAACGAACTGGCGATTGCCAGATTCCAGGGCAAGCACGTCGCCACCATCGCCGCAAAGCTGGCCGGGAAGTAGCATGGCGCGCATTGTGGCCGGCGACGAGATCGAGGTCAGGCTGCTCGAAGAACATCACGCCGAAGAAATGTTTGCCGTCATCGACCGCAATCGCGCACACATTCGACGCTGGCTGCCGTGGCCTGACTATACGCAGAGCCCCGATGACTCGCGCGAGTTCATTCGCAAATGTGTGTTCGAATACGCGCATCAACA